>DATELB010000246.1:0-49786 GCA_035277085.1 Nitrospira sp. | reverse complement strand
GTCCTGCGTTGAACGTCGTTCTGCAGTTCGGCAAGAGACCGTTCTCTCAGGCCCACGTCTCGGTTGAGGCTCGCGATTTTCGCCGACTGCTCTTGGATTGCAGCCTCCAATTGCTGAATTTTCAAATTATCGTCCGAGATCCGCGTCGTGTAGATCCAGAGGAAATACCCCACGATGGAAACAAGAAGCACGCTCGCCACGCCGATCGCCCACGGCAGCGACAGCGACCGGGCCGGGGCGATGGGTGGAAACAGATGGTTCATCCATTCGCCCGGCTCGAGGCTCGGTCTAGTGTGTTCTTTCAAAAGTGCGTCGACCGCGAGAGGATCCGCAGTGCGAGCAGCCATGATGCTCGCTTTCAATCCGCGTGGAGCCTGGATGGGCGAGAGACCGAACGGCAGCAGTGAGGCGACGGATTGATGTTCTTTGAGGGCGTTATGGCACGATGGGCAACCCGAGAGGAGATGGGCTTCCAGTGCCTGGCGTTCCGCTCGATCCAGCGCGCCGGCAGCATAGAGAGGAACCGCTTCTTCGAGCTCTTCGTGCGTCATCCGATATCACCCTGCTCCCAACATCGTCGCAGGCTTTCCCGCAGCTTGGACATTCCCAGTTTGATCCTGGTCTTGACGGTGCCGAGCGGCTGATTCAGCCGGGCGGCGATCTCGTTGTGTGAGAGCCCCTCGTAGTACGCCAACTCGATGGCTTGCTGCTGCGCCGTCGGTAGGCTTGTGATCGCATTGCCCACTGCCATCCGGAGCTCCTGGTCGGCCTGTGTCTCATACGGGCTTGGGCCGAGATCGGCCACGCGGGAAGAAATGCCGTCGTCCAACCGCATGGTGGCATTCTGACCCCGCACGGCGCGGGCGCGTAAACGATCGATGGCACGGCTGCGTGTCAGGGTAATCAGCCAAGCGATTGGAGTGCCGCGGCCGATGTCATATCGCGCGACTTTCCGCCACACTTCAAGATACACGTCTTGAAGCAATTCGTCGGCTTCCTCCCGATTGCCCAATATGCGAAATGCGAGCGTGTACAGCAAAGTGCTGGAATGGTCGTAGAGCTGGCTGAAGGCCTGTTGGTCTCCCTTGACGATGCTGGCCAGCAGCGCCGGATCGATCGAAGACGTGGCGCGTCGTGTGGGTGTGTCCATAAGAAGCGATGGCAACGGGAACCGGTAGGAATCACCTCACGTCCGCCACAACTATAGCATCTACGTCCAAATCCGCCAAAAGGATCTGTATTCACGTTTGTCGATTTAAGTCGCGAAGTCATTGATTTACGTCTTCTACTGAAAGTATCCCCGTAAGGCTTCTGCGGCATCGGCCGGCCCGGTCAGCGCGGGCCGCTCGCCCATAGGGCAGGCGGTGAGTGCCTCATCAAGGGCCGCCCGCCACTGACCGGAGACGAAATCCGCGAGACTTAACTCGCAGCCTTGCCCATAAGTATGGAGAAACTCCAGCAGCGGCACCTCATCCGCGAAGTTGTACCGGCGGACATAGACGACCGGCAGGCGCAACGCCACAGCCTCGAGGATGGTGCCATAGCCCGGCTTCGTCATGACGACATCCACCGAAGCTAGAGCCGTTTTGAACGAACATGGAATAGTCGACAACGAGTGAATGCGGGAGGAGTCGGGAGGTAGCAGGCCGTCGACGAGGAATCTATAGCCGCCCATGTGCTCCATTTGCTCCCAAGGCAACGCCCCAAGCGGGATGCCTCCAAACCCCACGAGCACCAATCGTTCGGAGGCCTTCATTCCGAGGCTCGAACGTAGGTTTTCCCGTTCGGATGGAGCAGGGTCCGCGATGGGACCGATATCGACGACTTTCTGGATTCCTGCAAGGGGAAGACCCGGAGCAATTCTCAAAGCCATCTCAGCCTTGCCATAGGCATCGCGGATCGATTGCAAAAGCGGCTGATGGTGAACGGTCGTCTGTTCGAGGGCTGTCAGGATTTCGTGCCAGGTTAAATTTGCTGTGACGATGGTGGGAATGCCGGCCTCTCTGCCGGCCGAAACCGCCAAATAGGGGGTATCGGCAAGAATGACGGCGGGACGAAGGGCCCGCATCTTTGAGATCTCCGCCTCAAGACGACTGTCCCAGGTAGCGCGAAATTGCTCGTGCGCCTCCCATGTCGCTGCCACGTCGATCTCCAACGGTCCGGGTTGAACGCATCCCACGTCTTGTGTGACGGGTTGCAGCGACCAGGGAATGTGCAAGCGGTCTTTGAAAAAAGAGGCAGGGACCGTCGTTCTCAGCAGCGCGTTCAGCTGCGGTACACGGCGCCCAAGCTCATTCAGGATAGGGACCACTTGCGCCGCGTGCCCAAAGCCGTGACCGGAAATGGCGCACCAAATAGTTCCCAAGCTAGTGGTCAGATTCCAACGGAGCGATGTTATAAAGCAGTTCGAGGTCGAACTCTTCGACGAGAGCATTGAACGCGCCGGCCCCCAGATCGGAGCGGACTTCGTTCAAGACGAGATCGATCGCAGGAGCGGCCTGCGGTCCATATTGATTGATTGCGGAGTCAATGCGTTGTTTGGCGCTGTCGAGGTCCATGCAATTATCCGAGGGAACGGACCAAGGATTGCATTTCGGGAACCAGATCGCGGCCTCCATTTGACCGTCCCGAGATGGCCGCGTCGATGCCGGCCTGTAGGACTCGCCGCGCCTCATCCGGTTGCTTGATGCCGACGAGGGCCCGTCCGAGCGCGAGGTGCGAGGCGACGTGCAGCGGGTCGAGTTGCACGGCCACCCGGAGGTGTTCCACGGCTTCGTCCAAGCTGCCGCCTTCCTGCAAAATCTTGTTCCCCAGGCCGTAACGGCCTAAGAATCCTTTCGGGTTTTTCGCGACCATTTGACGGAAGCCGTCGATGTCCATGCGTCGTATCCAGCCTCGGAGGACGCATCATAACATCGTGGCTTTTCGATGAGCCACACGAAAAATAACGGAGCAGCAGTGGCTATGGCTCGGGCGATGCGGGAGCGGCCACGGGCATCGCGACAGAGGCGGGGTTGGTCCTCTTGAAGGAACGCGGCTTGACGGAGACTGTGCGAATGCTGGGTTCCGTCAGCGGGGCGCTGCTGGCCGTGAAGAACATGGTATCTCTGACGATCTGTCCGGCCAAGTCGGTCAGGCAGGTTTCGGTGACATAGCCTTTCAACTCATCGATCATGATCGGCGTGGCGCCGAACAGGTGGTAACGGGCAGTGCCTGCCGACTGGCTCTCGTACCGTTTCACCTGGCCGTCCCAGCGCTCCAATTCGAGCGTGAGATGCGCGGCGTAATCGTATTCCAGCGGCAGAAACGGAGTAAGGATGTACATCGACGCTCCGATGACGATCCCCTTTAACGCGGCCCCGCCGGCATGAGGATCAACGGCTTCATCGAACAGAAGGCGGGCGCGGACGGTTTTCTCGCCGGCTTCCGCCGGGGAGCCATTGATCGAGGCGAGATGTGCGAACAACCCGATGTCGGCGAGGGATCTTAGGATGCGTTGTTCGGTTTCGAGCGAGGAATTTTGCGGTGAACCGTTTCTCGTGGTACGAATCCGATCGAGGATCAAAGGGACCTGTTCGTCCTTGGCGATCGTCTGAGCAGTGCGGTCATCACTCTCCATCGGATGATTTGCCATCTCGATCCAGCGGGAGCAGCCGCTCACGGCGGTCAAGACCAGTCCGCAGCAGGCAAGCATGAGGCAGCGAAGAGCAGGGGTAGGGTTCACGGTATGCCTCCTAGAAGTAGAATGAGAAGCCTCCGAACGGCAAGCCTGAGTTCAGGCCCAGGTTCGGATATCGCGTGCCCGCGTTTGAGATATGGTGGAAACGGAAGCCGGCGTTGAACGAAAACTGAGGCGTGAGGAACCATGAGAGCCCGCCGCCGGCGGTGAGGATGAAATTGAACCGCGAGGATTCTTCCGGAATCTTGCCGGCCAGATCCGTGTAAAACGGACCACCGGCGAACTCGATGTATGGCCGCAGCCAGCCCGTCCCTTCGAACATCCACTTGATCTTGGGCGTGAAACCGACTCCATGGGTCAGCTCCGGTTCTTGAAACTGAATGTAAACAATCTCGGCGCCGAGCATAAGTTGGCCTCGAATCCAACGAGGGCCGACGGGGTCGGTCAGCACCATTGCCCATGAAGGCATAATGGCTGGGCCGCTTTGCTTCGTCGTGTGCTCGTCCGTGAGGCGAACAGGGAGCAGATAGCCCGCGCTCAAGCTGATCTCTTGTGTGCCGACCGTCAGATGAGGAACGATCTCGTCCGCTCCGCATGTCATCGAGAGGGAGCAAAGAGCGACGAATGTGATCAGAGCGGCGAGTTGCGGTCGTGTCATTCAGCATCCGGTTGAACCCTTGTCGGCGAGCGTGCAAGCCAACAGCAGGTGAGCAATCGTGACGCTTCTAAAGGTAACAGAGATCTTGCGGGTGTCCAGAAAGTGAGGAAATATTGCAGCGAGGATTTCAAGGTGTGTGCATGTGACGTATCAAGTGCACCTCATTATAGATGTGTTGCGGGCGGACAATAGCACGTTCGTGTAAAGACGGCATTAGGATTCTGTAAGTTCTTCTTTTGACGCCAGCATGTCTGGTCGCTGCCTCAGCAGATGTGTGAGTGCGCCGAAAAACGCTGGTTGCAAGCGTCAACGAGCTGGAGTCCCGTGGTTCTTGAGGCGGGCGAGTGCTGCCGCATCGCGCTGTGCGTCTGTGAGATTATACTTCTCGTCGATCAAGACGGTGCGCTCGAGACAACGAATCGCGGACGAACGATCGCCACGACGTCCATAGAGGTCGGCCAGCAGGCGGAGGACGGCGGCTTCTCCGGCCTCTGCGCCGAGCTTCACATAGTGCTCCGAGCCGTTGTTCAGGCAACGCTCGGCATTTGTCAGATCACCTTGATCAAGAAAACATCGCCCCATTTGGCTGTAGGTCACGGCCAAGCCTTCTTCGTTTCCCACGATCCGATGATGCGTAAGAGCCTGGTTAAAGCACTCGACGGCGTCCACCCACCGTTGTTCACGGGCTTCCTGCAGAGCAAGGTTGTTGTACAGGATTCCGAGCCCCCGGTGGTCGTTCAAGGCCCGGAGCAGGTCGAGTGCCTCCATATAATAGGGACGCGCCTTGGCCGCCTGGCCGGTGCCGATATGAAGGTTCCCGAGGTTCACCAGTGTATGGGCAATGGCATGTGGGTTCTGGCTGGTGCGTTGCAGGTCCAGCACTTCCCGATAACAGCGCTCGGCCGCATGGAAATCTTCAAGCAGCGCGCAGGTATTGCCGAGATTGCCGAGGGAATTGGATAATTCCTGCGCATCAGCGGCCGATCTATCGTCCTCGACGGCAGCTTCCCACGCGGCCCTCGCCTGCACGAGATCCCCGCGGTGAAGAAAGATTCGCGCGCGATGCTTGTGAGCCTCAGACATGCAGGCCCCGCTAATCTCCCCCTTTGGGAATGTCCTGCCTGAATTCCTGCTGCAGCTCGTCCTCGTGCTTCATTCCGAGACCGGCGGTGAAGGATTCACGCAAGTCCTGAACGTTCGCCAGATCCGTCCCGTTCTTGCCGTCGGTGGATGACAGGTACCGGTCACAGAGGCGCAGGCCAGTCTCAAAGTAACGTGCAATGGTGTGTTCGGTGACTTGCTGCCACGTGATGTAGATGCAAAATGCTTGAAAGGCGTGCGCGCCGGGATGGCGCTCGGCGAGCTGGAGCAAGGCTTCGTACGCGTCGCTTGCGTCCTGTCCGGCGCTCGAGGAGAACACTTCTTCCAGTTCGAGCGCTGTCGCCCAGTCGGGGCCGAGTTCGGCTTCGGCGTGTTGAAAGGCCGTTCGCGCGGCCAATGCTGGATCGAAGTGCATGCGTCAGTCCTCGGGGCCGGCATCGAGTGTAGCTTCGCCAAGGCAGCGGATCAACTCCGCCGCCTTCGTTTACTTTTCGGCAAACGGATCGTTACACTGGATCACCGTGATGAGGATCAATCAGCCGGTCGGCGCTTCCGGAGACCAAGCCGCGACGGATGTTGTCGATCAGGTCATTGACTACCACATTCAAACAAAGCACCATTTTCAGCGGTATGCCCGTTCGGCCGGCTACTTGGATTGGGCGAATCAACCCGACCCGTTCCGCCGGTACGAAGGCGCGGCCCTGATATCCTTGCCGTTGCTGGCGCCCGACGAGGCCCCCCTGTCGCCTGCCTACGGCGAGATCTTCCAAGCCGGGGCCGTACCTGTTCAACCGGTGACGGCACGGGCACTATCGCGGTTTTTCGAGTTCGCCCTTGCGCTCTCCGCTTGGAAGCGCGCCGGACAATCTGAATGGGCGCTCAGAAGCAATCCGTCATCCGGGAATCTCCATCCAACGGAAGGCTATCTCCTTCTGCCGCCGATTGAAGGTCTCGACCTGTCGCCCGGACTGTACCATTATGCGCCGAAAGAACATGGGCTCGAGTGGAGGGCAGAAATGGACGCCGCCGAATCGGGCCGGCTGTTCCAGCCCTTTCCTGCGAAGTCATTTCTCTTCGGCTTGACGTCGGTGCATTGGCGTGAAGCGTGGAAATACGGGGAGCGGGCGTTCCGGTACTGTCACCATGACGTCGGCCATGCGATCGGCACCGCACGCATCGCTGCCGCCACGCTGGGCTGGAGAGCCGTGCTTCTCGACGGATGCAATCAGGACACCGTCGGGCGGCTCCTGGGAACACATCGGGGAGACGATTATCTCCGTGGCGAGCAGGAGCATCCTGATTGTTTGATGATTGTAGGGCCGTTTGCAGAAGAGGCCTATTCAGCCGCCAGGACGATGCCTCTGTACCTGGATTTCACTCAAGACCTTAGCGGGATTCACTGGCGGGGACAGGCGAATCGCTTGAGCGCCGAGCATGGATTCCATTGGGAGATCATCGATCGTGTGGCGCAATCGGCATGGAAGACACAGGCCGAACGCCTCGCCATTGAGTTGGACGTGTCTTCTCCGAACACTTCTGCTCCCGCTGACGGCTTTCAGGCCTCTGATGTATCCGCCGGCCAGATGATCCGCCAGCGCCGCAGCGCCGTCGCCTTCGATGCCAAGACGTCGGTTTCCTCGGCCACATTTTTTGCCATGTTGGCTCGCGTCATGCCCCATGTCGGGCGACCGCAGCTGGCCAGGCCGATGCCATGGGACAGTTGGCCTTATGAGCCGGGCATCCATCTTATGCTGTTCGTGCATCGAGTCGATGGGCTGACGCCCGGACTCTATTGCCTCGTCCGTGATCCCGGCAAACTCTCCTTTATTCAGCAGGCAATGAATCCCGAGTTGACGTGGCAGCAGGCGCCTGGCTGTCCGGAAGAGTTGCCGCTCTACTGGCTGCTTGAAGGTGATGCGAAACGACTTGCCGTTCAAGTCAGCTGTCATCAGGACATCGCGGGCGATAGCGCGTTCTCCTTCGCGATGCTGGCTGAATTTGAGGGCCAGTTGCGCCGACGAGGAGCCTGGTGGTATCCACGCATGTTCTGGGAGGCGGGTCTGCTGGGACAGATCCTGTATCTCGAAGCCGAGGCAGCCGGGGTCCGGGCGACCGGGATCGGGTGCTTTTTCGACGACCCCGTCCATGAGATCGTGGCCGTCAAGGGACTCAGCCTGCAATCCCTCTATCACTTTACGATTGGAGGTCCTGTGGAAGATCGCCGTCTGATGACCCTCCCGCCGTACGGGCATCTCAGCGGGGCCAGAGCAACGGGAGGTATGAAGACCGACCATGTTCAAGATTAAGAAGCGAACAGAGAAGTCCAAGCCCACCGTCCTCTACAACATCATCGAAGACTATTCGGAGTTCGATGCGCCCGGCAATGTCACGGCCTGTGCCATGACGCTGGAGGAGGACATCGCGGCGCATGCGAAGGTGTTGGCGGAAAGTTACGACGTGCCGCTCGAGACGATGACGGATCTGCTGAGCCGGGGCGGGACGTACGTCTACCCGCAAGCGCGGGGGCTTCTCACCGGCGGATTGTTCGTCTGTCTATTGGAAACCGGGGACGCAATCCCCAAGCAGACCTTCCTCCTGGATGTCATGCAGTTCGCCGAAGCGGAAAAAACGGCTCGCGCCCGTGCGCTGCCGCTGCTGGACGCCGCGAAGCAGGTGTTCTATCAGACCTTGCCTGACGAATTGAAGGCCAAGCTGGCGCAGAAGAATCTCGGACTCGATTATCGCACCCTTGATCGTACAGTCGCAAAAGGAGGAGACGTCAAGTACGTGGATTTCCGCAAAGATTGGTCTCCTCACTTCAAGCGGCTTTGCATCATGCCGGATGGTCGGCTGGTCGAAACGGGCGGGCTTGATGAATTTGCCCGGTTACACGGGATTACGGCTGCCGTGGCGAAGACGCTCGTCGAACAGGGCGGTACGCTGGAAGTCGGGGACGAGGTGTTGGCCTGTCAAATCGTCAACGGCCAGCCGGCCGTCGCGCGGTTCAGCGCCAGGAATTATCAGAAAGCAAAGGAATTGGCCGCTTCAAGGAATCTTCACTTGATGGACGCGCTCAGTGAGGTGGCCTATGCCGATCCGGCAATGATGAGAGGGCTGATTCGCAAGGAATTGTCGGGGGGACGGCCCTGACCGCCATGCCAGGCGCCCGTGGTGAGAAGCCGTCAGGCGTTCAGGCGGCTGATCCGCAAGGCGTTACGTCGCCAATTCTTCATTCACCGCTTCGACCATCTTGTTGAGGTCGAAAGGTTTCTCGAATACACGGCGGGCGCCAAATAGCTTTGCGACATCAAGGAAGTTTCGATCGCCTTGCGCTCCCGTCATGGCGATGATCTTGGCGTCCAGATACTCCCGGGTCAGCTGGAGTGTGGCCTCCAATCCGTCGGTGCCCGGCATCAAGATATCCATCAGCACGAGATCGACCTTGTTCTTCTGATAAAGCGTCAATCCCTCCCGGCCGTCGCGCGCTTCGAGCACGCGGTGCTTCGCCTTTTCCAGCACGTCTTTCAACAGATGCCGGATGGAATCCTCATCGTCGATGACCAGAATCGTGGCCATGCTAATCGTCGCTCCTTGAATTCGGTGATATTACTCGTCTTCAAGTAACGTGTCTAGCGGGAAAACATTCAGATTGGCGGGAGTGGACCTTAAGGACGTCTACACACCGTGAACAGACGGCGAGCCGGCGATGGGAATGGATCCGATGGATGAGTGCACAAATCCGGTCACAGGCTGTAGGGCAGAAGAGACATTGACCTCAGTGAGAGCTATTTGATAGAAGGCCGCCCTAGTACGTACGTAGCCGCACCTCATCAGTTCCGTGGATCCTTTCATGACGCCCTCCGATTGGACCCGACGAACGTTTCTTAAAACCTCGCTGGCCGGAGCCGTCTGCTTGTGCGGACAACTTCTGTCGCCCCGGTTTGCGCGCGCAGAAGCGGCCGCTTTTCCGGAGGGCGAGCTGTCTTTCTATAACGTGCATACCGATGAACGGTTACGCGTACGGTATCGCGACAACCGAGGACAGTACGATCTTTCCGCGTTGGATGACCTCAACCACATTCTCCGCTGTCACCACACTCGCGAAGTGGCCGCAATCGATCCGCGGGTCATCGAACACATCAACCTCGTGCAGAAAACGCTGGGGGGCGACGGAGAGATTCACGTGATCTCCGCCTACCGGTCGCCGGAGTACAACGCACTGTTGGTGAAACGAAGCCGGCGTGCCGCAAGGCACAGCCTGCATGTCGAGGGACAGGCGGTCGATTTCTTTATTCCAGGAGTGCGTCTACGCGAGATCCGGCAGGTTGCCCTCAAACTGCGGTATGGCGGCGTCGGCTATTATCCCCGGGCAGAGTTCATTCATCTGGATTGCGGTCGCTTCCGAGTCTGGTAATTCTTGCTCTCCTCTCCCTGCGTCCTCTTTCCCGCCGCTGTTCACGTTGCCCGTTTCAGAAACAGGACGGAAAGGGGCGGCAGAATCAGGTGCAGAGAATAGGGAAAGCCGTGACTAGGCTGCGGTTGTGCCTGGAGGCCGCCCCCGTTTCCCATGTTGCCGCCGCCGTAGATTGAGGCGTCCGTGTTGAGGAGTTCGCGATAGAACCCGTCCTGCGGCGCGCCGATCCGGTAGTCGTACCGGGGCACCGGCGTAAAATTGCAGACACACAGGATCTGATCCGACGGCCCCGGCCCTTTTCTGAGGAACGCAACAATCGAATTCGCTGCGTCATGGAAGTCCACCCATTGGAAGCCCTGCCAGTCGTGATCGATCGCATGAAGCGCGGACTCCGACCGATACAGCCGGTTGAGATCCTTGACCAGGTCCTGTAGCCCTTTGTGGTAGGCATACTGCAGCAAGTGCCAATCAAGGCTGCTGTCGTGGTTCCATTCCTGACGCTGGCCGAATTCGCCTCCCATGAACAGCATTTTTTTGCCCGGGTGTGCGTACATGAGGCCGTAGAGCGAGCGGAGATTGGCGAACTGCTGCCACTCGTCGCCCGGCATCTTGTTGATCAGCGACCCTTTGCCGTGCACCACCTCGTCATGCGACAGCGGAAGCATGAAGTTTTCATTGAACGCGTAGAGCAAGCCGAAGGTCAGCTGATTCTGGTGGTACGGCCGGTGGACGGGATTATGGCTGAAATATTCCAGCATGTCGTGCATCCATCCCATGTTCCACTTGAAGGTAAACCCCAGTCCTCCGGTATACGTCGGCCGCGAGACGCCGGCCCAGGACGTGGATTCCTCCGCCAGCATGACGGCTCCTGGAAAGTCGCGGTGCACCAGCACGTTCAAGTCTTTTAGAAACAACACGGCGTCGAGATTCTCATGCCCGCCGAATTGGTTCGGAATCCATTCGCCCGCCTTGCGTCCATAATCGAGGTACAGCATCGAAGCCACGGCATCGACGCGCAGGCCGTCGATATGATAGCGATCCAACCAAAACAAGGCGCTGTTCAACAAAAAATTCCGTACCTCGACCCGGCCGTAATTGAAAATCCGGCTACGCCATTCCGGGTGGTAGCCCAGGCGGGAATCGGCATGGTCGTACAAATGGGTCCCGTCGAACTGAGAGAGTCCGTGCGCATCGTCCGGGAAATGCGCCGGAGCCCAATCCACCAGGACGCCGATTCCCGCTTGATGAGCCGCATCGACGAAGGCCATGAAATCCTCCGGCGTGCCGTAGCGGCTCGTCACGGCGAAATAGCCGGTGGATTGATAGCCCCATGAGCCGTCAAACGGATGTTCAGTTACCGGCATGAGTTCAAGATGGGTATAGCCCATGTCCTTGACGTAAGGGATGAGCTTTTCAGCCAGCTCTCGGTAGGTCAACCAACGTTGCTGTTCTTCGGGCACGCGCATCCACGAGCCGAGGTGGACTTCATAGACCGAGAGGGGAATCTGCAGGGGATCACGGCCCCGCCGGCTCTCCATCCAGGCGTGATCCCTCCATTGATAAGAGGAGATGTCCCGCGCCACCGATGCGGTTTTGGGCCGCAGTTCCGAAGCCACCGCATAAGGATCGGCCTTCAATAGGATCGCGTCCTGGCTGCGGGGGCGGACTTCATATTTATAGAGCGTGCCGTCCGTGAGGCCGGGGATGAAGAGCTCCCAGAGACCTGTCGTGCCACGGTTCGTCATGGGATGCCGCCGTCCATCCCATTGATTGAAGTCGCCTACGACGCTCACGCGACCGGCGTTGGGCGCCCAAACGACGAAATGGATTCCGGCAATGCCGTCGACCGTGCGCAGGTGCGAGCCAAGCGTCTCATAGGCCTTGAAAAATGTCCCTTCGGCAAACAGGTGCAGGTCGAAGTCCGACAGCAGAGGCGCAAACGCATACGGATCGTGGCGCTCGGACACCCGGCCGGCATAATCGGTGACGCGGAGCCGGTAGTGTGACCGGTTGGGCCATTGCGGGAGGACGGCCTCGAACAGACCTGATTCATGAATGCGCGACATCGCAAATGCCCGCTCACCGGCGGAGGAGACGAGGACAGCCGCTTCATGCGCTTCCGGCAGAAAACAGCGGATGACCAGCGCCGATGAACCGTTCTGCTCGCGCGTATGAGGTCCAAGAATCGCAAGAGGATCCCAATGCGACCCGCTGACCAGTTGCTCGATATTCTGACGTGACAGTGTGGACATGATGATAAACTCTCCACTCCTTCCATATCGTACGAATAAACCGTTCCATTATGAAAGAAGAAAAGCGAGAATGCCACTGACGCCCGGCCTCGCGCTGGTCGTCATGCATTGATCGGGTTACGGACTGTTATGCACCCCATCTCGGACGTTGCCATGGCTCTGGTGATCTTCGCCGTCGCCTACGGCTTCATCGTCACCGAGCGGATTCACAAAACCATCGTCGCGATGTGCGGGGCCGCATTGATGATCGTCTCCGGGGTGCTCACGCAAGAGGAGGCGTTTTACTCGCATGAGTTCGGCATCGATTACAACGTGGTCTTTCTCCTCATCGGCATGATGGTCATCGTGAATATCGTCCGTGAGACCGGTCTGTTCGAGGTGTTGGCTATTTGGTCTGCGCAGCGCGCGGGGGCGGATGCCTTTCGAATGATGGCCTTGTTGGCCGTCGTCACTGCGGTTCTCTCCGCGATGCTGGACAATGTCACGACGGTTCTCTTGATGGCTCCGGTCACGCTGAGCATCACAAAACGCCTTGAACTGAATCCAGTGCCGTTCTTAATCGTCGAAGCGCTCTCTTCGAACATTGGCGGTACGGCGACATTGGTCGGCGACCCGCCCAATATCATGATCGCAAGCAAGGCGGAACTCGGCTACCTCCAATTTCTCACGGTCCTTGGCCCCATCGTGCTCTTGATCATGGCGATCTTCTTGATCTGCCTGCGCGTCTTTTATCGCGGTGCGGTGCAGGTGGCACCTCGCCTCAAGGACGCGCTGCTGGCGTTGGACCCGCGGGATGCCATCGAAGATCCGGTGTCGTTGAAGCGGTGCGTGTGGCTCTTGGCGGTCATCAACGCGGCGTTTTGCCTGCACGGTGTGCTGCATCTGCAGCCGGCTACCATTGCGCTGGTCGGCGCAAGCGCCTTCATGCTGATCGGTCGATCGAAGGCTGCTCACGATGATGACCTGGCCTATCTGACGGATGTGGAGTGGAAAACCATTTTTTTCTTCATCGGATTGTTCATTTTGGTCGGCGGTCTGGTGAAAGTCGGAGTGATCGGCGGGCTCGCCGATCGGTTGGTGTCGTTCACCCAAGGTCATCCGGCATTCTCCGCCCTGGCGGTTTTGTGGGGATCGGCGGTTCTGTCGGCAATTGTGGACAACATTCCGTACGTGGCGGCCATGAATCCGTTGGTCGTCGATCTTGCCCGCTCGTTGCACCCGGAAATTACCGACCAGGCGGCGTTGGTCCACCAACCCGATATTTTGCCTCTCTGGTGGTCCTTAGCACTGGGGGCCTGCCTCGGCGGTAACGGCACGGTGATCGGTGCGAGCGCCAATGTGGTGATCGTGGACCTTGCCAGGAAAGCCGGCTATCCGATTAGCTACAGGCAGTTCTTTTTGATCGGATTTCCGGTGATGGTCGGTTCGGTGCTGTTGAGCAGCCTATATATATGGTTGCGCTTTCTACGGTGAACTCGGCCCGGCGAGGGGCGCCAGGCCGAGTTGAGCGGCTGCTACAGGAAGCAGGCGGACCCGGCGCGGCTGTACTGCACAAGCCGGTCGTAGGACATCGAGCATTCGGTACAGTACAACTCCGATAAGGAGAGGTCCTGTCCCGGGACCAGATGGCGTGTGATGTAATCCGCCATCGTGCACCAGTCGTGATCGATGGAGCCGTCCGAGTTTTGGGCTTTGACGCGGCGACAGCCTGGACAACAGTATGTGAGATGTGGACCATTCATGCTGAGCACTCCTGCGTGTTCTCGGGTGATGACTCGAGATGGTGAGGCTCGACAGCGCCCCAATGTCGCGGCGCTTGGCGCACCGCACCGTTGACGAGTAGATCGATCAGGCGGTCTGATTGGGCGGACGAAGAAGACTGTGTTCGTTGACTTGGCCCTTGGCACCAGCGGGTCGGTCGCCGCTGGACGTGACCGGCATCGCAGGAATGATGTCGGCAGGCATCGCCGGTAACGAAAACCCTTCCAGCACCGGATTATCCGTTTGATCGAACGCAAACTGCATGGTCCAAAGGGTCATCGTGCTCCCGAGCACGTACATGACCACACAGAGGCAGATGAGACCGATGCCGCAGAAGACGACCAGGGAACAGCGTTTGCCCCGCCCAGACATCATGGCAGTGCCCCAGGAAAGTCCCGTAGTCTAGGACGACGCCGGACTTCTGTCAATGCAGCCGCGAGGAGGACCCGCGTCATGCCGCCGGCAGGATCTTGACCCCCGCCTCTCCGAACTTCTGCTCGATCGCAAACCGTAGTTCGCTCGCCACTTCATGCGGGTCGACGTCCAGCCGGATTTCCAGCCAGTAGTTCAAGGTGAAAATCCTGCCCTGATTGCCGAACTCTTCGAGAAGCACTTGTGGCTGCGGTGTTTTCAAGACATGCGGGTGATTGGCCGCCAGACCTGAGAGAAGATCCATGACGACCTGAGTCGACGAACCATAAGGCGCTCCGACCCGTAACGAGAAGCGGCCAATGCGGCTTGAATAGGTCCAGTTCGTGAGATGACGTTCGAGAAAACTGCTGTTCGGAATGAGGGTCACGACCCCCTTCGCATCTCGAACCGTGGACGACCGGAGGCCGATGGTCGTGACCCGTCCCCGGACGTTTTCGACTTCGATCAAGTCCCCGACGCGCAACGGGCGTTCGATGAGCAGGAGAATGCCGCTGATGACGTTCTTCAACAGGTTTTGGGCACCGAATCCGATGCCGATGGCGAAGGCGCCGCCAAGGAATGCGAAAATCGTGAGCGGGATTTTGACCCAGAGCAGGCTGCTCACGATCAAAATCGTCAACAAGAACGCCTGGCTCCATTGACGAAGCAGATTGCCCAGTTCAGCGTCGACCCCGAGGCGCGCGATCGCGAGCCGGCCGATAAATGCTGCGAGATAGAGGCACAGCCAATAGCCGATGGAGAAGATTAGGAGCGCGGTGCCGATCTTTCCGACGGTCACGCTGCGTTGGCCCGTGATCTTTTTGCCTTCCACTTCGATCGTGTCTTCCGCGCTGAACAGCTCCCAATTCCACGCAGCCTTGGTTTGTTCCCAGGCGTGCTGCCACCATCCTTGCAGCCGGGCGGAAAGCGGCAGCTCTTTTTGCTGCTCCTTGAACATCGACTTCCAACGCTCGAGAAACCTCGATGCCTGGTCAAGGCGCTGCAGGGTGGAACTGTAGATGGTTTCCCGTTGGCGATGCGCGTCGAGTAGCGCGCGGGCATGCGTTCGGTCCGCCGGCGTTGAACTATTTTTGACACGCGTCTCGAGCTCTCCCACTTGGCCGGAGACGATGCTGATCTGCTGGCGGACATAGTCGCGCGACGCCTGGAAATTCGTAAACAGCGGCGTGAAGCGCTCATACGCTTCGCGGATTTTGCCCGGCTCACGGTCGTGGACGATCGAGAACCGGCTCTCCCATAACTGGCGTTCTCCTTCCACGACGTCGAGCAGCAACTGCAGCAGGTCGCTTTTGAGCGACAGATTGTCAGTCCGGACATGCGCCACCTCGACGGCTTCCTGCATTCGACGGATATTCTTCGGCTGCCGACCGCCGCCGGCCGTCTTTGTCGCCGGGGCGGCCAACTGTGCTTCGATGGCGCGGAGCTCCCCAAACCGGCGGTGCCGGTCGCCAGTTGTTTGGTCCAGTTGATCGGCGAGCTGTTGGCGCTCTTCAGAGAGGCGTGTGCGTACCTTCGACAGATCCGCCTCGGTGAATTGGACCTCTGACTCCACCGCCGCCAGGCGATGGTCCGCAGACTCGAGACGCGCCTGTGTCTCGGACAGCTCCTCTCCGATGCGTGTCTTGGACAGCTCCGTTGCCTGCAACAGCGCGGCGGCCGCACGCTGGCGTAATGTTTCGAGGTCCCGCAGCCATCGTTGCCGGTCATCCGACGGCGTCCCATGGGCGCTCTCAAGGCGTTCGGCGGCCTGACGGAGACGCTCGTCGGACGCCTGTAGTGCTTCTCTTGCCCGACCGGATCGGAGCTCGATGAGCGCGAGCTGCGATTGCAGACCTTCGACGGTCAGGCGCAGTGAAAATGCGGTGTCCCATAACCGGTCGGCAAAAAAGACAGAGTAGGGAGGTGATTCGCCCTCTGCACTTTCCGGAGCGCTTGTGGCATCGGAGCCCTCGCCTCGTCGTCGTCGCGCTTGCTGCAGGCGCACGGTGTCATCGATCTGTTGATCCAGACTGCGCACGATGTGGTGTAGGAGCGTGCGACGTTCCAGGAGCTCCTCTTGCGAAGTCCCCGGCGGCGCCCCCGCCGCCAATGTCTTGGGCTGGTTGACGGCGTCCAATTCCTCCTGCGCTTTCTCCCGCTTCGATCGAATTTCGTCAAGCGCCTGATCGCTCGAAGGCTCGGCTTGCGCGCCGGTTGCTTGCGGCGCGTCCTTGGCGGTCTCGGTTCCGGCACTGATGGTGTCGGACGCGATGAAGACGTTACACACTAAGACAAGAAGGAGGACCGCAGAGCGGCGAGGCGTGTTCATAGGAACGAGGTGAGCACCAATGAACGTTCTCTCACAGATGGATAAGGTTGGTTATCACGCCCCCCATGACGGAAGGACTAGGCAAAACCCCTGGGGAGAAAGACCGAAACGGAAGCTCCGGCGTGAGAGAGGTATTCGATTGGGCGGCATTCCGGGCTGAGATTTTCTCGGGCATTTGCTAGTCGTTAGCCGCCTACGGCTCGCTCATAGTGAGGTGAAGATTTGCGATGAATCCACGGCTCAAGCCCCTCAAAGATCAAGTGCTCGTCATCACCGGCGCGTCGAGCGGCATAGGGCTGGTGACGGCTCGCATGGCCGCGAAGCGAGGCGCCAGTGTCGTGCTCACGGCTCGAAATCACCATGCGTTGCGCCAGGCAGCTGAGGAGATCACGGGCAACCGGGTAGGCACGGCCGCATACGTTGCCGCAGATGTGTCGGACGAGGCAGCGCTCCGCCGCGTGGCCGAGGAGGCGGTTTCCCGCTTCGGCCGCATCGATACCTGGGTCAACGGCGCCGGCGTTTCCGTCTACGGCCGGGTGATGGACGTCTCGCTGGACGACCTGCGGCGTTTGTTCGAGACGAATTTCTGGGGCGTTGTGATCGGTTCCCGTATCGCCGTTCCGTATCTCCGCCAGGGCGGCGCTCTGATCAACATCGGCAGCATCTTGTCGGACAGGGCGGTGCCCCTGCAGGGAATGTATTGCGCGAGCAAACACGCGGTGAAGGGCTTTACCGACGCCTTGCGCATGGAACTGGAGCATGATCGATTGCCGATTTCCGTCACGTTGATCAAACCGTATTCGATCGATACGCCCTACGCCGAACATGCCAAGAACTACTTGCCGAACGAACCGACGTACCCCCTGCCTGTGTATGCTCCGGAGGTCGTGGCCGAAGCCATCCTCCATTGCGCGGTGCATCCGACCAGAGACGTCTACGCCGGAGGAAGCGCCAAGATCATGGCGACGATGGGCAATTTCGCTCCCAGGCTCACGGACAAAATGATGACCACCCTGTTCGATATGCAGGTGAGCGGCCGGCCAGAAGACGATCGGACCAACAGCTTGTACGCTCCCACCACGGGACTTAAGGAACGCGGCGGGCGGGCGCCGTACGTGTCGGAAACGAGCCTGTATACCCAGGCGTCCCTGCACCCGATGTTCGCGGGTGCGGCACTGGCCGCGACGGGCCTCACGCTGGCGTCCTGGCTTCGACGGCGCTCGCGCTACGGAGCGAGAGAAGGCGGCGAGCATCGCTGGTATGAGGCCGACACGGGAAAAAGGTGACACCATGATGGTCACGGCGACGGCGTGGCTGTTGGCGGCAACCGCCGCGGCCTTCATCCCGGCGAGCGGAGCGCAAAGCGCCAAGCAGGATGCCAAACATTCGGCGCAGGCGTTTCTTCAAAAAGCTGCGGAGGGCCAGCAAGCGGAGATCATCCTGGGACAGTTGGCGTCAGAGCGAGCGGGGGATCGGCAGGTCAAGCAGTTCGGCGCGCAAATGATCGAGGATCACCGGAAAGCTAGCACCGAAATTCGCCAGCTGGCTGCAAAGGAGGGCGTCATGCTGCCCACGGAGCTGACCGATCGGCACAAGGACAGGCGAGAGCAATTCGCCCAATTGTCTGGCGAGGAATTTGATCGAGCCTACATCGGGTACATGCTTCGGGATCATCGTAAGGACGTGAAGGAATTCGAGCGGAACGTCAGGGCGATCAAAGATCCGCAGGTATTACACTGGGCGGAAGGCACGCTTCCGCTTCTGAAGGAGCATTTGCGACAAGCTCAGCAGATTGCCGCCGCAATCGGCCTGGACATGCCGGCTGTCAGGTAGCGCTGCAACTGCCCATCACTCTGCAGAAGGGACGTTATGAGAAACACGAAGGTATGGCTCCAGGTCCTCTGTGTCAGCGGCGGCGTCGCGCTCGCGTCGTGGGCACTGATGACCGATCGAGCCGGTCTCGCGCAGCCGACGCCCGAAGGCAAAAAGCAGCAGGCACAGGTCGGCAGCATTGAGGATGCGAAACACAAAGGCTTTGAAGGCGTGGATTTTTCATACGACGTGTTCGGCGCGCCGCCGGGGCAGGACCCCCTCAAAATCGCCGAAGAGGCGATGAAGAAGGACATCTCGCAGAAGCCGGATGTCATGAAGCGGCAGCATAAACTCCTGAGCGACCGCTATGACCTCGCGTGCCGGACGGAAAAAGGCGTCACGATGACGAAGGGCAAACCTCAGCCCATCGGCCCTACGGTGAAACTGAGCGGCGCCATGACCTGGGATCAGCTCGGTCAGCTCTCCGCCGATGAGATCAAGAAGAAGGGCGCGTTTCCCCCGGGCTTCGACCGGCTGCCGCACGTCAAGCAGGCCGTCGGGGGTCAGGTCTTTCCGCAGGTCCAGATCAAGGACTTCCCGAGACTGGAACGGTTCGACGTCGAGTTCGATCTCCCTGAGTGCGTGCTGCCCGAGTTCCCGCCGCCCATCTTTCTCACGACACATCCCGAGCTCGGCGATGTGTCTCAAGGGGAAGTCCTCCATGCGGAGAACTTCGACCGGTTGTTTCGAGGCCTGGTGACGCCGGCGCAGTTGGACGGATTGCGCATGCTCGTCACCCAGTTCGCTCAGGAGGAGTTCAACGCCACGCATGACCGGAAAACAGCCAAGCCGAGTCTGGGCGTGAGCTGCTTGGACTGCCATGTCAATTTCCACACCACCGCCCAATTTCACCTGAATCCGGATACGCGGCCGCAGATGGAACGATTGCGGCTGGATACGGTGAGTTTGCGAGGAATGTTCAATCAGCAAATCCACGGATCCAAGCGTTCGATCCGATCCGTGGAAGATTTTACGGAATTCGAGCAACGCACGGCCTACTTCAACGGCGACCCCATCCGCGCCATGAAAAAAGGCATGAACATCATCGACCGGGTGCCGGTCGCGCATATGGCGCAAATGCAGAACATGATCGATTTTCCGCCTGCGCCGAAACTCGATTCGATGACCGGACGCTTGGACCGTGGCAAGGCGACAGCCCTCGAAACGAAGGGTGAGGACCTCTTTTTCGGCAAAGCGAAGTGTGTGGCCTGTCATCAACCGCCGTCGTTCACCGATCACCAGATGCACGACCTGCATCTCGAACGCTTCGGGGCAACCGCAGACGGTCCGATCAAGACCTTCGTGCTGCGTGGGATCAAGGATTCGCCGCCGTACTTCCACGACGGCCGTCTCCCGACACTGGAAGACACCGTGGAGTTCTTCAATGTCGTGGGCGGCCTCAAGCTCGATCAGGAGGAAAAAAAGGCGCTGACCGCCTTTCTTCGGGCCCTGTAGGAGAGGCGAAAGGAGGACCTGAGTGCCGCACGAAATGACCGATGGATCCGTGCTCCGGCACATCGAAGAGCTGGTCTCGCAGGAGCACCGGCTCCAGGCACAGGAGTCCCTCTCCGAGGAAGAGCGCGCACGTTTGAAGGCGGTCGAGATCGAGCTCGATCAAAGCTGGGACCTGCTGCGTCAGCGACGCGCCTTGCGGGCCGCCGGGCAGGATCCGGACAAGGCCCAGGTCAGGGCCCCTGACATCGTCGAACACTATGAGCAATGAGGCACTCAAGACCAAAGGCAAGCAAAGGAGGCATGACATGTCGGTGATTGAACAATCAATCGAGATCAATGTGCCAGTGAAGACCGCCTACAACCAGTGGACGCAGTTCGAGGAGTTCCCGAGATTCATGGAAGGCGTCAAAGAGGTCAAGCAGATCGACGATACGCACCTCCACTGGAAGGCCGACGTCGGCGGAAAGGAAAAAGAATGGAAGGCCGAAATCACCGAGCAGATTCCCGATGAGCGAATCGCCTGGCGGAGCCGGGAAGGTGCCAAGAATGCCGGCGTGGTGACCTTCCATCGGCTGTCGGATTCCAAGTCCAAGGTCATGCTCCAGCTGGAATACGATCCCGAGGGCGTGGTTGAAAAGGTCGGCGACGCGGCGGGTGTCGTCAGTCAGCGGGTGCTGGGCGATCTCGAGCGGTTCAAGCAATACATCGAAAGCCGGCGTCGGGAGACAGGCGAGTGGAGAGGGACCGTCAAGTAGACCAGACGGTAAGGAGCGCCAGATGAACACACAATGGTTCGTCGCATATCTGATGATGGCGGTGTTGTGGCAGGTCGCTCCCGTGTTTTCACAAGAGGCAATTCTTCCTCAAGGCGACCCGCGTCTTCGAGAGCAGTCTACAGACAAACACCAGGATGCGGCAGAGTCCCGTCTCAAGCAGCAGGGACAAGGTCCGAACTACCGCGTCCAAGGCAAACCGCAGGGCGGGACCGGCGGTACGACCGCAGGCGCTCCCAACGGCCTCAGCCGTCAGGAGACCGGCATGGATGATCCGACCGTCAATCCAGGGCAGGCGTCAGGCATGCGTGTCCTGCGGGGCGAAGTGAAACAGGCTGGGATCAAGACCATTGTCATCGAAGACCGCAACGGCAAACAGGTGACGATGTCGATCGATCCCGCGACGGCCGGAGACCGCGACATTCGCCCGGGCGATGTCATAACAGGCACAGTTACGGCACAAGGCCGGGCCGTGACGATTCACAAAGAAGCCAGTGCCAAGGCCGAGTCCGACATATCGATGTCCGACGGAAAAGGAGGGGGCCATGGCGACATCTCGCCTCAACAGGCCGGGAAAAAGAACGGGGAGCCGTCCGGAAGGCCCTGATTCGAGATCACGTGCAGTCCGTCGGCCCAGGCGGCGAAGGAATGATGCCGCCCACATTCAGGGCGACAGTGCGGTCGCGCGCCGGACACCGACGCAGGAAACGCGATTAGCGTCCGGGCTGGGGTGGTTTGGTATCGGGCTGGGTCTAGCGGAGATCCTGGCTCCGCGCCGGTTGGCGCAGACGATCGGCGTGTCTTCTCAGCATCATTGGTTGATCCGGGCGATGGGCCTACGTGAAATTGCCAACGGAATCGGTATCGTGGCGTTCCCTTCCTCGCCCACCGGTGTCTGGGGTCGGGTTGCGGGAGACATCATCGATTTGGCCTGCCTGGGCGCGGCGTTCACCTCCGGCCGCTCGAACCGCGCCCGATTAATGACGGCCGCCACCGCTGTAGCCGGCGCGACGGCTCTTGACGTGCTGTGTGCGCAGCAGCTGACGCGGGGGGTGACGACCCGTGACGGAGCCATACCGACCGTGGTGACGCTGACGATCAACAAATCTCGCGAGGAACTGTACAACGCCTGGCGCAACTTCGCGAACCTTCCGCGATGGATGAAGCATCTGCAATCCGTTGACGTCAGAGAAGACCGGCGCTCTCATTGGGAAGCGACAGGGCCGGCCGGCTCCACGGTGCAATGGGACGCAGAGATTACGGAAGACCGTCCGAACGAAATGATTGCCTGGCGATCGGTCGAGGGCTCGGATATCGATCACCGAGGTGTCGTACGTTTCGAGCCGGCGCCTGGAAACCGGGGGACGATGGTAAGCGTCGAGATGCACTATCGGCCGCCCGGAGGCACGCTCGGCTCAGCGGTTGCCGCCTGGTTCGGCGAGGATTTGCCGTATTCCATCAAGATGGATTTGCGCCGCTTCAAGCAGGTCATGGAAACCGGGGAAGTCATTACAACGGAGGGCCAGCCGGCAGGCCGGTCGGACAGCATCTCGTGGAAGTACGACGTCGCAACGCGGTCATGACGCCGCGAAATTCACCTGAACCCTCAAGACGAACGCCGGGAGACATCACAATGAAAGCGAATTGCTGGTTCGGCAAACAGCGCGTCCAAGTGGTCGATGTGCCGGACCCGAAAATCCTGAATCAGCGCGACGCGATCGTTAAAATCACCGCCACGGCCATCTGCGGTTCGGACTTGCACCTGTACAACGGCTTTGTCCCCACCATGGAACGAGGAGACATTCTCGGACATGAATTCATGGGCGAGATCGTCGAGGTTGGCAGAGAAGTGAAGAGGGTCCAGGTGGGCGACCGGGTCGTCGTGGCCTTCCCGATTGCGTGTGGCCACTGCTTTTTCTGTCAGAAGGAGCTGTTTTCGCTCTGCGAGAATTCCAATCCTAACGCGTGGATGGCCGAACGCTTCTTCGGCCACTCGCCCGCGGGCATCTTCGGCTATTCTCATCTTACCGGCGGCTTCGCTGGAGGCCAGGCCGAGTATGCCCGCGTACCCTTTGCGGACGTCGGCACAGTGAAAATCGAAAACGGATTGTCGGACGAACAGGTGCTGTTCTTGTCGGATATTTTTCCGACCGGCTACATGGCCGCTGAGAATTGCAACATCGAACCGGGCGATACGGTTGCCATCTGGGGATGCGGGCCTGTCGGACAATTTGCGATCCGCAGCGCCTTTCTCCTCGGCGCCGAGAGGGTACTGGCCATCGACCGGTTGCCGGAGCGGTTGCAGATGGCGCGGGACGGAGGCGCGGAAACGATCAATTACGAAGAGGCCGACGTCTACGATGTGTTGATGCAACAGACGGGCGGACGCGGTCCGGACTCGTGCGTGGACGCAGTAGGGCTCGAGGCCCATATGCCCGGGCCGTTGCATTACTACGACCGCGTGAAGCAAGCGATGATGATGGAGTCGGATCGGCCGATCGTGCTTCGTGAGGCCATTTTGGCCTGCCGAAACGGCGGAACTGTTTCGATCCCGGGCGTCTACGGCGGCCTGATTGACAAAATGCCGATGGGCGCCGTCATGAACAAGGCGCTGACGATCAAAACCGGGCAAACGCATACGCAACGCTATCTTCGTCCGCTGCTCAAACGGATCAAACACGGCGAGATTGACCCGAGTTTCGTCGTCACGCACCGTATGAAGCTGGCCGATGCGGCGCACGGGTTCGCGACGTTCAACCGGAAACAGGACGGCTGCATCAAGATCGTCATGACGCCTAATTGACAGTGTCGGAGTGAGGTGAAGGTGCGTGGGGGCTCGTGATAACCACGCTGTGTGGGGGCTTTGCCCTTGCATGAACGGCAGGAGGATGACTATGAAACTCTCGATGGTTGTAATCGTGACTGCGGCTTCTCTATTTTTGGTGACCGGTGTCACGTCGGCCGATACCGGGCACGACGGAGCGAAGACGGGCGAACATCACCGCACCATTCATGGTGTCGTCATCGCCGAGAAATCGGGCGTGCTCACCGTGAAAACGCCCGAAGGCACGACGATGCCGGTCGCGGAGAAAGCCTCCCAGCGACATGGCCATGCCGTGCCGAAGGTGGGCGAAGAGGTCACCCTCATCGTGAACGAAAACAACAACGTTATCGATATGCACCTCAAGGGTACCGAAGGCGCCCACAGCTTCGTCACCGGAAAGCTGGTCTATGTGGGCAAGATGAAGCCGGAGATCAAGCTGCAGACGCCGCAAGGCGACAAGACTTTTCCTCTCGTGCGTCAAGACATCAAGACCGGCGGTATCGAAGAAGGCGCACTCGTCACGGCGGAGTTGAACGAAGCGGGCGCCGTCATCGATCTCCATCGGGCCAAGCAGTAACGTCTCACTTCAGGGAGTCCTGGGTCGAACACGCCGCGGAGCATGAACGTCGAGGAGGCGGAGACACCTGTTTCCGTCTCATGCTGGCCCGATTCCATCGAACTGCACAAGCACATCCTGTCCTACACAAGACACGTTGTCTGAGCGCCTCGGGTGTTGCCTAGGCTTCTTGTCGGCTCAGTACCGTCGTCCGGCGAACTTGTACTCATCTGAATCGCACAGCCGATGGTCCGACACTTGCTCATTCTGAGAATGTGGTCAACCAACAAGGGGGTGTGCAAATGCGTGCGACGTGCATAAAGATGATGTTGGGTGGGTTGTTGCTATGGCAAAGCCTGCCGGCTGCCGCTCTTGCCTCGCAAGAGCAACAGCCTCAGGTGGGTACCGTCGAACACAAAGACCAAGTCATCAGCCAACCGACGGATACAAATTTGCCCGGCGATCGCCTTGTGACTGGGCGGATCGTATCGATCCGCGGCAACCAGATGGAAATCGACATCGGGAACGTCAAGTCCCTGTACGTGCCGCTGCGTCCCGCCAGGGTGAAGGGACAAACGTTCGAAGTCGGACAGCCGATTATCGTCACGCTGAACGACCACAATGCGGTCGTGGATTACCACCATCCGAACGAACGATCGGATCACCAGGTGGTCCGCGGCAAGCTCACGACACCGCTCACGGTCGGCCTTGACAAGGCGGTCGTCGAAACGAATGAAGGCACGAAAACCTTCATGGTCGCCGATCGCGCGAAAGGTAAGCTGACGACGATCCCCGTCGGCGTCGAAGCCTTTTTCCTGGCCGACGAGAGCGGCAACCTGGTCGATGCGCAGCTTGCGAGCGCGCAGGCTGTACATGAATCGGGACAGAACAACAAAGCCCGGATCAAGGGTGCGCATGAACAACTTCGTGCCACCTTCAAGGGGAAGGGCGGTCAAGACACATTGAAAATTGCTGAGCAGGGGAAGGAGCGGGAGGTGCCGTTTCGGCCTCCGCTTGAGAAGCTGGATCGGTTGAAACCCGGCCAAGAGGTGGTTCTGCTCATGGATGAGCAGGGGTATGTCTTGGAGATTGCAACCCCCGACGTGGCTCCCGCCCGCTAAGCGGCTGCTCGCTGACCGCATCGGCCCTCACGGCCGATGCGGCCACATCCCTTATCTTCAGTTCCACGAGTGACGGAACACGAAGATGCACGGTCATCGAAGTCTGCCGAGGCGTCATCCGGCCTTGTGAGGCGATGAAGCGAACCCTTGAGGAATGTCTTTCATGACGAGGGACGCTACCAGGGGAACCACGGCCGTGACGGGACTATGATGTCTTGAGGTCGCACGAAGTCGATTCCGTATTTCTCCCTGCATAAGCGATGGGTTGGCTCTCCGAAACCGCTGCGCCCACAGTGCAGCAGGAACGTGCTGTTTCTCATTCTTACCTTTTTACCGAAGGAGTTCTCATGGCGATCAACTTGTTAAATGATAAAGGAACGCCGGTGGACCGGCAGCACTTCACCTGGCAAGACTTGGTGCAGAAACCAATCAGCAAAATGAACGTGGATGCCTTCACGCGTGTGCGCATTATTTTGATGAACGGTATCGAGTCTGAGAGTGTACGGTTCAGCCATGCCTGCGCGCGCATGAATAAAGAGCTGCAAGGGTACCTCGCTCGCGTGCGCCGCAAAGAGCAACATCAACAGACGATCGTCAATTGGCTGCTGCCTGCGGACCAATCGCCGCTGGAAACGACGATCGGGTACGAACAGGTCGCCATCGAAGTGACGGCAGCGCTGGCAAAGGCCGAGCCCGATCCGTACATCGCGCAGGTGCTGCGATACGGCCTCCTTGAGGATTTCGACCACTTATACCGCTATTCAGCGCTCCTTGACCGGCTGCAAGGCATTGATGCAAATACCATTACGCAAGGTTATACGGACATCGTCCCGGGCCGCCCGACCGTGGATGAGCACCGTGATCCTCTCGACGACTTGCGGGAGCACTACGACAAGCGGAACGCTGCTCCTCTGACCAAGCTGCATGCCTACACGATCATGGCCGGCGAACATCAGACGCATGATTATTACATGCACTACGGGCCTTGGTTTGCCGATCCCCTGGCGCGGCAGCTGTACGCCGAAATCGCCTCGATCGAAGAGCAGCATGTCACCCAGTATGAGTCCATCATCGATCCGACCGAAAGCTGGATAGAAAAGTGGCTGCTGCACGAAGCGAATGAGGTCTACAACTATTACAGCTGCGTCGAACAGGAAACCGATCCGCACGTCAAAGGGATCTGGGAACGGTTTCTGGACTACGAGTTGGGCCATCTCCAATTCGCCATCGACGTGTGCAAGCACGTCGAACGGCGCGACCCGGCCGAGTACCTGCCGGAAACGCTGCCGGAACCCATCGCCTATAAGAGCCACAGGGAATACGTGCGGCAGGTCCTCAGAGACGAGATAGACCTCCGCGCGGATGGCACACGGTTCGTGAACAAGAGCCAAGAGCCGGAAAGGTCCCTGAACTATCGGCGTCAAATGAATGCGGCCGGATCCCCCACACAGACGGTCGCCTCCGGCTGGCGATGGAGTGCGGGCGGGGAGCTTGTCGGCGGAAAGGGCTTGAGAGAAGCCGCATAGTCGTCCCGCTTCCCTGAAGGTAAACGCCGACTACGAGGAAATAACGACAGCAGAACCGCGGCGGCGTATGACGCCGCCGCGGAGGTACTAAGGAGGCATCATGAAATCTCCCCAGTCCATGGGCATGAACCGTACGGGCATCGATCAATCGCCGGAGGGCGCCGAAGAAATGACAAGGGCTGTGCAAGAGTTTCCTCCCAGTTCGGAGGGGAACGAGCGCACGCTGGTCCAGGTCCGCGCCCCCTATCTCGACACGGCGGACCCGATTGGGTCCGTTCCCTTGCCGGGCACGGTGAAAGGGGCGTCCAAGTCGGGGATGCAAAAACTTATGGGACGTCATGCCGAGGTGCTGATCGACAAGCTCGGCGGGCGGCTGGCCTTCGAGAGGACGGGCACGCGTCTCTATGACGCCCTTATCGGAAAATTCACGTCGAGACAAGACGAAGCATCGATGCTCTCGCTCGATCAGCTCGAGCAGTTCCGGGCTGAGGAGGCGGCTCATATCGGGCTCTGTTGGGACGCGCTCCGGCAGCTGGGCGCCGATCCCACGTGCGTGACGCCGCTGGCCGATACCAACGCCGTCGCTTCAATCGGTCTCATGCAAATCGTCACCGACCCCCGCATGACCGTCGCTCAGAGTCTGCACGCCATTCACGTGGCGGAACTTGCCGACAACGACGGCTGGCAACTCTTGATCAAGCTCGCTCGCGGGATGGGCCAGGACGACATGGCCGGACGGTTTCAGATCGCGCTGGAGCACGAGGATAAACATCTTGCGGCTTTGCGCACATGGATGGAGCAGATCTGCATGGGCGAGGCGGGCGTTCAATAATGGAGGGCGCTGGAAAAGGAGGCTTACACATGACGACGCGGGACTTTGCACGGGGCATCGGCATCGTCTTCATCGCGGTTGGTGTGCTCGGATTTGTGCCTGGACTGAAATCGCCGCCGCCGGTCATGGGACCCCATCTGGCCGTGGATGGCGGATTTGGACTGCTGCTGGGCCTGTTTCCCGTCAATTGGCTGCACAACCTCGTGCATCTGGGCATCGGCGTGGCCGGATGGAGTGGCTCGCGAACGATGGCCGACGCACGAAGGTTTGCGCGCGGGCTGACGATCTTCTATGGCGGCCTTGCAGTCATGGGCTTGATTCCGGTGCTGAACACGACGTTCGGATTAATTCCGCTGTTTGGCCACGACGTATGGCTGCATGCCGTCACGGCGGCGCTGGCAGCCTACTTCGGCTTCGGACAACGGATGGAAGCCATGGAGACCCGAGAGCGGTATCGGCGGGCGGCTTAGCGCGAGGCAATGGTCTTGGGCGGGTCAACGCCAAGATGCCGTGACAGCGCCCGTGCGGCCGAGATGTGGCTGAGCAGATCCGGCCCGGTACGGACCAGCTCCTGTCTGAGCTCCGGAGTGTGTTCTGTCTCGGCCGCGGCCCGGACAAAATTGAAGGCACGAACATGCTGTTGGATCTCGTGAGCCACGTACGCGCGGTCGAATGCGGGGCCGGAGGCCGCCCGGAGCGTCCGCATGCCGTCTTCATGAGCCGCCGCAAACTGGGACGCCAGCAGAGGCGTCTGCGGTTCGACGGACAGCTCAGCGGCGAGGTTCCTATTGGCCTCGTCCAGCTCACCATGCTCCTTCAGTACGCGTCCGGCAAACGCTCTCACCTCCGGGGTCGCCGCTTTTTGCTGTGCCAGCCGTGCCGCGTCAATTTCATTTTTACCCAGGCTATGCAAGACGCTCAACACGTTGGAGTCGGATAACGTCACTCCCGGTAACGTCTCTTCGATGAGCGAGCACGCAGCAACGACAGCGCCGAGAACGACGGTCGACGGGATCACGAATATTGGGTGGATACGCGTCATAGAGCGCTCCTTTCTCCTCACGCCGCTCGCGATGGTCGCAACGTCTGCTTGGCATTGTCTTTCTGCCCTCGCGACGCGGCGCGGAAACAGCGCCACAGCTCCTCCGTGTAGGGCAGAACGATGAAACAGGCGATGCAGAACAGCAAGACGGCGAGATAGACCGACGAAATCGGATGAGATTTCGGACGCAGATCGAACCGAGGCGTTTCAGGACCGAACCCGAAAAGAGCGGCGAACTGGTTCCAATACATCACAGTGACGAAGGACAAGGCCATGAGCGGAAGGACTTCCATAAAGCTGTGCACGTGTTGCTCGAGCGGACTGACGTAGCGCCGGCTCGAGGCGTAACGAACATCCAAAAGCGCGGTCACTTCGTGAAGCACGAGGCCGATCAGCATGAACAGCATGATCAGGGCGTTGATCTCGAGAAGGAGGGCCAGTAAGACCGGGAGCCCGGCCTCGCCCAACTGCAACGCATGCAGAACCGACTCTTTGATGCCGGCCGTGGCTTCGATCCGTGTGCGCTTGTGCAGGACATAATCGGTCAGGCCCGCGAGCATCCACAACGGGAGAATAAAAAAGAGGAGGTATTGCCTGAGCAGCAGGCCGGCATCAAGCATGTATTCATGCTACGCGGGGGCTCTACCGCTTGACGCCTGGGGAATCTCCTAAGCCGGAAGCCTAACCCAGGCCTCTATGGCTCGGATAAGCTGTCCGTGGCAAGACAGACTGCTCGGAGCAGTTCCGTGCTCGGGAGGAAACGACGGCGGAATTCCAGA
Source organism: Nitrospira sp. (assembly GCA_035277085.1). Classification (GTDB taxonomy): domain Bacteria; phylum Nitrospirota; class Nitrospiria; order Nitrospirales; family Nitrospiraceae; genus Nitrospira_C. The sequence continues at coordinate 20,401 of DATELB010000246.1, read as the reverse complement.
CGCATTTTACGGACACTCTCACGGAGTGAAGGTCTGTGTCTTGCAGTTTCAGGACTCGGTAATTACGGGAGCCATCGCAACACTGGAGGACGTTTATGGGACGGAAGGCGGGGAAGCGGTATAGGTACCGGACCAACACGCAGGATCTCGACTGGGGGGAAGAACGGGCGAGCGGGTCGGGGAATATCGGAGACGCGCAACGGCTGATTTCGGCCATTGCCGGCGCGGGCTTGATTCTCGGAGGGTGGCGTCGCCGGTCTTTAGCAGGCGGCGCCCTGGCCTTCGCAGGCATCAGCCTGCTGTACCGAGCCGCGAGCGGCTATTGTCCGGCGTTTGGCGCATTGGGAATCGATATGCGCGGAAACCAAAACACGAACTGGCTCGGCCGGCGGAAGGTGTCGTCGGAGCAGGCCTCAAAGATCCGAAGAAGCATTGAGATCAGCAGGCCGCCGAATGAGCTCTACAAATTTTGGCGGACCCTGGACAATCTTCCGAGGATCATGAGCCATCTGGAATCGGTCCAAGTCATTAACGATCGATTGTCACACTGGGTGGTGAAGACGATGACAGGACTGCCGACCATCGAATGGGATGCCGAGATCATCAATGAGGTCGAGAATGAACGGATCGGCTGGCGTTCGTTGAAGGATGCGGACGTCGATCACGCCGGATCGGTGGAGTTCGAGCCGGTTGGCGACGGGCGGAGCACGCGTTTGACCGTGACCTTGCAATATGCGCCGATTGCCGGTCGGATCGGGACGGCCGTGGCAAAGTTGTTGGGCGAGGACCCCGATCTCAAGATCGCCGACGATTTACAGCGGTTCAAGGAATCGATGGAGGCAGGCAAGGCGGTGACTTCCGGCAGCTGAACCACTCCAAACATCGACACAGGTATGAGAGGCGACCATGCCGCAAGTGACGTTCATGGGACATCCGTTGCATCCGCAGTTGATCGTGCTGCCTGCGGGGCTCTTGCCCTTCAGCTTCGTACTCGATGCCATGCATGCCGCCACTCGGGATCAATCCTACGCCGACGCCGCATATTACACGATGCTCGGTGGGTTTCTCGGCGGAATTGCCGCCGGGGCGGCCGGAGCGGCGGACTACGGCACGATTCCCTCCGACAGCAAGGCGAAGCAGGTCGGTCGTCTCCATGGAATCATGAACGTGGGACTGCTGGGTCTGACGGGACTCAACCTCTTGATGCGAAGGAAACGGCGGTCGGCGGGTGCAGTCCCGATGATGGTCTCCTTGATCACCATTGCAGGACTGACGGTGTCGGCCTGGTATGGCGGTCATCTCGTCTATCACCACGGGATGCGAGTCCGGGGAACAGAGCTCGAGGGCTCCCCTGAAGAGGCGAAATTGCCGGGCGATCGCAAAACGGCCCAGCTATTCGCGTCCGCGGCGAACGACCAGGTGTGACGACGGGCGGTCGCGCTCTCAACGAACATGCCATGAACAGACCGGTCAGCATCGAACCGTTGCGGGCGGACGATCACGTCGTCGGAGCCGATTCGGCGCCCGTGACGGTAGTGGCCTACTGTGATTTCGAGTGCCCGTACTGTGGCCGGGCATTCGACAGGGTCCGGCGCCTCCGTGAGCGCTTTGCACATCAACTCCGCTTCGTCTATCGGCATTTTCCGCTTGTCGACAAGCATCCGTTGGCTCAGCAGGCAGCTGAAGCCTCGGAGGCTGCCGCGCGTCAGGGACGTTTCTGGGTCATGCACGACCTGCTGTTCGAACATCAGGAAGACCTGGAACTTGAGGACCTCTATGAGTACGCGGAGGCGGCCGGCCTGGATCTTCCGTCGTTTAAACAGGACCTGCATGGCCGCGTACACGCGTCGCGAGTGCTCCACGACGTGAAGTCCGGGAGGCGAAGCGGTGTCACCGGCACGCCGACGTTTTTTCTGAACGACGCGAGGCTCGAGGACGACGAACGGCTGGAAGACATGATCGTACGCGCTGCCTGAAGGTCAGATTCGGATACATGATGAACACTGAGACCCGATTGATACTGCCGGCTCGAGACCACGTTGCGCTGTCGGAGCCGGGCTCCGTGCAATTTATCGGCAATGCGACAGTCCTGATCCGCTACGGCGGGCTGACCATTCTGACGGATCCGACATTCATCCATAGCCATGAACAGGTGTCCATCGGGTATGGCATGCAGAGCACCAGGCTCGTGGATCCGGCCATGGACATCACGGAGCTGCCGCCGTTGGATCTCATCGTCTTGTCTCACTTTCACGGCGATCACTTCGATCAGGTGGCCGAACGGGATTTGGACAAGTCCATTCCCATCATCACGAATGGGGAAGCGGCGAAGCAGCTGGAGGAGCGAGGCTTCCGCTATGCCAAGCCGATTGAGACCTGGTCTTTTGTGTCGGTGGAAAAGGGCGACATGCGTTTGCGCGTGACCTCCTTGCCGGCGAGGCACGGGCCGCCGTTGTCGGACCTCGTCATGCCTGAAGTCATGGGGAGCATGCTGGAATTCGAGCCGCTCGGCCACTCGCCATTCCGTGTCTACATCACGGGAGACACGTTGATGTTCGAGGGCCTGACTGAAATCGCGCGGCGGCATCCAGAGATCGATCTGGCCCTGATTCATCTAGGAGGCACGAGAGTCCTCGGCGTCTTGGTCACCATGGACGCGAAACAAGGTGTGGACTTGATGAAGCTCGTCCGTCCGCGCCGTGCCATCCCGATTCATTTCAATGATTACGACGTCTTCACGTCGCCGCTCTCCGACTTCGTGAAGGAAGTGTCGGCGGCGGGGCTGGAGGATCGAGTTTATTACTTGAGCCATGGCGCGACATACAATTTCCAGATCCCTACCACTCGGATAGCGGCGTAGGGCTGGCATCCGGTCATGGACTAGAGGATGTTCCAGTGCCAGAACCCGCTGTTCGGAATTACTCTGACCAGAACTGCGCCCGTCAGAGAGGGACTGGATGAAACAGCGAAAAACGGCGCCGGTCCGCCGGCGCAGCAAGCCGGGGAGCCCGCCGGCTGAACGACAAGAGCAACGGAACGACGCTGCGTTTGAGTCTTTGCTCAAGGAAGTCGCCGAGGCCAATACGAACGTGACCAATCCCGAAGAGCGTGAACGGGTGATTCCCAGCCGGCCTTGCTGACATCGCCAAGCCCACAACGCGCTCCTAACGCACTCTCATGTATACCCTGGGTATCAACGCCGCGTTTCATGATTCTGCCGCCTGTCTGGTCCTTGACGGCAGCATTGTGGCGGCCGCCGAAGAGGAACGTTTCACGCGCATCAAGCACGGCAAACGACCCATTCCGTTCAGCACCTATGAGCTGCCGTTCAACGCCGTTGAATTCTGCGTCAGACGGGCCGGCATCAGGTTAACGGACGTCGATCAGGTCGCCTATTCATTTGACCCCTACCTATTGCTCGGCGCCCGCGCGGGTGATGCACATATTCCCATTCCGCTGCACAGCGCGGGGCTCCGCAGCTCCGAATGGGAATCTCCGTGGGATCCGTTGTCCTTGTCCGCCATCGTCAATGCCCCCCGTCATTTGGCCAGCGGTGTGCCGCATCACTTGCAGGAACATTGCCGCGGCCTGTCGGAAGCAGGGCCGGAACGCTGGCATTATGTGCCTCATCACGTCGCGCATGCCGCAAGTGCGTTCCATGCGTCGCCCTACGAGGAAGCCGCCGTCATGACGCTCGACGGCCGGGGAGAGCGCGCGACGACCAGTTATTTCGTCGGCCGCGGCCAGCAACTGATCGAGCACGGCGCCGTGACGATGCCGCATTCACTGGGCCTGTTGTACGAGCAGGTGACCAGTCATCTCGGATATCTACATTCCAGCGATGAATACAAGGTGATGGCCCTGGCCTCCTTCGGAAAGCCGGAGTACGTCGACCAACTTCGAAAGGTCGTGCGGGTCCTCGGCGACGGGCACTATGTCGTTGATCCCGTAAATCTCCATGAATGGTTCGGGCCCCCGCGCGCTCGAGGCGGCCCGCTGGAGCAGCGCCATTACAACTTGGCTCGATCCCTCCAACACGTCTTGGAAGAGACCACCTTGGAACTTGTGCGGTGGCTTCACGCGTCCACGCGGCAGCAGACCCTCTGTCTAGCCGGCGGCGTCGCCTTGAACTGCGTACTCAATGCAAGGATACGGGCGCAAGGTCCCTTCCAAGACGTGTGGGTACAGCCCGCGGCGGGTGATGCCGGCACCGCCCTCGGCGCGGCGCTGTGGGTGGATGCGCAGGAAAATCCGACGTCCGGCGCCCGGCGCTCCACGATGGAACACGTCTTTTGGGGGCCGGCGTACGCCGACGCCGAAATAGAAGCGCTGTTGCGCCGGGCAAAATTGCCTTACCGGCGCCTGGGCAATGTGGCGGAAGACACGGCGGCGTTGTTGGAGCGGGATCTGATCATCGGCTGGTTTCAAGGACCGATGGAGTTCGGCCCCCGCGCACTCGGCGCTCGGTCGATCCTGGCTTCCCCGATCAATGCCTCGATACAGGATAGCCTGAACGACATCAAGGACCGCGAGGATTTTCGTGCGGTGGCTCCGGTCGTCCTCGAAGAGGATGCCAACGACTGGTTCGTCGACGCGCGCGTGTCCCCGTTCATGCTGTTCGTCTTCGACGTCCGGGCCGATAAAGCGGGTCGGATTCCGGCGGTTCGCCATGTGGACGGAACGGCTCGCGTCCAGACGATCAATCGAACGCAGCATCCGCTGTATTGCGATCTCCTTCGAGCCTTCAAGCGGCGCACCGGAGTGCCGGTATTGGTGAACACCTCGTTCAACGTCCGCGGGGAGCCGATTGTGTGCACCCCGCGTGACGCCGTGTCCGCGTTCTTTGCCTCTCCACTGGACGCGTTGGTCATCGGATCGTTCGTGGTCACTAAAGAACCAAGTGAAAAGCGATGAGCCAGTCTTCTCGACCCGCTGTTTCCGTTGTCATGGCGACACTCAACCGGCCGCTATTGCTTGAGCGCTGTCTCGAAGCCTTGGCCAATCAAACGCTGCCCAATTCGGCCTACGAGATCGTTGTGGTTGACGACGGTCCCCATGTGGACACGGAGGCCGTCGTCCTCGAATGGCGTCGCAGGGTTCCCTCGCTTTCGTTTCGCTATTTGACATCGACTGAGGCGCACGGTCCTGCCGCGGCGCGTAACGTGGGATGGCGTGCGGCCAGCGGTACGGTGGTCGCGTTTACCGACGACGACTGCATCGCGGCGCCTGGCTGGCTTGAGGAAGGTCTCAACGCGCTGGCTGAGTCTCAGGCCGGCGCAGCATGGGGACGGATCATCGTGCCGGTGAGCGCGCAGCCCACCGACTGGGAGCGCAACGTGGCGGGACTCGAGCGCGCCCCCTGTGCAACAGCCAACTGCTTCTACCGGCGAGCGGTGCTTGAGGCGGTCGGCGGCTTTGATGAGCGTTTCACCGAAGCCTGGCGGGAGGACAGCGATTTACAGTTCGGCGCGTTGGCCCAGGGTGTCACGATCGTCCATCAACCTCTCGCGGTTGTCATCCATCCCGTGCGTCCGGCACGCTGGGGAATCAGCATCGCGCTTCAGCGCCAGAACCGCTTCAACGCGTTGCTGTACAAGAAACATCCTGAGTTCTACGGCCGATTCAACCGCCATGAACCGCCGTGGGCTTATTATGTCACGGCAGGCTTGCTTGTGCTTGGAGCGCTGGCGGCCTATGGCGGTGCGACCGGCCTCGCTGTCCTGCTCGGGAGCGGTTGGCTATGCATGGCGGCGGTATTTTGCCTGCGTCGATTACGCGGCACGACTCACCGCGCCGGCCACGTGATTGAAATGGCGGTGACTTCGCTGATCATCCCGCCGTACGCCGTGTTTTGGCGGCTCTACGGAGCGCTCCGCTATCGCGTGGCGTTTTTCTAAGAGGAGGTGACCATGTCTGAGCATGACCGGAACCCGAAAAAAAAGACGGAAACCGACGCCAACGACATGATTCGAGATTATGAGGAGTCGTCGGCGACCGGGGAGGAGGATAATCAGACCACGATGGAATGGTACGAGCAGGCGAGACAAGATACGATCGTGCCGCCGGACGCGGTACTCACCGGGGGAGACGTCGACGCTGCCTGGGACCAGGCGGCGTCCGGGGAGGAAACCGTCGGAGGGTCAACCCCAACCCCCGATCAGGACATCGTCGATGAGATCGGTCTCGCGGCAGGAGTCAGCTACGAGGACGCCGAGCCTCTCGACATGTCCGACAAAATCGACCGGCGGGACGATCAACGGTGGGAGCTACATCCTGCGTCGTCCGAAGATTTCGGCGTGCGTAGTCACAATTATGACAGCTCTGAGGCTCCCTCAAACCGCCCAGCTGCTTCCGAGCAGCGCCCTGCTGATTCCTCGAAACAGGACAGGCGAAAGGCGGCCTGAGTTGCCGGACCTTCTGGCCTGAGCCCAATCGCCCGGGTCCGCACGCGAGACAAGCTGTCCCCGCACGGACAGCTTGCCTGGCGGGGCCGTGGCGTCTGTTCTCGAAGTTCGTGTCGCATGCCGACCGTTCCTGGCGGCATATCCCTTGCTGATTTACTAACGGATTAAGGAACTGGAAGGAGGATCACATGCCCCACGTTCAGCGTTTTGTGATCGCGGTTGTCGTTCTTGGCGGGCTCACAAGCCCATCCTTCGCCGCGGATCCTGCCTCCGAGGGCCAACTCGAGCGATTGATGGACATGGCATCGCAGATGCCCGACAGCCCTGATCATGACTATGTCACCAACAGTTTGCAGGCGATGTTGCGACAGAGCCGGGAGCTCAATCTCTCGCAGCAGCAGACGGAAAAGATCAAGACGATTGCCGATCAGTACGAGCGGACGAAACGGGACAGGGAAGCTGCCTACAAGCGCAGCGAAATGGAGGCGCTGAAACTGATCCACGACAGCCGCAGTTCGTTGTTCTCCATAGAGAGCGCCGTTCAAAAGGCCGACCAGGAGCACAGCAAACTTCGCATGACCGGAATCAAGGCGCTTCGCGAGGCGAGAGATGTCCTGCGCCCGGAACAGTACGGTCAATGGCGTCAGGACCATGCCGGCGAACAGCTCGCCAAGGGCGCGCCTCATCAGGAGCGCGGCGAGCAATATGACGCGAATGCGGGCGATGCCGGGCGGATTGCTCCGCATTGAACGAGAGTCGACATCCTCCTGAACAGGAAGGAGCTCATCATGGCTCGATCAACAATGTGGGTGCTGGCTGCGGCTCTCGCGGGCGTGCTCGCGCCGCCGCTGATGCTGTACGTCGGGGCCGAAGGCGGGCCGGTCATTCAGGAAGGGGCGGTGGTGCTGATGGAATTCACCATCACCGTCCCGGAATCACAACTCGTCATTCCAAAGAACGTGAGCCAGTTCACACCCGGCCACAATGAGCTCCTGCCCAATCTCGAGAAGGCGCTGGCGGGCCTGAAAAAGGGCGACGAAAAACGGGTCGACCTTTCTTCCGATGACGCATTCGGCCCGTACGACGAAACGAAAAAAGGGGTGATCAGCGCCGAAAGTCTGCCGCCAGGTACCCAGCCCGGCACCATCTTCACGACGGAGGAAGGCGTGCCGTTCGTCGTGACCGAGCTCTCGGGGCCTGTGGCATCGATCGATTTCAATCATCCGCTGGCGGGCAAGCATGTGATCATCGATGTGAAGATCCTCAACGTGGAATCACCGACGCAGGAAGGCATGAGTGTGGATGACCGGCGGGACATAACTATTTGAGAAGGAGGCGTTATGCTGCCCGATCAACCGTACAAGACGAAATCGTTCAACCTCCACGGCCTTGAGGGAATCTCGGACAAGACGATCGATACCCACTTGTCGCTCTATGAAGGGTATGTAAAAGCCACGAATGCCTTGCAAGGACGGATCGCGGAATATTTGAAGGATGGACAGGTCGACCAGGAGGAGTTCCCGGCCTACTCCGAACTGACGCGCCGGCTCGGATTCGAGTTCAATGGCATGGTGCTGCACGAATATTACTTCGAGAATCTCACGCCGAACGCCTCCCCAAAGCCGGACAGCGCATCGGCTTTCCTGCGCCGCGCCGAGGCGTCATTCGGCACGTACGAGCGTTGGAAGACAGACTTTGTCAGCGTCGGAAAAATGCGCGGTGTCGGGTGGGCGATCTGCTTTCAGGATCCCGCGACCGGCCGTCTCAGCAACCATTGGATTACCTTGCACGAACACGGGAATGTGGCCGGCTTTCAACCGGTGCTCGTCATGGATGTGTGGGAACACGCGTTTCTGCTTGATTACCCGCCATCCGAACGGGGACGGTACATTGATGCCTTCTTTGCGAACGTCAACTGGCGGGTGGTCGACAGGCGCGTAGGGTCCGATGCTCCGCATCTGAGAGCGGCCTGACGGCAATTTAAATCAGGCTGCGAGCTTCTGGGCGGTTCCCGGGTTTGGGACTTGGCGGAATCGCCGACACGAGAGCGCGGCGAGGCAGGCGGTACAGAGGAGGACGAGCCCGATACCGAGCAGACTGACGTGCGGACCCATTGCATCGGCCGCCCACCCGAAGCCGGCCATTCCGGCCATGGCGGACGCCATCGAGCCGGTGCTGAAGGTCGTAAAGACGCGGCCCAAGAGCGGCGCAGGCGTCACTTCTTGCAAGACACCCCACACGATCGGCATGAACAGCGCGGTGCTGCCCCCGATGACGAGGATCAAGGCTCCCGCCACCAGGGGCGCCGTGAGCATACTGAGACCGCACATGGCGAGACCTCCCACGGCCATCGACCGAAAAATCAGCGTGAACCGTCCGTGAAGGTCGCCCTGGGCGAGCGAGGCGAGCCAGGTCGAAGTGGCAAGCATGCCCGCGCCGAGCGCGGACCAGAGCGCGCCGACCTCGAGCGCACCGGCGCTCAGGTTCTGCTCGGCGAATACCGGGAGCATGAACGCGAAGGCGCTGGCCGCAAGGCTATACAGCGCGGCGGCCACCATGAGGACCAGCACAGTTTGTTCCAGATAGACGAAACGGATGCCCGCGAGCAATTCTTGCGTCCACGTGGTCTTTCGTTTCTCGCGCGCGACGATGTCCAGCGGGCGCATCCGCATGAAGATCAAACAGAGGGCGGAGACAAAAAAGGTGACGGCATCGACGTACAGCACATTCTGAGAGCCGATCAGCGCGATGCCGACACCGCTGATCAGCGGTCCGATGAGAAGCCCCGTGTTCGTCGTTGTCTGCAAGAGGGCGTTCGCCGCAGTCAATTGATCGCGGCTGACGAGCTGAGGCACCGAAGCCGACAAGGCGGGCCCGAAGATGGTCGAGACGATTGCCAGCAGAAACACGGCGGCGTACAGCCGTTCCAGCGTGAGCTGATCGAACGCATACAGCAGCGGAATCATGAGCACCAGCACGCTCCGCGCAATGTCGACCCACACCATGACCTTTTTTTTGTCCGCGCGATCGAGGTAGACGCCGATCAGAGGACTGAGCACGAGCGGGGGGATCGTCTGCAGGAGCCCGATCATGACCATCTTCATCGCCGAACCGGTCAGCTGGTAGACGAACCACAGGAGGGCGACGCGATTCAGGCTGTCGCCGATTTGTGACGTCATTTGTCCCCAGAAGAGTAGGCTGAAGTCGCGCGCCTTCAGGAGTTGCCACCCAGGCATCCGCGGAGCGCTCCTGATATGGTCGGCATGCGTCGTCATGCGATTCTTCCCAGACTTCACCTAAAGAGGCGACGATTTTGTATGCACACAGCTTGCCACGGGACACGTGTCGTCCGACCTACGTTGCGGATGGCAGGCGCGCATGCGCTGATCAAAACCGTGAAGCATTACGAGACGTTCTACGATATGAGGTGAGTTTGAAATAAGACGGGAACAGCACAAATCAAGACTAGGGGTACCCCCCGTTCTTTGCCCCTGCAGTTGCCGTAGTTTCCTAACATATTTCCGCAGGGTTCCATGACTCGGGTCTTCCCTAGTCAGAGCGTCAGGCCTGATCCCGAAGGAGTGGCGGCTCACGCTTGGGAGGCCGGTCGGAAACATGGTCAAGGAAGCGCCAGGCCGACAGGCCGGTGCAGCCCATCACGACTCCGATCGTCACGACGGCTGTCGGCACGCCGAACTCTCCGGTAATCCATCCGAAAACCGTGATACCACCCATCGCCGCTGCCATGGCCCCCAACGTGTAGAACGCCAGGACCCGTCCGAGCATGTGCGCTGGGGCCACTTCCTGCAGCACGCCCCAAGCCACGGGCGTCAGGACGCCCAGGCCGGCGCCCAACAACATGAGCAGCACAGCAGCTGACGACGCCTGATTCGTGTTCACCAGTGCCAGCAGCACAAGGCCGCTCATGGCACTCGCAAATGCAATGACCTTCATCCGGTCTTTGATGCTCCACGAACTCACGATGGTCAGCGCTACGGACACGCTGAGGAGCCCCACACCGAGCATGGACCACAAGTAGCCCACTTCCACCGGCCCCAGGTCCAGCAGTTTCCGCGCGAAGACCGGGAAGAGCGTCGTGAACGCGCTCGTCGCAAAGGTGTAAAGCGACGCGGTCACGGTGAGGAACACGACGATGCGGCGGCCTTTGACGACGTAGCGAAACCCGTCCGAGACGTCACGCCACATCGACGCGAGAGGGGAGCGCGGAACGAAGCTCAAGGCGGGCGGGGCGAAGCGGATCGGGATGAAGCAGGCGGCCGAGATGACATACGTCAACGCATTGAGGCAGAGCACTTCCTGGGAACTCAGTGCGGCAATGCCCAAGCCGCTCAGTGCCGGCCCGAAAATAATCCCCAGGCTGGTCGTGATCTGTAGCAACGCATTCGCGGACGTGTATTGCGAGGGTACGACCAACGACGGCACGGCGGCCGTCAATGCGGGCCCGAACACTGCCGTGGCGACCGCGTGCAGCGTGACCAAAATATATAAAGAACCCACGGTGAAGCTGTCCACCGACATCCAGCAGGGAATCAGACCGATCACGACCGCACGCACCAAATCCGACGTGATCAGCAGCGCTTTCTTGGGGAGACGGTCCACTGCGACGCCGATCAACGGCGCGAGCACGATGGCAGGGGCAGTCTGCAGAATGCCGATGATGCTCGTCTTGAGAGGAGATCCGGTGACGGAATAGACGAACCACAACAGCGCCAGCTTGGAGATGCCGTCGCCCACTTGTGAGACGACTTGACCCCACCAGACGTAGGAAAACCCGTCGCTGAGCAACCACCGCGGCTTGAGGTGATGACGCCGGTGGTGCTGGCGGGAATGGGTCGATAGATCGTTGATGACACGCGTGAGTCGACCCTCCACAAACAGCCTGAGGCTCAGGCGGGGTCGAGCGGCACATGAGCGCCTTACCGCACTCGACCCGTCTCAGCCCCAACCCGGCCTTCCTCTGGAGTGTTAGTCCTTGGCGACCAGCTGCACGCCGGCAGTATCGACGGCGCGAACGCCGGGAACCTGCCGTGCAGCCTCCGCCGCTTCAAGCGCGATGACCTGAAAGCGCGTCTTTCCGCTCAGGTAGACAATTCCGTTCTCGGACTTGACGTCAAATCCGACGGCCTTCAGCGTTTCGCTTCGCGACAAACGGTCCCGCACGACGTGGGCAATGCTCTCATCTTGTTTTTTTGCCAGCTTGTCTTTGAGCGCGGGCATCACTGTGAGCTTGTTGACCACGGTCTCGACTCCCTCGACCTTGCCGGCGATTTCAGCGACCTTGGCCTTCTCCTCCTCCGTCGGAACGGAGCCAGTGAGAGTGGCTTTGCCCTTGTCCATTTCGACTTCGATATCCAGGGGAAACAACTGCGGATCTGCCATGAGCGCCAATTTGATGGCGAGGTTCAGGGAGGTCACCGGCTTCTTCGACGGTTCTTCTGGCTTGGAGTCTTCGGCCTTCGCCTTGTCTTCCGTCTTTGCTTTGTCGTCCTTTGCCTTTTCTTCCTTGGCCTTGTCGTCGGCCGCTTTCGCTTTTTCCTCGGCCGCGGGTTTCTCGCTCGGCTGCTGCTTGCCATTGCTCTCGGATTTTATTTCCGTCTCTTTCTTTTTGGGCTCGACCGCCCGCGCGGGCTCCTTCCCCCGGTCTCCCCCCTGACTCTCCTCTGCAGCATGCGTGGGGGTGGCCATCAGCGCGAGCACCAGGAATCCGCAGAGGGGCCATATGAGCATGGGAACCAACTTTCGCCTAGGGATCACTCTCTCACTGCGCCGGGCCATAGGGCCACCAGTCGGTGCATCATCGCCGGTGGACTAGTCGAAACCTACTCGGGAATTCCCGAGGGGCATGACGCGGCGAGGGGAATGCCTAGTTAGGACACAAGAAGGCAGTTGCTATCGTGCCAGGACGACGTCCCGCCCTCAACGCTAAGGACGCAATGAAGCCGCAACGGGTTCTGGGAATCATCATGGCCGGAGGCAAGGGCGAACGTCTGCTTCCGCTCACCGAAGTGCGCAGCAAACCTGCCGTTCCATTTGGGGGCAAGTACCGCATCATCGATTTCGTCCTGAGCAATTTCGTGAACTCGGACATCACTTCCCTGTATGTCCTCGTCCAATACCGCTCGCAATCGCTGATCGAGCACCTCCGCACGAGTTGGCAGATGGGCGGACGTTTGTCCGGCAGCTTTGTGAGCGTCGTTCCGCCGCAGATGCGGGCAAGGGATGGATGGTATGAGGGCACCGCAGATGCGGTCTATCAGAACCTCAATCTCATCGCCGATTGGGAGCCGGACGTCATCGCCGTCTTTGGCGCCGATCATATCTACCGGATGGATATCCGCCAGATGCTGAGGGAGCATCTCTCGCGCGACGCCGACGCGACGGTTGCGGCCCTGCCGGTCCCCGCGGATGCGGCGAGCAGTTTTGGAATTCTCGAGATCGACGACGGCGGAAGAATGATCGGATTCGAGGAAAAGCCGTCCGAGCCGAAAGAAATCCCGGGCCGTCCGGGTTATGCATTGTCCTCGATGGGCAATTACCTGTTCAAGACCGACGCCCTGGTGCCGCTGTTGAGACGCGATGCCTCCAGGCCGGGCACGCACGACTTTGGCCGCAACATCGTGCCGGAACTGCTAGCACAGCACCGCGTCTTTGCGTACAATCTCGAGACAAACGACATACCCGGACTCCATGCCTATGAAGATCGTGCGTATTGGCGCGACGTGGGAACCCTGGAAGCCTACTGGCAAAGCAACATGGATCTTCTCGGCGAAACCCCGCTGTTCGACTTGCGCAATCCGGCCTGGCCGATTTATTCGAGCGAGACGGAAGGGCCCATGGCTACTCTTGTGCGCACGCGAGTCGACGACTCGATGATCGGGCAGGCTACGCTCTGTCTCGACGCCGATGTCCGAAGATCGGTCATCGGCAGAGGCGTGCGGATCGAGCGGGGTGCGCACGTGGAGGAATGCGTCATCATGGACAACGTGCATATCGGACCCCATGCGCGGCTTCGGCGGGTCATCGCCGACCGCGGCAGTTCGGTTCCGGCCCACGCCAGGATCGGCTACGACCGCGCGCACGACGCCAGGAGGTTCCACGTCTCTCATTCCGGCCTGGTCGTCCTGCCGCACCCGTCTTCGTTGAATGCGGACGTCTTGAGGCAGGCATCATGACCTCGCCTTCAGCCGGCGCCGTTCCTTTGGCCACGTACCGCTTACAGCTGCATCGGGGGTTCACCTTTGCCGATGCGAGCCGCGCCGTGCCGTATCTTCACCGGCTGGGCATCACTGACTGCTATTTGTCTCCCATCAGCAAGGCAGCCCCGGGAAGCGACCACGGATACGACGTGATTGATCCGGTCGTCGTCAATCCGGAGTTGGGAGGGGAGGATCAGTTCCAAGAGTTCGTCCGCACGGTTCATGCCCACGGGATGGGAGTGGTCCTCGACGTGGTTCCCAATCATATGGGAATCAGCAAGACGTTGAACCGCTGGTGGCGCGACGTACTCGAGAACGGTCCCAGCTCGCGCTACGCGACGGCGTTCGACATCGATTGGCATCCGATCAAGCGCGAACTCGAAAACAAAGTGTTGCTGCCGATTCTCGGCGATCAATACGGCGCGGTCCTCGAGAACCAGGAGATGGAGCTTGTCTATGAGGACGCCGCGTTTGTCCTCCGATACTACGATCATCACCTTCCTTTGGCGCCGAAGACGTGGACCCACATTCTGTCGCACCGGCTCGACCAGTTGGTCGGGGAAGGCGAGCAGGCGGCGCCGGTCCTCGAGTTGCAGAGCATTCTCACCGCGCTGAAGAATTTGCTGGCGGCAGGTGAACGCAATCCGGAACGGATCGCCGAACATTACCGCGAAAAGGAAATCGTCAAGAAGCGACTCTCCGCCCTCATGGAGGAGAGTCCGGCCATACGGTCGTTCGTGACGGAGAATGTCCGCATCTTCAACGGTGAACGCGGCCGTTCGGAAAGCTTCGATCTCCTCGACGCGCTGCTCAACGAACAGGCGTATCGGCTCGCCTCCTGGAAGGTGGCCTCGGAGGAGATCAATTATCGGCGGTTTTTCGACATCAACGATCTTGCCGCGATCCGCATGGAGGACGAGGCGGTGTTCCACGAGTCGCATCAGCTTCTGTTGCAATGCGTGCGGCAAGGCCTCGTCCGCGGCTGCCGCATCGATCATGTGGACGGGTTGTACGACCCCGGCCGCTATTTGCGCCAGCTGCGGGAGTTGACCACGCCGGCCGACGGCTCCGGGGCTCCATTATTTATCGTGGTGGAAAAGATCCTCGGCAAGGACGAACCCTTGCCCGAAACGTGGCCGGTCCAGGGGACGACCGGTTACGATTTTCTCAACCACGTCAACGGACTGTTCGTGGCAGGCGGCAATGAAAAATTCTTCAGCTCCTTCTACGCCAAAGTCACCGGGCGCGAAGGCGAATATGCAGATCTCGTGTACGCTTGCAAACAGCTGATCATGCAGGTCTCGATGGCGAGCGAAATCAACGTGCTCGGTCACCAGCTCAACGTCATTTCAGAGCGGGACCGGCGTTCCCGCGACTTCACGCTGAACAATCTCACGCATGCCATCCGCGAGATCATCGCGTGTTTTCCCGTTTATCGGACCTACGTGACGGAGGGACCGGAGACGGTGGCCGACCGCGACCGCGCGTACATTCACATGGCCGTGGCCCGCGCCAAGCGAAGAAATCCCGCCATCAGCGGCCAGGTTTTCGATTTCATCCGCTCAATATTATTGAAGCAGCGGGAGACGCGCACGAAAGAGGACCAAGAAGAGCAGATCCGCTTCGTCATGAAATTCCAGCAGACCACGAGTCCGGTCACAGCCAAGGGGGTCGAAGACACGGCCTTTTACCGATACCACCGGCTGGTCTCCTTGAATGAGGTTGGCGGGGAGCCGGAACAGTTCGGACTGACGGTCGAGGAGTTTCACAAACGGATGTGGGAGCGACAGGCGCGCTGGCCGCTCTCGCTCTCTGCGTCGTCCACGCACGACACGAAGCGGAGTGAAGACATGCGGGCCAGGATCAACGTGCTGTCGGAGCTGCCGCAGGAGTGGAAACTCAAAGTCAGCCGCTGGAGCCGCCTGAACCGGCATCACTTCAAGGAGAGCGAAGGCGAACGGATGCCGGACCGCAATGACGAATATCTGTTTTATCAAACGCTCGTCGGCGTCTGGCCGCTCGAGGCGATGGGAGACGAGGCGTATCGCGAATTCTGCGCCCGCATTCAGCGCTACATGCAGAAGGCCCTTCGGGAGGCCAAACTGCACACCAGCTGGATCAACCCGAGCCCGGCCTACGATCACTCGGTGCAGACGTTCATCGAGGGGGCGCTGCAGCGGACGGCTTCGAACCGCTTCCTCGAAGATTTTTTACCGTTTCAGGAGCGCGTGGCGCGCTACGGGCTCTACAACTCGATCAGCCAATTGGTCGTGAAGATTGCCGCGCCGGGAGTGCCCGACTTTTATCAGGGCACCGAGCTGTGGTCCTTTCACCTCGTCGATCCCGACAACCGGGGGCCCGTGGATTACGGCGTTCGGTCGGCGATGACCGAAGAACTGCGGGCGAAGATGGAGCGGCTCGGACCGGACCGCGCGGACTTTGCGCGGGAGCTCTTCGAACAGGCCCACGACGGCCGCGTCAAGATGTATACGATCATGGCCGGATTGGAGCATCGCCGATTGCATCCCGCGTTGTTTCAACAGGGTGAATATCTGCAGCTGGAATGCGGCGGCAGCAGAAAGGTGCATATCTGCGCGTTCGCGCGTTTGTACCAACACGAGGCTTTGGTCACGGTCGTGCCGCGCCTGGTCGCCTCGTTGAATCCGGACAGCAAGCATCCTCCGATCGGGGCAGCGGTGTGGGAAGACAGCTGGATCGCCGCTCCACCGTGGCCGACCCTCGGCGAGTTTCGCCATGTCCTCACGGGGGAAATCATTACGGCCGAATCGTTGAACGGCCGGCGTGTGCTTCCGTTGGCCAAAGTCTTGAACCACGCGCCGGTCGCCCTCCTCGAACGAATTTCTTAAGCTCCGGCTGGATCCCATCCGTCCTTCGCGCCGCGTTTCCGTATGCGACCCTGATCAGGGACCATTCCTCGCGGCGTACAAGAAGAGGCTCGACACGTTCTCTAGGGATGCTCCCAGTTGGTGACCTCCGACTGCGTGATATCGTCAACAAAGAACGGCACAATCCTGCCGACGGGAACCATAACAATGCCGCTGCAGAACACTTCAGGCGCCGTGGATCGTCTCGCTACGGCAGCCGACATAACCGAACCAATGACCTTCGAGTCCGGAGCGCCCGAATGGGGCAGCGGTGCTTACTGGCTCGAGCGAGTCGAGGCGCTCATTGAGCGGTATCCCTGGCCGACCGTGTTGATCGCCGTGGGCGTCGGTTACATGATGGCGAGGCGGATGAGGTAGCCCATGCAGGACACCCGCGACTCCGGGTTTGGTTTTATGACCCTCTTCAGCGGCATTCTCGACGATGCCAGGGTCCTCATGCGTCAAGAGGCGCAGTTGCTGAAGGACGAACTTCTGCTCGAAATCAGCAAGGCGGGGCGGGCTGCTTCGGGCTTCGGCATCGGCGCCGCGCTGGCTGCTATCGGGGCGCTGTTTTTGCTGCTCATGCTTGTCCATGGCCTCCACGAGTGGTTCTCTTGGCCGCTCTGGGTCTGTTACGGACTGGTCGGGGCGGCGATCGCGGGCATCGGCATCGCGTTGATCGTCAAGGCGCAGTCGCTGGCGGGCACGGTGCACGCCACTCCGCGTCGTAGTCTTCATGCAATGAAGGAAAATGTCCAATGGATCAAAGAGCGCATGATGTTGAAGAGGATCTGAAAAGCATCCTCCAAACGCGTTTGGCATTGTCCGACAAAATTCAGACGCTCGAACGGCACGTGGAGGCCACGGTCGAGTCCACGAAGATGGCGGCGCTGGACGCCCTGGACCTTGCCAAGAACAAGGCCGCCGGTTTCATCGAGTCCACGACCAACCAGCTCAATCCCGCCGTCCAAGGCGGCCGAAGACCGTGGATCATGGTAGGGAGCGCCATTGCCATCGGGTTGTTCGCCGGGCTGATCGAGCATCGCCGCCGAGGCGGCGTCTACCGGTACTACCCTCCGGACGCCGATGCCGCCGACGTCATGCCGGAAGACGGCCGGTCCAACGAGCCGCGCGGCGTGTACCCGTTCTATGGACGTGAGGAAGCCCGACCGTTCCGCAGCCGCCAGTGGTCAGCCGGCACGGAAGCCGAGCATCCGCGGTCCCAGAGCGCCCTCTCGGAAGTCTGGAAGCCGCTGCTGTCCCTCTGGGATGAATTCAAAGAAGAGGCGGGTCAAGAACGGGAACGGCTACAACATGCGGTGCTTCTCGCGGGCCGTTCCTTCATTCAGGATCTGGTGCGCATCGCCGGACAGTCGTTGCTCGATCAGTTTAGCCGGTCGAGCGGATCAGGCATCTCCCGCCAAGAACACCGCCGAAGCCCTTACGGGTGATTGGGTGTCGGCGCGCCGCAACCGCATGCTCCTGCTTCTTTCCCTGCCGCCGCTGGTTCTGTCTGACTGCGTCAAGGCGCTGCTCGAAAGGATCACGACATGGCGAAGCGTCCTCGCTGGTGGGTGATTGCAGCGGTCGTCCTGAGTCTGCTGGTACTGACCGTAGTGATCGTGGCGTCCGTGGCCGACGAGCCGCTCCGGCGCTATGTTGAGGGCCAGGCAAATTCAGCACTGCCGGGCTATCACGTCGCGATCGGCGGCCTCGCCCTTCATCCGTTCACCTTGTCCGTGGATCTTCAAGACGTCATCGTCCGTCAAGACATTCATCCGGAGCCGCCCGTCCTCACGATTGCTCGTGTCGGTGCCGACGCCGAGTTCGCGCCCTTGTTGTCCGGCCAGATCGGTGCCGCGGTGCGGATCGACGCGCCCTCGTTCGCCCTGAACGGGAAGCACGTCGACGGGTTTCTTCGGCGGCGGGACCAGGAGGTGGTCAAAGAGCAGGCCGAAGCATGGCAGGACAAAATCCGGGAAACGATCGCCTTTCAAGGCGCCTTCTATGTGACGAACGGCCAGTTGACATATGACGAAGAGAAACACGGCGCCGAATCGCTGCGGCTCGAACGCATCGAGGTGACGGTCGAGAATATATCGAACCGGCCGAAGGAACTTGACGAGTATCCTTCCACCCTCCATGTAAACGCGCAATTTCCCGATGAGTCGCGCCTGGACCTCGGCGGCCGGGCGAACCTCCTCGCGATTCCCGTCCCCCGGGTCGACGCCGATCTCAAAATCGACCGTCTTCAGCTCAAGAATCTGCTGCCCGTGGCCCGGCGGTTCAACGTTCAATGCCGTGAAGGGGCGCTGGATCTGAACGGCCGGGTCCAGTATTCCAAGGAATCCACGATCGTGGCGATCGGCGATCTGCGGCTTCAGGACGCCAAAATCGATTATGTGCATTCGGCCGCCACGAAGCCGAAAGAAGCTCGCCGCGCCAAGAAAGTGGCCGAGACCGCCAAAGAAGCGCACCAGGATCCGACGGTCACGGTGAAGCTCGAGCACGGCAAAATCGCTCGCAGCGAACTCGGCTTCGTCAACAAGGCCACGGATCCCGACTACCGCGTCTTCATCGCCGATCTCGACATGGATCTGGCCAATCTCAGCAACCGCCTCGAGGAAGGGACCGGGGTGGTCACGATGACCGGCAAGTTCATGGGGAGCGGCCGCACCGAGTTGAAAGGCACGTTTCGTCCGGAAAAGCCGAGGCCCGACTTCGATCTCAATGTGAAGATCGTCCGGACGAACGTCGAGGCGTTCAACAATGTTCTCCGTGCTTACGGCGACATGGACACGCATCGCGGCGTGTTTGCGTTCTTCAGCGAATTGGCGGTGAAGGACAATGCCGTCCGCGGCTACGTGAAGCCGTTGCTCAAGGACGTGGAGGTGTACGACCCGGAGCAGGACAAGGACAAGCCGGTGACCAAGAAGATCTATGAAGCGGTGGTCGGCGGCGTGCTCGGATTGTTGGAGAACAAGCCGCGGAACGAAGCCGCGACCGTCACCGACTTGTCCGGTCCGGTAGAAAACCCGCAGGCCAATACCTGGCAGGTCGTGGAAAGGCTGGTGCAAAACGCCTTTTTCAAAGCGATCCTGCCGGGCTTCGAGCGAGTGGGGTGACATGCGCGTGTCCCATCCGTGGAATCTGGGCGGGCTGAGCTTTATGGAATTGGGACGGCGTCTGTGGCGCGAAAGTCAGGAGGACGAGTTGTTGGGACGGGCCGCTCAGCTGTCGTATTACGCCCTCCTTGCGCTCTTTCCCGCGTTGATCTTTCTTACCGCGCTCATGGGATTGTTCTCCGTCGAGAACTTCATGCCCGAGCTCATGAGCTACTTGCGCAACGTGCTTCCAGCCGACGCGCTGTCCATGGTGCAGCGCTTTCTCACGCAGGTGGCGGAGGGCAGCGGGGCGAACATCCTTTCGATCGGCGCACTCGGAGCGCTGTGGGCGTCGTCCAGCGGCGTGACGGCCATCATGGACGCGTTGAACGTCGTCTTCGACGTCAAGGAGGACCGGCGTTCCTTTTGGCGGGTTCGATTGACCGCAATTCTATTGACCATCGCCTTGGCCGGCTTCGTGATTCTGTCCCTGGCGCTCGTGCTCTATGGCCCGACGATTGGGCGCTGGATTGCGGACCTCATGGGCTTCGGGGTCGCCTTCACGTGGCTGTGGAATGTGCTTCAGTGGCCGATCATCGTCGGGCTCATGCTCATCGTCGTTGCCGCCATCTATCATATTTGTCCGGACAGGCGGTATGCGCGCTGGCGCTGGGTGACGCCCGGCTCGCTGTTCGCCGTGCTCATGTGGCTGCTCGTGTCGTTGGGATTCAAAGCGTACGTCGACAACTTCGGCGACTACAACAAGGTGTACGGCTCGATCGCCGGCGTCA
>DATELB010000245.1:0-6884 GCA_035277085.1 Nitrospira sp. | reverse complement strand
TGATTCCCAATAGTTCATGGCCTTGGTTTCTATGACCCGCAACGCGAGGGTTTCCACGTCGATCCGGAGATAGCAGATCAGGTCGGGGACGAGCGCGAAACCGAACACATCCCTGATCCACTTCCGATCGTTGCTGCGCACGAAATCCCTGGCGAAGGCCGTATAGATATAACGGTCGGCCAGCACGATGAACCCCGAGCGCAGTGCCGGAATGATTTGATGCTCCAGCCGGTCGGCGAAGTCGGTGGCATAGAGCAGGCTGAGCGACCAACGATCGATCGTGTTGCCTTCCTTGGCGACCTCGATCGTCTTCGACATCAGATTGGACCTGGTCCATCCGGTGGTAATGACCCCATAGCCCTGGACTTCCAGCCATTCCTGGAGCAGTTCGATATGTGTCGAACGGCCGACTCCGTCCGTGCCTTCAATGGCGATGAGCTTGCCCTTGAGGTCACTCGGATTTAGGTACGTCAAACCGTCGCCAAAATAGTGAGCGTCTCCCATGAGTTCCCCGTCTTGGTTTGTAGTCTTTTAATGCTTCGTCCACCAGCCGCCGCATGCCGTCTTGTTGATGGGCGATGTCTTTCGTCGCATCCATCGTGATCAGTTGATATTCATCGACGATCTTGTCGTATTGCGCGAGGATCCGCGACTGGAAAATGCGAAAGCTTTCGGTAACGTCCTGGCTGAGATTCATGTCCATGCCGGCTTCATAGTACTTGAATTGCCCTCTTGTCCCGCCCAGCAGCCGGGAAATCGCCACTTCGATGGGCACTCTGAAATAAAAGGCCATGTCCGGCTTGATGGCGAAGCTGTAGAGCTTCCGCACCCATTCGGGGGACACGCCCCGCACGACGTCGCGCGCAAACGCCGTGTACATGTAGCGGTCAGCCAGGACGAGCATGCCGGCTTTGAGCGGCGGGAGGATCTCGTGATACAGGCGGCTGGCGAAATCGGTGGCGTGGAGCAAACTAAACGTTGTCGGGGTCAGGCTTTTGTTTTTCTTGCCCCGCTTGGTGGTGTCTTTGACGAGTTCCGAAGAGTTCCATTCGGTGAAAAAGACCTTATGACCTTTTGATTCTAACCACTTATGCAGAAGGAGCAGCTGGGTACTCTTTCCGGACCCGTCGATACCCTCGACAATGATCAGTTTGCCCGGGTAGGGGTGGGGGGGAGAGGGAATGTTTGGCTGCTGCTCGGTCATGCCACGTCCTCCTGCGTCTGCAGAGTGAATTGTACCCGCCGGCGGAAGATTCGTTCAAATAGATCAGCCCTCCCCTTGGCGGCCCACACTTCCATCTGGGCGTCCCCTGTCACATGAGCAATAATCTTAATAACGGCGCCGACTTTGACGTCCACGGTTCGGACGACCGAGAAATGGGTGCGGTCCAGGCCGTCAGCGATCCGAAGCAGTGCGGAGAGGATCCTGACCGACCGTTGAAGCTTGGGCGGCAGGGCGTCATACGAGTCATGTTTGCTATGCGGCAACGCCCGGCGGTGATAGCGGGCGATATTGGCGACGACCAGGATCTCTTCCGCCGACAGGCCGCCCAATTCACTGTGAGTAATCAGATAGTAGGTATGTTTGTGATGCTGGCGCTCGTTGATGAGATAGCCGATATCGTGGAGGATCGCCGCATATTCGAGCCAGTCCCGCTCGATGTCTCCCAAATTGTGCAGCCGCTTCGTCTGGTCAAACAACCTTAGCGCGAGCGCGGCGACGTGGAGACTATGCACTTCCGGCACCTGGCATCGGCGGGCCAGGGCCAACACGTTTCGGCGCCTCAGGTCGGGAATATCGGCTTCCGCCTTGATGCGCTCGCGATGGCGTTCGATAAAGTCGTAGATCACGCCTTCCCTGATGGCCTTGTCGCAGAGAATGAGCTCATCACGTCCCGACAGTTCCATCAATCGGCGAAGCACGATCGTGGCTGGAAAGAGGGTGTCCACCCGCTTCGGGTCCAGCCCGGGAATCGACAGGCGTTCTTTGATCGTCGAGCGGCGCAGCACCTGTTCGATTTCCTTGACCTCTTTCAGTGACACGATGGCGAGATTGAGCTGCGGCAGCGGACGGTTGGTCCGCCGCAGATGGATCACTTCGGCCAGGTTGCCGGCCATTCCGGAGGTGGCGATGAGATTGTCGAACCGTTTTGGCTTGAAGCCTGCGAGCGTTTGCGTCAACTGGTCGTCGACGAGACTTTGGAGGGCGGTCAGCATTCCCTCGGAAGGCGGCGTCCGCTTGAGAAACTGATCGGCCAGGCGGATCGCGCCCAGTTTGAGACTTTTCGCATGGAGGAGCTGATCGCGGTTCCCCGCCATGACTTCGACGGATCCGCCGCCGACGTCGACCGCAAGCGATGGCTGCTCGGTCATCGGGACGTTGTTCTTTACAGCCAGGAAGATCAACCGCGCCTCTTCGATCCCGCTGATGACGCGGACTCTCAGGCCGGTCTGCTCCATGACCATGTCGATGAAATCGCCGCCGTTCTTGGCCTCGCGGACGGCACTCGTGGCCACGGCGATGATGCGCTCGTAGCCTTTGTTTTTGGCAAGCGTCACCAGCCGTCCGATGACGCTCAAGCCTCTGGCGATGGCTTCGTCGGAGAGGCGTTGCGTCTCGAAGGCGCCGTTGCCGAGGCGCGCCATGTCCTTGAAGCGGTCCAGGATCTTGTAGGTGAAATCGGGCAGCACTTCGGCAAGCACCATGTGCACCGAATTCGTTCCGATATCGATCACCGCAATTTTTGACATGATGGAGCAGCTAGGGGTTTAGGCGCTCGCCCATTCTAGATGAAATGGACGGACGAGTGGAAGTTCTGTGTCATTGTACGAGGAGATTGTTAACTTTCTGTTACAATCCGGCGGGCACGAAGGGAAATATAGGATGAGACTCGATGGTTCTTCGCGGTTCGTCTTGATCACCGGCGCTTCGACGGGCATCGGTGCAGCCTGCGCAATGGCCTGCGCCGATCGCGGGATGACGGTGTTCGCGGGTGTTCGCAGCCTCGAGGGCACCGCTGCGCTCACGGGCGGCGCTCGCATCCTTCCGGTGCTGCTGGACGTCACGGATGCCGAGTCCATCAAGCAGGCGGCTGCCGCTGTCGCGCGTCAGGTCGGTGAGGCCGGGCTTTCCGGGCTCATCAATAACGCAGGGATCGCCATCGGAGGGCCTCTCGAACTTATCCCGCTGGATCAGTTGCGGCGGCAACTGGAAGTCAATGTGATCGGCCAAATTGCCGTCACTCAGGCCGTACTGCCCTTGTTGCGTCTGGCCCCCGGCCGCATCGTCAACATGGGGTCAATCGCCGGCCGTGGAACCATTCCCATGATGGGTCCCTACTCGGCGTCGAAGCACGCGCTGGAAGCGCTGACCGATGCGTTGCGGCTGGAGCTGTATCCGTGGGGCATCGAAGTGTCGATCGTCGAGCCGGGCGCCATCGCGACACCCATTTGGGACAAGTCGCTCAAGAAGTCTTTGGAGGTCGAGGCGGAGATGCCGGCTGACCGCAAGCACCTCTATCTGGCTGCGGCGGGACGGATCAGAGAATCGGTGGGCCAAGCTGCGGCACGCGCCATCCCGACGGATGCGGTCGTCAATGCCGTCCTGCACGCCCTTACGGCGAGCCGGCCGAAGACACGCTATCTCGTCGGCGCCGATGCGAAGCTGCGGGCGGCCATGCAGAAATGGCTTCCGGATCGGCTGCAGGATTGGATTTTGAAGAAGGTGCTGAAATTGCCTGACCGGCCTAGCTGAGATGTTGTCTTTAAGATAACAAGATTGACAGCAGTCGTTATTGGACTAAGGAATGCGCAATTAGCTCAGCAGCAATCCGCCGACCCTCTGCATTCCAATGAGTATCGAAAGGGTAATAGAGCAACTTGCCTGCTCTCGCCTGTTCCCTAAACTCCGGAAGGAGATCGACGAAGCGTAGCTTCGTATCTTTTACAAGCTGCAAGAACGCCTCGTGCGAGTTGTTCTCGAACTGTAATTGCGGCTTGATCTTTTCTAAGAAAGTTTTGCCGCTTCTTTCAAGATATTGAGAACCGTACACTTCGATCTTGGTTGGCACGAAAACGATAATGGGTTGCACCTCATACTGCGCCGCCAGACGTTCATACTCTTTCAAAAACTTCCCGATGGCTTTCCACTCTTCGGTTTTCAATAAGTCTTCCGTTGTTTTTAACGAATTCCAGTAAAGAAACCGCATGGGCACCGCCTGAGCGCCGATATGAATGAGTCCAAGATCCGGAGGAGTTCCGTTTTTTTCAGAGTGTGCTAACTGCTCCCCCCCTTCTATCGTGTTGGAACGAGAGAAAGTGGGGGCAGGTGTCACGATGCTTCTCACCAGATAGGCGATGCGGTCTTGGATGTAGTGTTGGGTATCCCGAAATGCAGTCAAATATCTGCCGACATAACTCTTGGTGCTGAGAACGAATGAGTAGTAGCTTCTGCCTCCCTGCCACTTCAGGAATTGCCTCGTATCTTCTGCATCGTTCCCATCAAAGAAACAGAGCACGGCATAGCGGGGTCTGAGGGTTGAGCCGTATCTGTTAAGGAGCTCGAGATATTGGAAAGGTCCATACCAACCCCGACCCAGGTTAAATGTCGACAGCCCCGACACCTGCTTCAGTTGCTCGCTCAATGTGAGAGCGTCTTCCTCGCCGATTTCGACATAGGAATCGCCAACGACAAGGACCTTAAAGTCTGACGTCGAACTGTTGCTTCGAAAACCGTCGGCGGTATACGTTGCGTTGTACTTCATCGCGGTGTTTGGGACGCCATAGTCTGGGGAATATAACTCTCCATAGAATTCGGTTTGCAGCGTTGTGGGAGTTCCTCGAGTGGCTCTTGTTGGGATGAAGACTAATCTGTCATCAGGACGATACTCTCGCGACTGAGCGTAATACCTAATCGGCTGAAGATTCATATGCTGTGCTAAGCCTGGCGCGAATTCCAGCACTGAGAAAAAGAGAAACGTGGAAGAAAAAACGAGGTAGGCTGCGTACAATAATAGCTTAACGACTCGAAATAAGCGTCTCTTCATGATCGGTTTGACTGTCGCTGATCGCCTACGGTCACAGAAACCTCAGCACTCGTCAAGCCTGCCTCTCTTGATTGACCGATCAAAAGGCCTTCACGAAGGCGACAGTGCGAACCGCACCGCGCTCCCGGTCGGAAGTCATTGCATCATCATGTATCGGGAATGTTAGGATCGGCGGTGAAAAAGCTGGCTTGTGCTAGCCGACGAGGTCGGGGTTCAAGCGGTTGAGGGATTTGATGTTGAGCGCCTTGATCTCGTTGTAGATGATCGTGCGCCCCGCCTGGCGGAGTCTCGAGAAAATGCCTTCGACGATCACTTGATCGCCTTCCTTCACTTCCACTTGCCCCAACCCGATGACTTTCACGGTACCCGACTGGTCTTTGAGAAGGAATCCGTAGGCCGGCTGCCCTTGCCGGTTGGTGGCCAGTTGCACGTTGGTCACTTGGCCGGAGACGACGACTTCCTGCCGGTCATACTGATCGGGGTGCGCAATGATGTCGGCCAGATCGAGCATACCCGATGCGAAAGCGGTGCTCGAAGAAAGGATGCAGCCTGCCAAGACCAGGAGCCACATAGTCATGCCTTTCGATCGGTGTTTCATTATCGAGCTTGGCAGAGCTCACTATAGCTTAGACCGCTGAAATTGCAACCGGAACTACCATTTTCCGCCGCCCGTGAGGTCAGGATGCTGCTCGCCGAACATGCTCTTGAGCACGTGTTCTTTCATCTCATTCGTCGCGGTTTCAGCGGATGGCTTCTCGGTGAGCTGAGCCTGAGGTCCCTCCGTTTTCGGCATGCTGCGGGCGAGCAGAGCCTCGTCGAGCGCCTCCGTCGACGAATCGAAATCATTGAGGATGGCGGCCAGGCGTTGAAGCCCGAAGAGGCTCCGCGTGATTTCAGAGTGGACGGCATTGGAACTTGCGCCTTGGACGAGTGACAGCCAGAACTTGGATTCCACATCCTCGCTGAGATTGCCCGACGCCAGCGCCGTCAGTTTCTCAAGGAGTTGAGCCTCCGTTCGCTCGAGACCATCATAGACGGACATCGACCGATCCACAGGGCGGGTCGCCAGCACGGCGAACGTCTCTTTCCACAAATCGATCGGAGGCGTCTGTGATCCCAGCACGCCCTCGCGCTGGAGCGCGGCTTGTAAGGCTTGCATATACTGGGTCATGTACTTGACCTTCCGCGCCGCGAGGCTTCCGGCAGGAAGGCCCCAGATATGGCAGACCTCGTGATCTTGCAGACAACTGAAATCGGCGGTTTGCCGTTCCCGTTCGGCCAGATCGAGCCGCTTCCGGTATTTTTCCGCGAGCCGAAGATGGGTCTGCATCTCGATGCTGAGCCGCTGGCGTTGATACTCTTCGACGCTCAATTCGTGCGACTCCCACCGCTGGTCGAGGGCACGAATGGCCGGCTTTGGCAGCGCCGTCCGGGCCTGTGATTTCAGCTGGCTGATTGCTTCCTTGTCCACGTTGAACTTCCCGGTCAAGAGTTCCGCCGCGCGGTCGGCCATCGCCGTCTGGATCGCAGCTAATTTGGCCAGGCAATCGGACTGAAGTCTGGTGCGTTCCCGTTTCAGGCGGACGTGCCGCAGGTACTGATCCCGCTTGTCGGTGACCGCTTTGATGGCGTCCTGTGTCAAAATATTGTGAGTGGGTTTGGACCCGGCGACGCAACGGGGATCCGGCCGATCGGCGGTCATGTACTGGATCTCTTCCTCGGTCACGTTGAAATGTTGCAGCAAAATCAGGCGCAGCATGATCCGGCCCTGAATGGGCAGGCTGCTGATGACCGATTCGATGAGTTCGGGAGTCAGGGGTGAAGCGGCGGTTGGTGTTG
>DATELB010000244.1:0-12699 GCA_035277085.1 Nitrospira sp. | reverse complement strand
GCGCCGCTGAGGGAAAACATCATCGTGCCAGGACATTTTTCAGTGCCGACTTGGGTGAACCATGCCGCGCCTTTGTGGAGGATTCGCGGAATATTGCACAACGTCTCGACGTTGTTGACCAGCGTGGGCTTGCCGTACAAGCCGTAATCGGTCGGATAAAACGGCGGCTTTTGACGCGGCATCGCAGGACGGCCCTGCATCGATTCCAACATGGCGGTCTCTTCGCCGGCCACGTAGCTTCCGTGGCCTTCAAACACTTGTAGTTCGATGTCGATCCCGGTGCCCAGGATGTTCTTGCCGACGAAACCGCGCTCCTTCGCCTGCGCCAACGCCTTCTTCAGATTTTCACGCTCTTCCTCGTATTCGTGATTCACGTAAATGAAGGAGGCCTTCGCCTGCGCCGTCCGGGACGCGATCAGACAGCCTTCGATGAGCTGATGGGGAATCGTTTTCAGCAAATGCCGGTCCTTGAACGTTCCCGGCTCGTGTTCACCGGCGTTACAGACGAAATACCGTTCCTTCACCCGGTGGTTCAGGACCTTGTCCCATTTCACGCCGGTCGGGAACCCTGCACCGCCGCGGCCGCGCAGACCGGAGGTCTTGAGTTCCTGGACTACTTGCTCCGGCGTCAATTCCTTGACGCATTTTTTCCAGGCCTCGTACCCTCCGACCTTGATGTAGGCGTCGATGTCCCAGGGGGCCCCATCGATTTTTTCCACGAGGCGGGCGTCCGTTAACGTCATCATGCAGTCGCTCCAGGACCCGATAAAGGCGAATGGCTACTATACGGGTCGGGCTCCTGTCCCGTCAAGGCAAAGAGCCGAGAATAGGCCTGATTCTCAAGGGGTTAGGACGACAGCCCTAGACGATCCTGGGCATAATGGCCGGATTCTGCCGTCGTTCGCGAGAATACGCCTTGCCGGCTGACGTCCAGCGTCCGCCAACCGGCAAGTCGACGTTATTTCAGGTGGCTGCCTGCTCCCATGAAAAATAACATGGGAATGGAGAGCATGAAGTTGACCCGGGAAGCCAGCAACGCCGTCCGGCCCCATTGCGCCATTTCGGCCGGTGCCGGCGTGCCTTGTGCCGCCGCCGTGACCGCCGCAATGATCTTCTTTTGATTTGGCCAGATGATGGCGTGCACATTGGCCATCATGATGATGCCGAGGAGCCCGCCGATGGCCAAGGCGTACGCGCCGGTGCCTCCGTTCATGTACAGCTTGATGTACAGCAGAATGCCGGCCAACACCGTGACCGTGGCTCCATGACGGAACCAGTTCAGCGCAGACGGCATCAACTTTGGAATGACGATATTTTTGGTCGGACCATCCAGGCTCTTCATAAAGGCTGCGTTGATCAGGTTGAAAAAGTACAGGAGCCCGATCCAGGTGATGCCGGCCAGGAAGTGGATCCACCGGATGATGATGCCGCCCCAGTCTGCTTCCCCGGCTCCGACGCCGGCAAGGCCCAGGTACACGACAATCAACACCAGCGCCAAGGCGAACCCTGCGCCGATCGTTTGCATCGGATCTTCAAGAAATTTCATAGCTTCTCCTGTTTCGGTGCACTGCTGAATTGCTTTCTGTACTGGAGGCCTCTGCGATTGTCAAGCGACCGCACCGCTCCATTGGCTCGCCGCACGGATTGCAGCCGTCTTATTCCGTGATGAGTGGGCGGATAGGGATGCGGACGTCAGATCGTCAGGCGGTCGACCGTCGCGCACAGATCCCGCACGGCGCTCGCCGAAACGTCCAGCGCCTTTCGTTCCTCCGGCGTCAGGTCGTAGACAATAATCCGTTCGGCGCCGCCTTTGCCGAGCTGCACCGGCACACCGACCACGACATCGCGCAAGCCGTATTCGCCTTGGCAAAGGACGGCGCAGGGCATCACGCGCTTCTCGTCTTGCATGATCGCCTGGACCATGTCCGCCGCTGAAGCGGAGGGCGCGTAAAACGCGCTGCCCGTTTTCAGCAATCCAACGATCTCCGCGCCCCCGTCGCGCGTGCGTTGGACGATCGACTCAAGTTGCTCCTTCGGCATCATGTCGGAGACCAGGCGGCCCTTCACCGTCGTGTGGCGCGGCAGCGGGACCATCGTATCGCCGTGTCCGCCCAGGACCATCGCTTGGACGTCGGGGCCCGGAACGTTGAGCGCTTGTGCAATGAAGGTGCGCATCCGCGCAGAATCGAGCACGCCGGCCATACCGATAATACGTGTCTTCGGCAGCCCGCTGACCTTGAGCGCGACGTGGACCATTGCATCCAACGGATTCGTCACGAGTATGAGAACGATGTCCGGTGAACGCGAAACGAGTTCGCTGACGACTGTTTTGACGATTTTCGCGTTGGTGGCGACCAGCTCATCCCTGCTCATGCCGGGCTTGCGCGGAATGCCGGAGGTGATGACGGCAATGGAGGAGCCGGCCGTTTCCTCGTAGCCGTTCGTGCCCACGACCTTCGTACTGTAGCCGCAGACCGGCCCCGCCTGCGAAATATCGAGCGCTTTGCCCTGGGGCACCCCCTCGATGATGTCCACCAAGACGACGTCGTACGCGTCGCGCTCGGCCAGACGCTGCGCCGTCGTCCCGCCGACGTTGCCCGCTCCTACCACGGTAATTTTCGGTCGACCCATACTTCCTCCGGCCCTATTGTGTCGGCGGTCGGTTCGATTGCCTAGATCCGTCGGCACCCAGACGCTCAATGCTCGTGTTCCGTCCACCCCGCCACTTTGAAGTTGATCGTGCAGACGAAATTGTCGCCATGATAAAAATTCACCTTAATTTTCTTTTTGCCGTATGTTTTTGCCAGAAAGCCCTCGGGATTGTCTATGAGCTCCTGAAAGCCTCCTGGAGGATACTCGCCGAGGTCGTGAAACACGACGATCATTCCCGCCTTGACTTCCTGAAGGATTTTGGCAGAGCAATGGGGGAAGACTTCCCAAAACTTTGCTTCGATCATCTCTTTGCTCGGCTCAGGACGCTCTTCGCCGGGCTGCAGGGGCTGCGCAAACTTCGCCAGCCGGCGCACGTAGGGATATTGGTGCCCCGTAAAGAGCTTATACAGCCAGGGCGGCACGGTGCGTTTTGGCGGTTCTTCCGTCATCGTTGGAAGGCGTTCGCGTTCACCATCGAGTGCACTGATTACGTCGCCAGGCGCTGATAGATCCTTGGAAGCCTGGCCGGCAGCGATTCAACCCGGTCGATTACCGTGTATTCGACATCTCCATACATGCGGCGCACATAGCGGTCGGCTTCCGAGTCAATCGTGACACAGAAGGGATGGATGCCCTCTCGTCTGGCTTCCCGCAGGGCGGCTTTCGTGTCTTCGAGCGCATAGTCCTCGCTGTAATCGCCGTCCAACGGCCGGCCGTCGCTCAAGAGGACAAGCAGGCGGGTTTTTACGTCCCGTTGCCTGAGCCTGGCGACGGCATGGCGGATTGCCGCGCCGTCACGGTTTTGCTGCCCAGGCGCAAGTCCTCCCAGTCGTTCCGCGGTGCGAACGCCCAATGGTTCGTCGAACTGCTTGATCGCCCTGACGTCGACCCCGCCGCGGCCTTGGCCGGAATAGGCATAGAGCGCATACTGGTCCCCCACCGCATCCAGCGCCTCGCACAGCAGGACGAGGCTTTCCTTCTCGACATCGATCACCCGGCGGCCGCGGTCGATCTGGCGTCCGGTGGAACCGCTCACGTCGACAAGGAAGAGGACGGCGACATCACGCCGGCGTTTTTCATGGCGCACATAGATCCGGTCGCCGCCCTCGAATCCGGCTTTTTGCTCAGCGGCCCTTCGCACCAAGGCGTCCAGATCCAGGTCGTCTCCGTCCGGCTGCCCCGCGGCGCGGCGAAAGGCCGGCGGCCGCAACGCTTCGAACGACCGCCGGAGTAAGCGAACGGTGCTCCGATGGGCGTTCAGTGTGCCGGAAACACACTCGTCAGAGCCGCGATCTGCCATACTCTCCACGACGCGGCACCAATTGACGCGGTGGTCTTGAAGGCGGAAATCCCACTCCGGGTAGCGACAGATTCGTTGCTCTCCGGCGCCCGCCTCGGTTAACTGCGCCTCGACGTCGACAGCCAACAATTCCTCGACGACGTTCGGCAGCGAACGCCCGCCAGCCAAGGCTTCCCCGGCCGGCGTCGACTGTTGTTCCCGCCCATCTTGAGGCCTGGCGTCTCTCAGTTCGGCTGATCCTGCGCCCGCCGCCTTTGGGGCCGGCTGCTGCTCCTCCGTTCGGCCGGCAACGAGGTCGGCGTTCATTTCACCGCGGTACAGGAGATTCTCCACCGCCCGGTACGTATCGTTATCGCTCGCCGTTCCCGGCTGCCCTGAGAACTCACGCGCATCGGAGATCGATGAGTCCGCCGGCGTCTTCGGTGCCGCCGCTACCAGCTGCTCGAGGCGCACGTACACTTCGTCGGCGATGCGGACGGCGTCTTCTGCCGTTGTGGTTATGCTGACAACCGGCTGGCACAACTGCCAGAGTATCGACACTTCCCCCGCAATCGCCCGGGGCACGGCCGAGGACAACGAGGCGCCGGTCGAAAGACGCAGCAAACAATCCACCACGAGTTCTCTCACAGTCAGTGCATGGGCGGGGTCTCGAGCAGTCACCGTCTCGGCAGCGAACTGCGCCAAGTCGCTTCGGAGCCCGGGGTAATGGTATTGAAGCATGGACTCGACACGCGCATCCTCAAGGACGGTCCAAAGATCGTGCATGAGGCGCGGCTGAGGATACAAGCGAAAGACATCGCCGAGCGTCTGCAGCGCCGAAGATCGAGGCCGGCCATACCGATCGGCGACGGCCGATGCCAGATCGATCAAGGCATCGATGCGCAAGCGATAGGTCCCGAATTCTAGATGTCCCGCCTCGTGCGCCGCCATGATCAGGTACAGCCGCTCGTTTTCCTCTGCGGTGGAGTAACGGCGGAGCAGCGCCGGCAGCGTCATCGCTTTTCCATCGGCGGTCACCGTCGCCCGCACCGCGGCTCCACCGGCGTCCCCGGTACCGGCTGCGATCGAAACCTCAACGCCGCACAGGGCCTCGACAAATAATTTCACGCGCCGTGCCACGAGCCTTAACGGCACGCCGCTCAGCGCCGTTTCGACGGACGTCAGCGCCTGTCGTGATTCGGCCGCAAAATACGCGCGTGCCCCCTCTGGACTATACGACAGCACTTCCATGCCGGCTTTAAACCAGTTCTCGAACCTGGAGAAGGCCGAGAGCTCTTCGCCGAGCAGCCCGATGAGTTCCGGCCCCTTGCGGAAATAGGACATGGCTGCATCGGCGTTTTGCTCGGCGAGAAGGGCTCCGTACTGAAGCAGCTTCAGCCGCCACGGCGATGAGGGAAGCGCCCGCAGCAGCGCCGGAGATTCGGCGAGCCAGGCGATGCCTGCGGCCGGATCGAGCCCCGCCAGCAGCGTGCCGATTGACACCACATGGGCGCGAAGCGGCGCCTCGATATCGCCAAGAATCGCCGGGCTCGTCCGCAAGTATTCCATCGTCGGGAAATAATCGGGCTTGCCGAAGGCGTTCGGGCGAATCAGCTTCATTCCAAAGGCCAGCCACTGTCTCACTTCGTCCGACGACAGGACGGGCGCCAACGCCGGAATCTGCTTGATGTACTCGAGGCCGACGACGGGATCGGATTGCGTCGCTTGCATACCGATCTCGAGCCAGCGTGATAGGTACTGCGAAGGCACCGCGGTGACGAGCTGAGGGGAAACTTTCAGGTACTCCCATGTGACGTTCGGGTCGTCTTCGGCGAGCTCCAGGCCGAGAGCGAGCACCGCACGCCGCTGTTCAGCTTCTTCCATTACGCCAAGAATCAGGGGACTGTCCTTGAAGTATTTGAGTGCTGTCGCTCCTGATGATTCGGCGAGCGCCACACCTAAATCGAGCCAGGCAATGAGGAGCGAGCACCCGGCCCTCCGGTCGAGCTCAGGCAGCGCTTCGATCGCCGCTCGCGCGATCTTCCCCGACACCGCTTCGAGTTCGTCCAGCAACACTAAGATCTCCGCCGGCCGAGCATCCACGCTCTCGATTCGGCGGACCACCTCTGTCGCCACGGAATGGCCGAGCTCATTCGCTAACCGCTGGGTCAATTGCTCATTGTTCGATGGCATGGTTTTCTCAAATTGTAGGAAGTGGTGGATTGTAAAGAACGGCCTATAGCTTGTAAACTGCCGTCCAGAGCTGCTGACAGCACGGGAAGGACACTCATGACGGAACCGAACCAAGCCAGTTTGGACAAGATGTGGAAGTACGTGCGCGGGTTCGCCGAGAAGAGCGGGACCACAATGCATCCCAATCCCGCCGTCACCGAATCCGTCGTGAAGGGACTGGCCATGCATATCGACGAGCTCGGAAAGCCGCTTTGTCCCTGCAATTTTTACAAGGACAAGGCCGCCGAGGCCAAGCTACGCCGCTGGATCTGTGCATGCGACGAAATGCAAATCTATAAATATTGTCACTGTCTCTTGTTCGTGCGTGAAGACGGGATGCCGATCACCGAGTATCTGCCGGACGGACACGAGGGACGGGAGGTCTACGGCGTGATTACCGACCCGACGCCTGACAGGGGACGAGCTTTACGACATAAGGCTGACGCCACGCCCATGCCATTAGAAGAATAAATATTCCGCGCGAGCTATTCCCACCCGGTGACCTCATATCCCTTGTCAAAAAGGCATCGCAGCACGACATTGGCGTAGGGCTCATCCGGTTCGAGCGGTTTGTACGCCCCTCCTACGACGCCGATCAAGAGACCGAGACCGGCGCCCGCGGCGGCTCCAATCGCTACGCCGGTCGCACCGCCGATCATTCCGGACGACGCGCCCACTGCGGCGCCGGCGACTAAGCCGAGTCCGGCTCCGGCCGCCATGTTTCCGCTGCGGCTGCCGGTTCCCGGCTTCAACCCCGCGTCTTCAGCCTTCTGCTGACAGGTGGCCACATCCAATTTCGAGATCTCGCGTCCCTGCAGCTGCACTTTGGCGTTTTGCCGTAAAATCGGCTCAGGCACACCTGCACAGGCGACAAGGTTGAGGATGATGACGGCCGCGATACTTTTGCCAAGGACTTGCCCACTCGTCTCCCATAATCCCCTCACTGCCATCCTGTAACCTCGTATCCTCTCTCCTGAAGGCAGCGATTCACATAACCTGTATACGCCTGACTCGGCTGGGACGAAGAGGCGTTGAAGAGACCCATGAGCAGTCCCCACACCGCCCCGCTCGCTGCTCCGATCGCTGAACCGAGCCCTGGCGAGCCGGAAATCGCGCCGCCAACTGCGCCGCTCGCGGCACCGACGCCGGCGCCGACCGCGGTGTTTTTCGCGACACCCCCCGCCTTCCCGCTGCCCTCCTTGGCGCCGGCCGATTCGGCGGCCTCCCTACAGGCTTTGATATCCTGATCGGCCGCTTCCTTACCCACCGTCTTCAAATGATCGTTTTCGTAGAGCACCGGATGAGCGCTCGAACATGCAGCAACCATCATAGCCGTGCAGACGGTCCGCGCCACAGCAGTTTTCATTCTTTTTCCATTCCCTTGGGCAGCAGCCGGGTCAAGACATGAACGGCCGTCGCTCCCTCGAGGCGGACGCGCTTGTGCCGGCCGGCTCCGCCTGACTCGATCCGCACGGCTGCCGCCGGCAGGGACAGCTCCTCGGCAAGGAAGCGAATCAACTCCCGGTTTGCGGCTCCCCCTGCCGGCGGCGCAGCGATACGGATTTTGAGCGCCTCGCCGTAGATTCCGGCACAGGCGTTACGGGCGGCCTTGGGCTGAACATGGACAGTGAGAATCGCTCCGTCCTTGCTATCGGTGACAATCCGCATACTCTCCATTGACTGTTGAGCTGAGAAGCGACGTGAGAACGCAGCTCCCGGAAAGACGCGTCCCGGTAAACGATTGCGTAGCAATCGGTGGGTGGGCGGGTGAAATGGGAACTCGATTGCGAAGCAATCGGTGGGTTGGGTGGGTGAAGAAAATGCGTCGGGGCTGGGCGGGTGAGTTTGAAACAAGACGCGTCCCGGGTAAACGATTGCGTAGCAATCGGTGGGCGGGCGGGTGAAATGGGAAATCGATTGCCAAGCAATCGTTCGGTTGGGTGGGTGAAAAAAGTGCGTCGGGGCCGGAGACAAGACGCGTCTCGGCGCGTCGGGGATAGGCTGGTGACACGAAGGGCTTTTTCAGCATCCTGCCGGCTAGAA
The DNA here is from genome assembly GCA_035277085.1 of Nitrospira sp. Lineage (GTDB taxonomy): Bacteria > Nitrospirota > Nitrospiria > Nitrospirales > Nitrospiraceae > Nitrospira_C. The sequence continues at coordinate 4,493 of DATELB010000244.1, read as the reverse complement.
GATCGCCTTGACGAGTTCCATGATGCTGCGCTGCATGTCGGGATCATCCGTGATCGGCCGGGCAATCGCCACCTCGCAGGCGCGCTCTGTCGCCACGCCCTCGCGCATCAAGGTGCCTGCGTAAATAAGCAGGCGCGTGCTCACGCCTTCCTCCAGGCCATGGTTCTTGAGGTTGCGCACCTTGCCGCCCAGCTTGACGAGACGCGCCGCGAGATCACGGGCAATGGCGGCCTCTCGCTCCACGACCGCTGTCTCAATATCCGGAGTCGGATAATCGAATTCGATCGCCATGAACCGCTGCTTCGTGCTCGGCTTCAAATCCTTAAGGACGCTCTGATAGCCGGGATTGTAGGAAATCACAAGGAGGAAGTCGTCCGCCGCCTCGAGGACCTGCCCTTTTTTTTCGATGGGCAGCAGGCGGCGGTCGTCGGTGAGGGGATGGATGATGACCGTCGTATCTTTCCGCGCCTCGACCACTTCATCCAGATAGACGATGGCGCCGTGTTTGACGCCCAAGGTGAGCGGGCCGTCGACCCACACGGTATCCTGTCCTTTGAGGAGGTAGCGCCCGACGAGGTCGGCCGCGGTGAGGTCTTCGTGGCACGCCACCGTGATCAACGGCCTCCCGAGCCGGAATGCCATGTGCTGGATGAAGCGCGTTTTCCCGCAACCGGTCGGTCCTTTGAGCATGACCGGCATGCGGCTCTTGGCCGCAGTGGTGAACAGCCCGACTTCGCCGCGGACCTCCGCATAGTACGGTTCGTCCCGAATACGGTAGTGTCCGATGTCGAACTCACGCCCCGATTGCGTCATGGTGGATCCGCTCCCCCTGCGGCCGCAAATTTTACGGCACGATAAACGGAACCGCGGCTGAAGATCAAGGGACGATCTGTCATCCGACTTTCTCGCCGTCCAACACGTCCCGGACTTTCTTGGCCAAGACGTTCGGGGTGAACGGCTTGGGAAGAAATGACGCATCGCGGGAGATCCGGCCTTGCTCGAACAGGGGATGATCAGGATACCCGGACATGTACAGCACCTTGATGCCGGGCCGGACGATCTGGATCTTCTCCGCGACTTCCGGGCCGCTCATCTGGGGCATGACCACATCGGTGAGCAATAGATGGATCGGGCCCTGGTGTTTCGCGCCGGTCATGAGCGCCTCGATGCCGTGGCGCGCTTCCAGCACGGTATAGCCGTGCAGGCGCAGCGTTTCATGGACCAATCCTCGAACCGCCGGCTCGTCTTCCACTAAGAGGATGGTTTCCCGCCCGTGCACCGGCTCCGCGTCCGGCGCGCCTGGTGCGCCCGACGGGCCTTGATCGACCAGCGGGAGGTAGATCTTAAAGGTCGCTCCCTGATCTTTTTGGCTTTCGACAACGATGCTTCCGCCGTTCTGTTTGACGATTCCATAGACCGTTGAAAGCCCGAGCCCCGTGCCTTTCCCTTTTTCTTTGGTGGTAAAGAACGGCTCGAACAGATGCGACTGGGTCTCCTCGTCCATGCCGTGGCCGGTATCCCGCACCGCGAGCAGGACATAGGCGCCCGGCTTCACGCCTGCCGGCGTCTGACGCGTCGATTTCCCGATGGTCACGTTTCGCGTTTCGATCGTGAGCCGCCCGCCCTTGGGCATGGCGTCCCGCGCGTTGACGGCCAGATTCATAATGACCTGCTCGATCTGACCCGCGTCGGCCCGAATTGATCCGGTGTGCAGATTCAGCTCCGTGCACAACTCGACAATGTCCTCTCCGAGCAGCCGGCGCAGCATGCCGTCCATGTTGGCGATCAACGCGTTGAGGTCGATGACTTTGGGAGCAATGAACTGGCGCCGGCTGAACGCGAGCAATTGGCGCGTCAGTCCGGACGCCCGGTCCGCCGCTTTCTTGACCTCGACCATGTCCTTGCGGATGGGGTCATCGGCCCCGAGACGCGCCAGCAACAGTTCGCTGTAGCCGCGGATCACGGTCAGCAGATTATTGAAGTCATGCGCGACGCCGCCGGCCAGACGTCCCACCGCTTCCATCTTTTGCGATTGGCGCAGCTGCGCCTCCGTCTGCTGCAGCGCTTCCTGGGCTCGGGTGCGATCTCCGAACTGTTCGAGCTTCAACCCGACGTCCTCGATCATTTTCAGCAGTTCCTGGTCAGGCACGCGCACCTGCCGGCTGTAGAGCTCGATCACCCCTTCGATCTCGCCTCCGACGCGCACGGGGAACCCGAAGGCGCCGTGAAATCCCACGACGTGGGCCAGCCCCTGGCGTGGGAAATTGACGTCATGGGCGACATCCGTGATCCATGCGGCCTTTCCGCCCGCCCAAATGCGTCCCGGCAATCCTTCCTCGAGGCTGAACGTTCGTTCCCAGGTTTGTTCCAGAAACGGATCCGCGGCGACACCCGGCGCGCGCCATTGATCGATGCAGCGAAGGCGGGAGGCCGCGCGATCGACGCGCCAGAAAATGGCGCATTCCCACTCGAGATTCTGCCCGACGGCCTGCATGATCTTCGACACCGCCTCTTCAAGGCTGCGCGATTCGGCCAGGACGCGCGTGACGGCATATTGCGCTGTGAGCCGCTCTTCGGCGCGCTTGCGATCGGTGATATCGGAAAACGACACCACGACGGCGGACGGTCCGGTTCCGCCTTCAGCGGGTAGCGGCCGGGAATTGATGTCGATCCAGCGCAGGCTTCCGTCGGGACGATAGACGCCCATGACCACGCTGGCACAGGGGGCGCCGGTTCTCAATGTGACGGCGGCCGGGTAGTCTTCGGGAGGGAAGAGCGAGCCGTCTTCATGGATCGTCCGCCAGCGTTCATCGTGCAGCGCACGGCCGCTCAATTCTTCGCCGGGCAATCCCAAGATACGCTCGGCGCTGGCGTTCCCCGTCCGCAACACACCGTCCGCATCGATGACGACGACGCCTTCATCGAGCGCATTGACCACCGAGCGGTACCGGACTTCGCTCTCCTTGATCTTCGTCTCGGCTTTCCGCCGTTCCGTAATGTCGCGGATGAACGCGCTGAAGAAAATCGTCCCCCCGACGCGGACCGGAGAAATGGCCAACTCGACGGGAAATTGCTCACCGGAACGGCGAAGCGCCAACACCTCCACGCGGCGATTGAGGAAATGCGCATCTCCGCTGGCAAGATATTGCCGAAGGCCCTGGTCATGAGCCTCCCGGTCCGGCGCGGGAATGATCAGCTCCGAGAGGCGTTGTCCCAGCGCCTGCTCACGCGACCATCCGAAAATGGTCGATGCTTGCCCGTTCCAATCGGTCACCACGCCGGCGGCATCGATCGTGACCAGCGCATCGAGAGCGGTTTCAACGATCGCGCGCGTGCGCTCCTGGCTCTGCAGCAGGGCGGCTTCGGCCGCCCGCGCCCACGAACTTTCTTGCTGGGCCTGCTGGTATTCCGTGCGCAGGTGGGACGTAGACCAGAACAGGAGAAACACCATGGGGATCCAGACGACCGCTCCCGTCACTCCGACCTTCCAGAGGATGGAGGTGATGGGCTCGAGAATCCGGTCGCGATCCATGCGGACGAGCACGTGCCAGCGGAGACCGGGATAGTCTCCAAAGCCCTTTGTTCCGGCGAAGCCGGTCACCACGCGACGGTTGCGGTACTGTTCTTCCACGAACCCCGCATCGCCGTACGGAGGAGCCTTAGAGGCCAGCAATTCGGATTGCGGAAGGCTGAGAGGCCCCTTGTGCAGGAGATCCGAATCCACGAACACCATGCCGCCGGCCGTCACCATCTGGAAGGTGACCGCGCCCGCGAACTCGGGCTTGGCCTCGAGCGAACGCACCGTCCTCGTGGTCACGTCCTCGAGCACGGACATGGCGACCCGTGTGGTCACCACGCCGAGAAATGTGCCGGACGCATCCACAATGGGCGCTGTGAACGCGATGGTCTCGTTCCCGTCCTCCGGATCGTGAACCGCCGCGTCGTCGAACTGGATCGTCTTCGTTTCGAGGGCACGTTGAAACCACGGACTCTTGCTGTAATCCTGCCCGCGCAGTGCCGGGTCCGTGGCCGCCACCATGGTGCCATGGGCGTTCGTCACGCCGAGCCAGAGATAGACGGGACGGTAATTGGTCCGCATCCAGCCCAGGTAGGTCGAGATATAGTCGGCATCAAATGGCCTCAGGCTAAACGCCCGCGCCATCATTTGGGCGTCGCCGTACCGTTCGAACAGCAATCGGTCCAGCTTGTCGGATACCTCGGCCGCCGCGATCCTCAATTCTTCGCCTGCGGTAAACACCAGCCGTTGCTCCACGCTGCGGAGCAGAAACACCGCGGCCGCCACGGCCACGAGGTTCATAAGGATGATCAACTGCGGCAGCCACCGGTAGCGTGTTGAATCGAGCGGCCTCTGAAAATCCTGTTTGCTCATGGCCGTGCACTCTCGGAACAGATGAAGCTCTGTATGCGTGCGACGGGATGATACGCGTCTTTGGACTTGCGCAAGCCGGCCAGCCCTGAGTCGTCCATCGTGT
>DATELB010000243.1:0-2074 GCA_035277085.1 Nitrospira sp. | reverse complement strand
TTCGGGCTCGGCATTCCTCAGGGCGTCACCTATGACTTTGGCGCGGTCATGTCTCGCATGCGAAAGTTGCGAGCCAGGATCAGCAACAACGATTCCGCACACCGGTATGCCAAGTTGGGCGTGGATGTGTTCATCGGCCATGGGCGCTTTAGCGGAGGAGATACGATTGAAGTCGAGGGACAGGCCGGCAATCGTTCGCTCACGTTTGCCAGGGCCGCCGTTTGCACGGGAGCACGCGCGTCTGCCCCTTCCATCCCCGGCCTCAAGGAGGCCGGCTATCTGACCAACGAGTCCGTGTTTTCGCTGAGGGAACTCCCGCGTAAAATCGGGGTCATCGGCGCCGGTCCGATCGGCTGCGAATTGGCACAGGCTTTTGCGCGCTTCGGGAGCCAAGTGCACTTGATCGAAGCCATGGACGGCATTCTGCCCAATGAAGATCGGGACGCTGCAGCAGTTGTCGAGCGACAGATGGCGCAGGAGGGAGTGATGGTGCGCTGCTGCAGCCGAGAGCTCCACATCGTCAAGACGGCGGAAGGGAAACGGATGACGGGCCGCTCACACGACCGGCCGTACGACGTGACGGTCGACGAAATACTGGTCGGCGTCGGCAGATCGCCGAATGTCGAAGGTTTGGGACTGGAACGCGCGGGCGTCGCGTTCGATGCGCGCGGACTAAGCGTCAACAGGCGGCTGCAGACCACGAATCGCAAAATCTTCGCCGCAGGGGACGTGTGCTCGCGCTACAAGTTCACGCATGCGGCCGATGCCATGGCGCAGGTGGTCGTGCAGAATGCGTTGTTTCCTCATCCTTTCGGCTTGGGTTATGCAACCGCCGATTCGCTCCTCATCCCATGGTGCACCTACACGGATCCCGAGATCGCTCATGTCGGCCTCTATGAGCAAGAAGCGAGGACCAAAGGTCTGGAGGTCGAAACGTACACGTTCAATCTCGACGAGGTCGACCGCGCAATCCTGGACGGGCAGGAACAAGGCTTCGCCAGAATTCATGTCCGCAAGGGCACCGACAAGCTGCTGGGGGCGACCGTGGTTGCCGCTCATGCCGGCGATCTCATCAACGAGTTTTCAGTCTTAATGAAGGCCGGCGCCGGGATCAAGACCCTCGCCGGGACGATCCATCCCTATCCCACGCAGGCGGAGGTGAATAAGAAGGTCGTCAACCTCTGGCGGAGAGCGCACTTCAGCTCCGGCACCAGAAAACAGCTGACCCGGCTCTTCGCCTGGATGCGCCGATGAGAGCAAAGGCCGGTGTGTGGTGCTGGATGGCAGTGCTGGTGTGGGGACTCCTCTGTATCTCTGCCGGTGCAACGGACGATGCTCCGACGGTCCTCGAGGTCGGGCGGTTTTCGACGGGCCGCCCGGGTGTGGCTCACACCGACGGGTGGAAACCGTTGGCCTTCAAAAAAATCCCGGTGTCGACCGCTTATGAGCTCGTTTTGGACGCCGATACCGTGGTCGTGAAGGCCACGAGCAACGCCTCCGCTTCCGGGCTGATCAAAGAAGTTAAAATCGACCCTTCGACCTTCCCTGTTGTCCGCTGGCGGTGGAAGATCGAGAATGTCTTGAGCCGCAGTGATGTCACGCGCAAAAGCGGCGACGACTATCCGGCCAGGCTGTACATCACGTTCGAATACGATCCGAACAAGGTCAGTTTCGGGAAGAAGCTCAAATATCAAGCCGGAAAGGTCCTCTTCGGCGACATTCCAATCGCCGCGTTGAATTACATTTGGGACACCAAGACGGTCATTGGAACGATCGTCGACAATGCGTACACCGATTTTGCGAAGATGATCGTCGTGGAAAGCGGCGGGGCCAAGGTGGGCGGGTGGGTTGAGGAATCAAGAAACGTCTTCGAGGACTACCGGCAGGCTTTCGGGGAGGACCCACCGCTGATCAACGGTGTCGCGATCATGACCGATACCGATAACACAAAAGAGCGGGCAGTCGCCTATTACGGGGATATCCGGTTCATGCGGTCCGGGCGGTGACGTGAGCGGCCGGTCAAAAACGGAAGAGGCCGGCCTGTTCATGGCCGACCTCTTCGCGGACACCACCG
>DATELB010000242.1:0-3584 GCA_035277085.1 Nitrospira sp. | reverse complement strand
ACACAGGTGCCGCCAAATTTGTGGCGTTCAATAATGGCGACCGTCATGCCCGCGGACGCAAACCGCGCAGCCAACGCAGGGCCTGCCTGGCCGGTCCCGATGATGATGGCATCGAAATGCCGCGACACGAGACACCTCCTTCAAGCTAGATTTGCGGCCTTAGTCGCTCACCTCGGCAGCTCCGTCCCCGCCTGTTCTGCCACCATATAGGCGGCATACCAGTCGGACCAGTTCTCATCGCGTTTTCCCCCCAGTACCTTCTTTTCGTATTCTCCATGGGCAGCTTCTGCACGCCGAAACGCGCTCGCCAGATCGTTCCCAGATGCAAAGGTCGTCGCTGTCGAGTCGATACGACCGGGCAGCCGAGTTGTAATCTCCTGGAATAGCCAACCGTTGCCGTCCGGATCATGGAACGAGGCGAACGAGCGGTAGCTGCGATGCTCGGGATCGCGACCGCTGACTCGGAGGCGCCCAAACAGGTACGGTTCGTCCGTTCCGGCGTACACACCCCCGGCCTCATGGAATACCTGGCTGATCTCGATGCCGCGGCCCAGCAATTCCTTGCGAGCGGCCTCGATGTCGGAAACGATCAAATACATGCCCTGGGCGGAGCCGGGTTCCGCCGCGGTGACATTCTTGCCGAAGATGACCGAACATCCGGAGCCTGGCGGTGTGAACTGAATGACGCGAAAATCCTTACCGTTGTCGAAGTCGGCGTCGAGCCGCCAGCCGAGCCTTCCGTAAAACTCCTTCGCACGGTCGATATCCGAGACGGGGATGACGACAATCTCGAACTTCATGTCCACTTTGGCGGCGACCGCCTTGCCGGTCGCGTTGTCACTACGGACTTGAGTGGTGGTACTCATGGCTGGCCTCCTGTGGTGAGAATACCGAGAGGTTCTACGTAGCTATGGGGGAGGATACAAGGCTGATCTGCATGCCACAACTGTCAATTTTGCCAGTTCTTGACTAAAAGGCAGCTCAGGTAAGATGCGAAACACAGAGACATTTCTTTGGTTAGAGGGGATGCGAGCTGATGCTCACAAAGACAGACAAGACAACGCATCTTACGCAACTACTCACTCACGCTCGTACAGGCACCGATACTTTATTCGGCCTCGTTCGGCCTGAGGCCTTGTATGAACGACCGGTCCCGGAGCGCCATCGGCTAATTTTTTACCTCGGGCATCTCGAGGCCTTCGACTGGAACCTCATCGGCCAAGCAGCAGCGGTTCCATCATTCTCGCCGGAATTCGATCAACTCTTTGCGTTCGGGATCGATCCCAAACCAGGACAGACCCAACAGGACGAGCGCTCGCATTGGCCGGAGGTCGCAGAGGTCCGAGAATACAACGGTCGCGTTCGACAGATCCTAGACGATGTGTTGGACCAGCTATCGGAACAAGTGCTTGCAACTGCACTGGAGCATCGGTTGATGCACGCCGAGACCTTTGCCTATCTTCTCCATTCGCTCTCGATCGACCACAAGCATATTCCCGTCGTGGCGTCATTGCCACAGAGCGCCGCTCCCATTCACGTCATGCGTGAAATTCCCCGCGGAACAGTCACATTGGGTCAACCGCGCACTGATTCCTCTGGCAATACTCAGTTTGGATGGGACAACGAATTCGAGAGCCATGAAGTGGCTGTCGCCTCGTTTGCCATGAGCAAGTATAAAGTGACGAATGGAGAGTATCTCAAATTCGTTCGCGCCGGTGCCAAACCACCTCACTTCTGGAAGTGGCATGACGGCCAGTGGTATTGGCGAGGGATGTGGGAAGACATTCCGCTGCCATTGGATTGGCCGGTCTATGCCACCCACGAAGAGGCGTCGGCCTTTGCCACCTGGGACGGCAAGAGATTGCCCACCGAAGCCGAATTTCATCGAGCCGCGTACGGGACCCGGCACGGCGGCGAAGAACGGGCTTATCCGTGGGGGGATGAGCCGCCTGAGAGCCGGCGGGGAAACTTCGGCGGGAACCGATGGGATCCTATCTCCGTGACTGCCGCCCCGCTGGGCGACAGCGCATTCGGAATTTCCCAACTGGTCGGCAACGGATGGGAGTGGACGTCGACGGCCTTCAAGCCCTTTCCCGGATTCGAAACGTTTTCATGCTACCCCGGCTACTCCGCGCGATTCTTTGGTGGCGACCATTATGTGCTCAAGGGAGCGTCGCCGCGGACAGATGCCCGACTGCTGCGGCGATCGTTTCGCAACTGGTTCCGGCCCAACTTCCCCTATGTCTATGCAGGATTCCGCTGCGTGGAGGTCTAAGATGAGTCGTTCACAGACCATGCCCACGAATACGCTCCACGAGTTCGCCGTCGCCGTGAGCGACAGCCTCGGGAAGGCCGGCCAACGTGAACTGCCCTCGATGTACTTGTACGATGAGCTGGGAACGGCGTTATTTGAAGCGATCACCCTGCTGCCGGAATATGGACTGACGCGTGCGGAACTGCGGCTCCTGAGTCGCCATGCCGGAGCCATCGTCGAGCATCTCCCGCCACCTGTTTCCGTGATCGAGCTGGGGAGCGGCAGCGGCCGAAAGACCCGCTGGATATTGGAAGCGCTCGCGGACCGTGAGCCCATCGCCTATTTTCCGATCGATGTCTCGGCGGCGGCGCTCCTCAAGTGCCATCAAGAGCTGGGACATCTCGGGTCCGTCAGCATGGTGGGATTGGAACGATCCTATCTGGAAGGAATTCAGGAAGCCGCGGCCCACCGCCGGCCGAATCAGACGCTCCTGGTCTTGTTCCTCGGAAGTAGCATCGGGAATTTTGATTCGCCGGCCGCAGAGCATTTTCTGCAGGACGTCCGCCGGCATTTGAAGCCTGGAGACGCCCTTCTCCTGGGAACGGACATCGTGAAATCAGTCACGGACATGCTGCTGGCCTACGATGACCGGGCAGGAGTGACTGCCGCCTTCAATCTGAATCTGCTCGCTCGGATCAATCGGGAGCTCGGCGGGGATTTTGTCCTAGGGCACTTCGAACATGAAGTCCGGTATCACGACGTGCACCGCCGGATCGAAATGCATCTCCGCTCGACCACGCACCAAACCATATCCATTCGCGCCGCGGACTTCACCTGTACGTTGAACGAAGGGGAAACGATCTGGACGGAAGCCTGCCACAAGTTTCGCATCGAAGAGATTCCGGGTCTCGCTCGACGGACGGGATTTCTATGCGAAGCGCAATGGACCGATACGGAATGGGCCTTTGCCGAGAACCTCCTGATCGCCGATTAACGAAGCAAACCTGCCTCCCGCAAGAACTGCTCCGCCACGTCTCGTACTGGGCGATGTTCGCCGTCCACCTGATGGTTCAATGTGCGCATGGTCTGATTGCTGAACCGTCCGACCAGTTCGCCGAGCGCCTGTTCCATGGTCGGATGGTCTTTCAATGTGGCAGGACGCACGACGAAGCCACAGTCGTAGGGAGGAAAGTAATGCTGATCATCTTGTAGCACCACCACATTGAGAACCGACAACTGGCCGTCGGTGGCATTCCCCGCCACCATGCTCACTTGTCCCTGTTCGAGTGCCTTGTACAGCAAGCCGAGATCCATGGTCTTTGGCGTGCCG
>DATELB010000241.1:0-54620 GCA_035277085.1 Nitrospira sp. | reverse complement strand
TGGCATCGCGGTGACGCAGGGTCCAGGGCTGGCGGGAGCACTCATAGTCGGCCTCAATTACGCCAAGGGCCTAGCCTACATGCTCCGTCTTCCTTTGGTCGGTGTGAGTCATTTGGATGCGCACATCGCGTCAGCGTGGCTAGAAGCTCCGCAATTTCCACTGCCTGCGATCGTGCTTGTCGTCTCAGGAGGGCACACCCATCTGTACCGCAGGAACGGGCATGGCCTGAATCACTTGTTGGGATGCACGAGGGACGATGCGGCAGGGGAAGCGTTCGATAAAGGCGCTCAGATGCTGGGCCTCGGTTTCCCCGGGGGCCCCGCTCTCGACCGACTCGCGCAACAAGGGAAACCATCCGCCATTCCGTTTCCTAAATCGTCTCTCAAGAAGGGCAATCTCGAGTTTAGTTTCAGCGGGCTGAAAACTGCGCTCCTGTACAAGCTGCAAGCCATGAATGACTCAGATGTCGCGCGCTGCAAGGCCGATTTCGCCGCGGGCTATCAAGAGGCGATTGTTTCTGTGCTCGTGGACAAGGCGTTTACGGCCGTGCAGCAGACGGGCATTAAGGCATTGGCGGTGGTTGGCGGTGTATCCGCCAATACACGCCTACGCGCGCTGATGCGGCAGCGGGCAGAGTCCTCAGGCATTCGACTCAGTATTCCTCCAATGCGCTTTTGCACGGACAACGCGGCCATGGTCGCCGCCGCCGGCCGGAGTGCCCTCGTCGCAGGGCACCGCATTGCACTTGATGCCGAACCGTTTGCGACCGTTGAGCCGAGGCTCGCCGCCATGGTCGGGCGGCCTTGAGAAAGATGGAGGACGGTTATTCCTGAAATCTACGGACAGACCAGCGGATTACGCGCCAGCCAATTAGCGGCGGTCGAGCGCCTCTATCGACGCAGAGTTCCGCAGGACAAGGTGGTGTCGTTCGAGCTCGCCAAAGCCATGTGTCAGTTGTCGGTCGAAATCCGGCGCCCACTGGCTCTGTTCCTGACTCGCAGGGGACAGGTACAGGAAATCATCATTGGCACAGATCTCGTCCTTTCGCCTACAACCCTGTCGAAATTCCGCGCCGGCTCGAGATCGTTGCGCGGGTTGCGATTAATCCGCACCCAGCTGCATGACCAGCCCTTGAGCCAAGAATCTTTGACGGATTTAGCGTATCTTCGTTTGGATCTCTTCGCCGTCCTATCGGTCACATCCACCGGCAATCCCGAGACGCTGTATATGGCGCACCTGCTGCCGCCGGACGGCAGCGGCCAACTCTGCAACGTGCTCAAGAGTGTACCCTTTCAGCAGAATTCGCTGGTCTTTGACCGGTTCATCGAAGAGCTCGAAGCGGCCATGCAGCAGGCGCGTGCCACGCACGCGATCGGCCACGACGGCGAATCCGCCATGCTTGTCAGCGCCTCCTCCCGCAGCCGAGCCGAGCAGGAAGAGCACCTCGTGGAGCTGACCGAACTCGCCTCTTCGGCCGGCGTCATGGTCGTGGACCGCATGGCACAACGAACGCAGGATGGACATCAGCGCTATCTGCTGGGCAGCGGAAAGCTGAAGCAAGTGCTGATTCAGACGCTGCATAAGGGCGCGGACATGGTGATCTTCGATCAAACACTCACGCCGGCCCAATCGCGTGCGATCTCCGAACTGACCGACATCAAAGTCATCGACCGGACGCAACTGATCCTCGATATTTTCGCGCGCCGGGCCCATAGCCGTGAAGGTAAAGTCCAAGTGGAGCTCGCCCAGCTTCGCTATCTGCTGCCTAGACTCTCCGGAAAGGGCGCGGAATTATCGAGGCTCGGCGGGGGCATCGGTTCGAGAGGTCCCGGCGAAACCAAGTTGGAAACGGATCGCCGGCGGATCAGAGACCGCATTACGCATCTCGAGCGCGAGCTGAAGCAATTTGCGCGTCACCAGGATCAGCGCCGTGCCCGTCGCACGCGGCATCACATGCCGGTGTTGTCGCTGGTCGGATATACCAACGCCGGAAAATCAACGCTGCTCAACGTGTTGACCAAAAGCCATGTCTCCGCGCAGGATCGGGTATTTGAAACGCTGGACACAACGAGCCGCCGACTTCGATTTCCGAGGGACCGGGAAGTCATCGTCACGGATACCGTCGGATTCATACGAGACCTTCCACAAGAATTGCTCGGCGCGTTCCGGACGACGCTGGAGGAATTGCGCGAGGCGGATCTGCTCATTCATGTGGTCGATGCGAGCGCCGCCGACGTCGATGTCCAAATCTCGGCCGTCGTCAAAATTCTTCAAGAATTAAACCTGGCTGCGCTGCCGAGAACGCTCGTGTTCAACAAATGCGACCGCCTGCCGCCACACGAGGCGGAACTGCTCTGCCGCCGCTACCAGGCGATTGGGGTATCCGCCTTTCAGCCCGCTACGCTCGAACCGCTGCTCACCCATCTCGGACGAGAGCTGGCTCGGGCCGTACCCCCGGGTGCTCCCGCCATCGCTCCGGGAACCGTCGCCCTTGCATCTCGTGCGTGATCCCTGCACAATCTACCGCCCCGGTCATGCCACGCACCCGACTATCCACGGCCGACCTTCGCAAGCGGGCACAGTCCGTCGCACGGAAGCTACAAGCCTCCATGCCGGAAGCGAAAGTTGAACTAACGCACCGCTCGCCCTGGGAGCTCCTCGTGGCCACGATCTTGTCGGCACAATCGACGGACAAGCGCGTGAACCAGGTCACTCCGGCCTTGTTCGCGCGCTATAAGACGCCGTCTGCCTTGGCCGGCGCCAAACTGCCCGAGCTTGAACAAATGGTCCGTTCGACGGGCTTTTATAAGAGTAAAGCCAAAAATATTGCCGCCTGCGCGCATGCCATTACCACCAGATTTGCGGGACGCGTGCCCGACCGGATGGAGGATCTAGTCACCCTTCCCGGCGTCGGCCGAAAGACGGCCAACGTGTTGCTCGGACAGGTGTTCGGCCAACCGGCGATCGTCGTGGATACCCATGTGAAGCGGGTCGCCAATCGCTTGAAACTGACGAATTCACAGGATCCGATCGTGATCGAGCAAGACCTTCAGGGATTGCTCTCAGCTTCGCAATGGACCGGATTCTCCGAGCGGCTCCTCCTTCACGGCCGGTATGTGTGCGTCGCGCGGAAGCCGCTGTGCGGGCGCTGCCCGATTTATGAGGACTGCGACGCCAAGGAGAAGAGCCCACGATGATTCGCAGCATGACGGGCTTCGGACGGAAACAGGCGCCATGGCTCGATGGATCCGTCACGGTTGAAGTGCGGTCTGTGAACCATCGGTTTTTCGAGGTAGCCTGCAGACTGCCGCGTCACTTGCATGCGTTGGAAGAACCTTTCAAAAGGGCGGTTCACCAGCGCTGCGCCAGAGGCCGCATCGACCTGACGATCACCCTTCAAGGAGGCAAGGGACGGGGTGGGCTTCTCCACGTTGACCGGACGCTGGCAAAACAGTACCATCAGACCCTTCGTCAATTGAAAACCGCACTCAAACTGCCCGGGCGGATTGATGTGGCTCTTATCGCAGGGCTTCGGGATGTACTCACGGTCTCGGATCAGCCGCTCGAGGATCCGCAACTGGCCGCCCTGGTACTCCAGCTCGGCGACGAAGCACTGAATGACCTCCAGCGCATGCGATCGGAGGAGGGCGTGGCCCTGGCCAAAGACATGCAGAGCCGCCTTCAACGCATGAGGGACCACCGCGCGGAAATCGCCGACCGTGTGCCGACTGCCGTGCAGGAAGGGTTCGCGCGCATGAAAGACCGGGTTGAGAAACTCCTCGTCGGCGAAGCGCCGGATGTGGCCAGGCTCCATCAGGAATTGGCGATTTATGCCGACCGCGGCGACATTACGGAAGAAATAGTCAGACTGGACTCGCATATGCTACAGTTTGAGCAACATCTTAAGCGCGCGGAATCCATTGGCAAAACGCTCGAATTCCTGCTTCAAGAAATGGGCCGCGAGGTCAACACCATCGGCTCGAAAGCCAACGATGCCGTCATCGCAAGTCATGTGGTGCAGATGAAAGCCGAGCTCGAGCGCATCCGGGAACAGGTTCAAAACGTCGAATGAGCATGGCCGCCAACGCAATGCCGCTGCCGTCCGGCCCTGTACGGTCATCGACCGAGCGTCGGGGAATTCTGTTCATCATTTCCGCGCCGTCGGGGACCGGGAAAACGACCTTGTGCAAACAACTGGCGGCTAACATTCCTGGCCTCTGGCATTCAGTCTCCTACACCACGCGAAAGCCAAGATCCGGCGAAGAACACGGCCGTGAGTATTTTTTTATCGACGAGGGCACCTTCCAAGCGATGATCGACCGTCATGAGTTCGTCGAATGGGCCCGTGTCTATGGGCATTTATACGGCACGCCGCGGAAGACCCTGACAGATAAGATTGATCAGGGTACCGACGTCCTGCTGGAAATCGACGTGCAAGGCGCGATGCAGGTGAAGAAAAAGTTTGAGGATGCCGTCTCGGTCTTTATTCTGCCGCCGTCGATGACTGTCTTGCGCCAGCGCCTCCTCAGCCGGGCTTCGGATTCTTCGGATGAGATCCAACGGCGGCTGCAAAAAGTCAAAGAAGAGGTGTGGAGCTACCGCGAGTATGCCTACATCGTGAGAAATGACGATCTCGCTCGCTCGCTGCGGGATCTGGAAAATATCTTTTTGAGCGAGCGGTTAAAAACAAAGCGGCTGAACATGACCTGGATTGAAAATAACTTCATTCTGGACGACGACACCAAACCGGGAGATCGAAAAGATCTTCCCTAACCAACAGGAGTACCGAATTCCATGATCGACATGCTGAGCCTTCTCCCCCAATACACTTCAGATCAGTTCGATTCGCGCCACCGCTTGGTCATCGTGGCCGCTCAACGGGCCAAGCACATCGTGCAGGGGTCCCGGCCGTTTGGAAACTCGCGCTTCACCAAGGAAACGACCATTGCCTTGGATGAAGTCCTCCGTAGCGAAGCCAAGTATCTGGTCGGAAAAGAGGCCAGGGACGCCATGAAGGAAGCCAAGCGCGGCAAGGAAGGTGAGACCGAGCGGATGGCCATGATGACCGGCGAAGACGCGAGGGAAATCAAGAAAGAGCTCAGTGTGTATGTGGACGACAGTCCCAAGCCGGCGGCTCCGGCCGAATCCGAAGAATAAGGCATGACCATCGACCGACCACAGCCGACGCTCACAGGCCTCCGCCTTGTACTCGGCGTCACGGGCAGCATCGCGGCGTACAAGGCCGTGAGCCTTTTACGGGCGCTGGTCCGCGAAGGGGCGACGGTCGATGTGGCCATGACCAGGGCTGCGAGCAAGTTCGTCGCGCCGCTC
This sequence comes from Nitrospira sp., assembly GCA_035277085.1. Lineage (GTDB taxonomy): Bacteria > Nitrospirota > Nitrospiria > Nitrospirales > Nitrospiraceae > Nitrospira_C. The sequence goes on along the minus strand of DATELB010000241.1, from coordinate 49,288 downwards.
ACGTTCGAAGTGTTGTCGGGCCGGCCCGTGGCAACCGGCCTGTTCCAGGCGCACGGGGAGATGAAGCATCTGTCACTGCCGGAACAGGCGGACGCAATCGTCGTGGCGCCGGCCACGGCGAATTTCCTGGCCAAGGCCGCGCTCGGACTGGCCGATGATCTGCTGTCGACCATGCTGTTGACGGCACGGTGTCCACTCATCTGCGCGCCGGCAATGGATGGAGGAATGTGGGGGCATCCGACGGTGACGGCGCATGTCCAAGCTCTGCGGGCGAGGGGCGTGGTCGTGATCGATCCGGAAGAGGGCCCCTTGGCGTCAGGCCGTCTCGGGCAAGGTCGGTTTGCCGAGGAGGAACGGATTGTCAGCATCGTCCGAACCGCTTTGAGGCCCAAGCGTGACTATGAAGGCCAACGCCTCCTGCTCTCGGCCGGCCCAACGCAGGAAGCGATCGACCCCGTCCGCTACATCTCCAATCGTTCGTCTGGGAAAATGGGGTATGCCATCGCCGAAGCCGCCCATCAGCGTGGTGCACAGGTGGTGCTGGTCAGCGGGCCGACATCGCTGCCTCCGCCTGCTGGAGTCGAAATGGTGGCCGTCGAGACGGCGGAGGAAATGGCCAAACAGATGACCACCCGCTTGTCCTGGTCCACGGTCGTCGTCATGGCCGCAGCCGTGGCCGATTTCCGCCCGAAGCAGGCGGCGACCCGCAAACTGAAAAAGCACGACCGTCCGACCGACACCCTGCACCTCGAGCCGACCGTGGATATCTTGACCGGCCTTTCCAGCAGGCGAACAACCCAGGTCCTGGTTGGGTTCGCCGCAGAGACGGATGATCTCTTGACGCACGCGAAATCCAAACTGGCCTCGAAAGGGCTGGATGTCATCGTGGCGAACGACGTCACAAGACAGGGAGCAGGATTCGGCAGCGACCGCAATGCCGTCACCGTGCTCGAGCGGGACGGCCGAACCACCGAATTTCCGCTCAAAGGGAAACGCGAGCTGGCGGACGACATTTTGAACGTCACCCGGCGGTGGCTCGCGACGGCGATCCGACCGGCAGCGGCACTCCACTCGGTGAAGAAACCCTAACGACGATGGCTCGTCAGAAAACCGCCGCCAACGCAATCGCGATCGACCGGCTGGCCACCCAGCTGGCCAAGGATCCCCAATCCAAAGCCTTCCTTCCTCTCGCCGAAGAATACTGCAAAGTGGGGATGTGGGAAGAAGCGGTCAGCGTCTTGGAAGACGGCTTGAAGTACTATCCGGGATTTATCACGGCGATGGTTGTTCTGGGCCGGGCCTACGACCAACTGAAGCAACCCACAAAGGCCAGGGCCGTGCTGGAGGGCGCGGTCAAACTGAGTCCGGAAAACCTTCGCGCACACAGAACATTGATCACAATCTACACCGCCCAAGGGCTGACTCGGGAAGCGCTCAACTCCTGCAGCGTTATCCTGGCCATGAATCCAAAGGATGAGGAAGCGCTCGCGGTACAAGGCTCGATGGGAATTGCCGGTCCGCCTCCGGAAACGTCCAGCGCCTCGGCCAAGCAGCATCCTTCGTCGAAAGCCGCGCAGGCCGGTCCGCAGTCAGGCACGGCATCTTTGCCCAAAACCCCATCCATGCCGCCAGTCATGGAGGTGACCGCGACCCCCGAACCAGCGGCCTGCGCCGACATCGCGGCGGAGGCCGCTGCTCAGCAGGAAGCACCGACCAGCGCGTCGTGTCGTACCGACATGATTGCGAAACTTGAGTCCTGGCTCCGGTCCATCGAGCAGCGGCGGCGCGACCGTCCGACTGCGCTCGCGGAAGCAGATCCCTAAATTTCCAATATATTCGATGGTTTGACCACTCCATGCCGGCCTGTTACAATGCCGCTCTCCTGAACTGCCGGTAAGAATACTGCCACCTATAGACATCGGTTGAACATGCTTCGGATACTCGTGTTACATGGACCGAACCTGAATCTGCTCGGCACGAGGGAGCAGTCCATCTATGGTAGCGAGTCACTCGACAGCATCGACGCGGCCTTGAGCAAGCTGGCGGAGGACCTAGGAGTCGAGGTGGACATTCGCCAGTCCAACAGCGAAGGAGAACTCGTCGGCTGGATCCAAGACAGCAAAACCGGATGTCAGGGCATCATTATCAATCCGGCCGCCTACACGCACACGAGTATCGCCATTCGCGACGCTCTCGCCGCTGTAAGTCTGCCCACGGTCGAGGTGCATCTGTCGAACATCCATCAGCGCGAACCCTTCCGCCATCATTCTCATATTGCCGGAGTGGCGCTGGGCCAGATCTCCGGCCTCGGTCCCGCGGGCTATTTGCTCGCGTTACGCGCCCTGACCGATCATCTCTCGACGCAAAAGAAGGTCAGAAAACCTTCGCCGGCGTCCCGTCGGCAGAAAAGTGCATTGCGATAACGGCTATCGGACAACTATTCTTTCCATTCGCGGGTGAAGGGAGCAACGAGTGATTTCCACCACTGATTTTCGAGGCGGCGTTCGCCTCATGGTCGACGGCGAGCCATTCTACATCGTCGAATTTCAACACGTGAAGCCTGGCAAAGGCGGTGCATTCGTCCGCACGAAACTCAAAAGTTACTTGTCCGGCAATGTCCTTGACCGCACGTTTCGCTCGGGTGAACGCTTCGAGGAGCCTGATCTCGAAGAACGAGAGATGCAATTCCTCTACGCCACGGGCGACGATTACACGTTCATGGACACCGATACGTACGAGCAACTGACGTTCGAAAAAAAGCAATTAGGCGAGAACGCTGATTTGCTCAAAGAAAACATGAACGCGAAAATCCTGATTTACGAACATCGTCCGATTGACGTGGAACTGCCCATTTTCATCGAACTGAAGGTGGTTGACGCCGAACCAGGAGTCCGCGGCGACACGGCGTCCGGCGGCACGAAACCCGCAGTGGTCGAGACCGGCGCGACGATCAAAGTCCCTCTCTACCTTGAAGTCGGGACGGTGATCAAGATCGATACCCGCACGAGAGCCTACGTGGAGCGCGTTCGGTGAGTCCCAAAAAACCCCGCAAGCCCAGGATCCGCGGCACCCCGATCGTCCTGCCCGGCTCCTTCGCCGGCAGCAAGAGCGCCCAAGACGCCGCCGCCCAAACGAAGCAGATCCAGGACTTGATCGATTTGCTCAAGCGGAACCACCTGACTGAACTCGAGATCGAGCGGGCAGGGGTGCGCATCAGGGTCCGGCATGAGATCGCAGTAAAGTCGGTTTCGGCAACCGTGACCGATGGCGGGCATTCAGCCCCACCGCTCCTGCCGCAGCATGCCGCGGCTCCGGCCGATTTGGTGGAAGATGCGACAGGACACATCACGATTACCTCTCCCATTGTAGGGACGTTTTACCGGTCTCCGTCGCCTGACGCGGATCCCTACGTGGAAGAAGGCGATTATGTGAAAAAAGGGCAAGTCTTGTGTATCGTAGAAGCCATGAAACTCATGAACGAGATCGAGTCGGAGGTGGACGGACGCATCACGAAAATCCTGGTGGAAAGTACGAAGGCCGTCGAGTACGGCCAAGCACTCTTCCTGATTGACCCAAAAGCCACCCCTTGAACCACGAATGTTGACACAGGCCGTTCACCGTCGCTCCTGCCGCTTGCGCATCCTGATCCAGTCCTGCCTCCGCCCGGAGGACGGCTGCACCGCCGTCCGGCCGAATGCCGGTCCATGGCCGGAACCATGGAAGGAATGGTCACGTGTTTAAGAAGGTCTTGGTCGCCAACAGGGGAGAGATAGCGTTGCGCGTCATCCGCGCGTGCAAGGAGCTCGGCATCAAGACCGTCGCCATCCATTCGGAAGCCGATACCGGCTCGCTTCACGCGCGTGCGGCCGACGAGCGCGTCTGTGTAGGCCCCGCGGAGTCAGCCTTGAGCTACCGCAACATCCCGAATGTGTTGAGCGCGGCAGAGGTCACGGGCGCCGATGCCATTCACCCCGGCTACGGATTTCTGTCTGAGAATGCCCATTTCGCGGAAGTCTGCGAGTCGATTGGCGTCAAATTCATCGGGCCGACTTCCGAGAACATTGCCCTGATGGGGGACAAAGCCAAGGCTCGTGAAATCGTGGCCAAACGTGGTCTCCCGGTCACCCCCGGAAGCCCCGGAGAGCTCAAGAGCGAGCAGGAGGCCCGCGACGCTGCCGCGAAAATCGGCTACCCGGTCATCATCAAAGCCGCGGCGGGCGGAGGCGGACGGGGAATGCGTGTCGTCAACAGTGCCGACGAGCTCGGCCGTGCGTTCCAGGCTGCGCAGGCCGAGGCAAAGTCGACCTTCGGCAACGACAGCGTCTATCTCGAGCGGTATTTTCTCGAGCCTCGCCACATTGAAGTGCAGATCGCAGCCGACGCGCGCGGACACGTCGTTTACTTGGGCGAACGCGATTGCTCAATCCAGCGGCGACACCAGAAGCTCGTGGAGGAAACCCCGTCCCCCGCCGTCGATGAAAGACTTCGCCGGGAAATCGGACGGGTGGCCGTCGAGGCGATGAAAGCGGTGCACTACCGCAACCTTGGCACGGTCGAATTCCTTCTCGACAAAGACCATAACTTTTTCTTCATGGAAGTGAATACGCGCATCCAAGTCGAGCATCCCATCACTGAAATGGTGACCGGCATCGATCTCGTGAAGGAACAAATCACGTTGGCCGACGGGCAGCCGCTCTCGTTCAAACAACCCGATATCCGGATTACCGGCCACAGTCTGGAGTGCCGCATCAATGCCGAAGATCCCGAGAAATTCACGCCCTCGCCCGGCTTGATCACCAGATACAGCGCTCCCGGCGGCTTCGGCGTCCGCGTGGATTCCGCCATGGAATCCAACGCGATGGTGGTCCCCCATTACGACTCGATGATCGCCAAAGTCATCACGCATGGCCGCGACCGGCATGAAGCCATGGCCAGAATGCGCCGTGCCCTCGACGAATTTGTGATAGACGGCATCAAGACGACGATTCCCCTCCACAAGCGAATCTTGAACGATCCCGATTTTCAAAAAGGTCACCTCTCCACCACGTACCTCGAGCGCTTCCTGGCCGGCTGAGGCAGCGCTGATCGTTACATTCAATTATTCGACGATGATGGTGCCGCTCATGCCCGCATGGCCCGGGATTGCGCAATAAAACGGATACACACCCGGCATCGTCTGAAGAACCGCTTCGGCCTTCTGATTGGGCAACACCGGTAAACTGCCAGGCAGACTGGTTTCCGCGCGGGCCTGCCGCAGCAACGGAGTCTTGAACTCGTGCCGCTCCCGCCCTTCGTTGTGGAGGATCAGGCGGATTGGCCGCCCAGCCGAGAGACGCACTTCGACAGGAGTGAAGCGGAAGTCTTGGGCGACGATATGGACGGCCTGCTGAGAGGAATCACAGGCCGCGCTGAGCAGAAACAGCCCCGCGCCGACGGAAATAAGTCGGTTCGCAGTACGATGAAAGGGCATAGGCCTCCGTGGCGTCCTTTCAACGAATCAGGTTACAATCCTTCGTCATGATGGACCGTCGTAAGCGCGCCATCCCTCTTGCCGGACTCTATGTGATCCTCGACCCGACGGTGCGGCCGGACAGGCCGCTCGTGAAGGTGCTGGAAGCCGCGGCCGCTTCCGGCGCGCTGATCTTTCAGTACCGGAATAAGACGGCGTCGATGAAGCAAGCCTATGACGAGGCGGAACAGCTCGCCTGCCGGGCGCGCGAACTCGAAGTGTTATTCCTGGTCAACGACCGCTGTGATCTGGCGCTGGCCATCGAGGCGGACGGCGTGCACCTTGGCCAGGCGGATCTGCCGTACGACCACGCGCGGCGTCTTCTCGGACCTGAAAAGTACATCGGCTTATCCACCCACAATACCGCACAGGTGAAAGAGGCCGATCGTCTGGGTCCGGATTATATCGGCTTCGGTCCGATTTACGTGCCGGCGGCAAAGCCTGATCATGAGCCTGTCGTCGGCCTCCATGGACTCAAGGAGATCCGTCCGCTCACCTCGCTTCCCGTGTTTGCCATCGGAGGTATCCAAGTGGACCACGTCCGCGCGCTGATGGAGGCCGGGGCAAACGGAATCGCCGTGATTTCCGCCGTCGTGGGAGCCGCGGACGTCGGGAAAGCCGCCGCGCAGTTCACCGGACAGCTGCTTTGACCAATCGAGCCAACGCCGCCATGGACGCGGTCCTCGTGATGCGGGCAACAGCACGACGAAAACCCTTGCGGAGTGTCGGGTCGTAGCCCAGAGGCCCAAGCACCGGGACGCCGGTACGTTTTCGCAGAGCCTCTATTGTCGTACGCTCTTGGAGACGCATCTCGGCTGACCGCACGGGCTGCGTGCGATTCAGCACCAAGGCCACAATCGGAACCTTCCGACGCTGCAGCGCCTCAACGGTCAGGAGCGCATGGTTGATGCCACCCAGTCCTGCTCGGCCCACGACGACGACGGGCAGCTTAAGGATGTTGGCCAGGTCCATCACATCAGCCTTCGCAGTCAACGGCACTCGAACCCCCCCGACACCTTCCACGACGGTATAGTCATACCGGCTGGCCAGCAGTCGGTACACCTGCCGGATCACGCCGAGATCGATGCTGCGTCGTTCGGCGTGAGAGGCGGCGACAGGCGCGACCGGCAGTTCGAAGCGATAGGGACAGATCGCCCCGAGCGTCTCTTCGCTGTCCACAATGGCTTTCAGGCGCGCGGCGTCCGCGGAAGCCGGCTTCGAAGGCCTCACACCGGTCTCGACGGGCTTCATGACGCCCACGTCGTGTCCGGAACGAATCAATGTTGCGGCGAGCGCCGCGGTGACCACGGTTTTTCCGACGCCGGTATCGGTTCCCGTAATGAACACGCCGGCACCTCGACGACGGGCTTTCATAGGAAGACCGGCCTGCTGTCACAGTTCCAGACCTGGCCAGACACATCCTTCATCTGCGCAAGATGAACGATGGTCGCCACCACTTCTTCGAGGGTCGGAGGGCGGCTGAGCGCGTGATCCTCCCAACCTTCCCGACGGGACATGGCGGCTTCGGCAAGTCTGCTCGTTTGCCATCCGGGCCAGACCAGGTTCACGCACACGTTCTGCGAGCCCCATTCCAAAGCCGCCGTCTTGACCAGTCCCAGCATGCCGGCCTTGGAGGCCGCGTAGGCCGCTTGTCCGGCCATCCCCTGATATCCCGCGTAGGAGCCGACGACGACGACAGAACCGCCGCCCTGGGCCTGAAGACAGGGGGCCATCGCGCGCAGACAGTGAAAGAGACCGGTGAGATTGGTCCCGATGATGTCCGCCCAGTCATCTTCTCCGTGCCTGAGGACAAGGTGTGCGCTTCCGATTCCGGCGGCGCAGACGAAGCTCAGGGGACAAGGGCTGTCGCGTGCGAAAAGAGTAACCATCTGGTGCACCGACGCCGCGTCGCGTACGTCGGCCTGATAAAGCACTGCCCGCCCGCCAGCTCGCTCCAGTTCGCTCAAGAGCAATTCGGCGGACGCTTTGCCCCGGTGATAGTGAATGCCGACACGGCATCCCGCTTGTGCAAATGCGCGGCAGACGGGCCCGCCGATGCCGCCCGACGCCCCGGTGACCAACACTGAGCGTGGTTGTGGCGGCCGCAATTCGCTCCCCGATACCGGACTGGAAATGAGCGTCATGAGAGGGGATTATCGTGAGCGCGGCTCAGGAAGGCAAGCCCGAGGGCGAATCGTCCCAGGGATTCGTCCACCCTTGCTGGTGTGAGGAGTCCTATGATACCGTTTGATGAGACACTCCTAGAATGCCGGAGACACCCCGTGAAACACGCGCAGATCAAATTTATCATCGGTTTCGTCCTCGTGCTGCTGAGTGCGGCGGCGCCCAGCCGATTGATCGCCGGCGATGACCTCAATGCCATCGGACAGTCGTCCGACTATTTTCCGGACACCGTCGGCAGCCATTGGGAATATCACGGTCAGATCACCGAGGGGCCGCTACAAACGATCGAACACAAATTCTTCACCAACGTTTCGACCGTGGTCGGTACCCGAACGTTACGAGGAATGACGGTCACGGTGTTCCATGACACCAACCCCGGCAACCATGGGCCGTCCGACAGTTTTTATCGGCGCGACGTCGTGGGAATCGTGTATCACGGTTCCGAGCCCGGCACTCCGTTGGAGAAACAGCTGATTCCCTACCAAATCGTCCGGTTTCCGATCAAGATTTCGTCCACGATCCAACAGTTCGACAAGAAGGGATTGGACTTTGGAACGGACATGGACCGGGACGGCGTCAATGAGAAAGTGGATGCTCAGGGGACGTCGACCGTCACCGGAATTGAAACGGTGACCGTCGAGGCGGGCACATTCAAGGACGCCGTGAAAGTGGAAGCCTTTATGCGGATGCGGATTCACCTGTCCGGCACGTCGCGGACAGTCACCGGAACCGATGTGATGACCGCGTGGTTCGCTAAAGGGGTGGGCCTCGTCAAATACGTCGAGCGGCAGGAACTCTCTCCGCTGGAAGACCGCGGCGTCATCACCGAGATCACCGAAGAACTGGACTCCTATGAAGTCAGGGCCTCCAAGGCCTCACTCGACCGGAGCGAAACCCCGGCGGAGAGTCTGTTCGCTGACCACACGGCTGACCACAAACTGCATCAGGTAATCTTCGCCGCCCGCCTTCGCTCCCACCCCTGAGAACCGATGCCCGCCGAACGGTTGGCGATGGACCAGGGCCCCGGTAATCGGCCGGTTCAGATAGAGATTACCCACATCGAATCGCTCGCGCGCCATCTCGAGATTCGCCGGGCTTCGTGAATAGACGCCTCCCGTCAGCGCATATTCCGTGGCGTTCGCGATGTCGAGCGCTGCTTCAAACGAATCCGCCTTCAAGACGGCCAGCACGGGCCCGAAGATCTCCTCTTGAGCGATCCGCGCCGTCGGGGCGACATCGGCAAACACCGTCGGTCCAACGTACCAGCCGGGCTGCCTGACGCGTCCTTCCATCACGACGCGCGCTTCCTCGCTCCCGATCTTGATGTAGTTCAAAATGCTCGCCTGGGCGCGCTCGTCAATGACCGGGCCCACCTGTGTCCCAGGATCCTCCGGATTTCCCACCCGGAGGCTGCGAATCGCCTCCTGAAGTCGCGCGAGGAAGAGATCGTACACCGCCGCATGCACGATGGCGCGCGAGCAAGCCGAGCATTTTTGCCCGCTGTAGCCGGTGCTGGATGCAATAACCCCTGTCACCGCTTCGTCCAAGTCGGCCGTCTCGTCGATGATGATCGCATTTTTGCCGCCCATTTCTGCAATCACTCGCTTGACCATCCGCTGTCCCTTCGCCACGATTGACGCCTGTTGGAGAAGCTCCAAGCCGACACGTTTGGAGCCGGTGAAGGCAATCGTCGCGATGTCCGGATGCTGTCCCAAGGCACGACCGACCTCCGGTCCGCCGGGCAGGCAGAAGAGCACGCCGCCGGGTACACCGGCCTCAATCAGCATTTCCACCAGCAATTGGCCGATCACGGATGACCGCTCCGACGGTTTGAACAACACCGGATTGCCGGTGACCAGGGCGGCCGAGACCATTCCTGTCGGAATCGCAAGGGGGAAGTTCCAGGGAGCGATCACGGCCGTGATCCCCCGGGGCTCCGCCCGGCGGTGATTGAGTTCTCCCGGCGCCCGACCCAACCGCTGTGGGGTCGAAAGACGTAACCACTCGCCGGCGTAGTATTCCAAAAAGTCGATGGCCTCGGCGACATCGGCATCCGCTTCTCGCCACGGTTTGCCGCATTCCAGAACTTCCCAGGCAGCGAGCGTTTCCCGGCGTGCGCGCATGAGGTCCGCCGCTCTTCGGATGATTTTGACACGCCGCTCAGCCGGCAGCCCGCGCCAGGCCGGCCACGCTCGGGCCGCGATCGCAACGGCAGCGTCGACGTCCGCCGCGCTGGCCGTGTGGACAATCCCAACGATTTCGTCCGGACGGTTTGGGTTAGAGGAGGGCATCAGCGGACCCGTCAGTGCGAGCCCGCCGGCGGACGGAGGCCGCGTTTTGCCGAGTCGGTTTTTGACATCGATGAGAGCGTTTCGCATGGCTGAACGCGCGTCAGCCTTCGAAAAATCGCGCAGCGGTTCATTCTCGAACGCCATCGAAATCGTGCCGGGCGCAGGGGAGGCGTCCCTCGGCGGCGGGACGGTGGGAGGCGCGAGGAGCGTCGCCAGCGACTCGGACTCGACAAATTCTTTTCGCAAAAATGATTCATTCGACGTATTTTCCAATAGACGACGCACCAAATACGCCATGCCCGGCAAGAGGTCGCCGACCGGCGTATACAGACGAAGACGACGCGCGCGCCGGAACATCGCTTCCTGAAAAGGCTCCGCCATGCCGAAAATCATCTGGTACTCGAAGACGGAAGGGGCGAGACCCAATTGTTCGGCCGTCGCCTCGATGTAGGCCAATGTCCGCAGATTGTGGGTGCCGAACGCGGGCCGGATGACGGCACTGGCTTCGAACAGTTTGCGCACGAGCGCCTCATAGTTCGCATCGGTTTCCGCCTTGTGCTCGAACAAGGGCACCGGCCAGCCTCGCTGCCGATAACGAATCGTGTCGGAATCCCAATAGGCGCCCTTGACGAGCCTGATGGTAATTGGCGTTCCTCGTTCGCGCACCCAGTTCAGTAACCCCTCGACATCCTGCCCGGTCGTCCGGTGATACGCCTGCACCGCCAACCCGGCATGCGCAAACCCGCGATAGGCGGATTCAGCGAAGAGCCGCCTAAAGATCGCGATCAGCAGGTCTTTTGTCTCCGCCTGCTCCATATCGAAGATCAGGGAAGCCGGCGCCCGCATGGCCGCATCCACAATGGGACGCAGCCTTCCCGCGACGGACTCAAAGCTCCCGTCAGGATCGATGGGATCGAGGTGAGGGGAGAGCGCCGAGATTTTGAGGGACAGTTGGACCCTCGGGACGCGCCCCAGGTGGTCTTGCTCGAGCAGGGGAGCGGGCGCCCACAAGGGGACCGCCTCGGTCAGCGTTTGCAGCGCGGCGAGACACCGATCGCGATACCGATCGGCTTCCTGGTCGCTGATGGTCGCTTCGCCGAGCAGATCTACGGACCACGCCTTTCCCTCATCCCATAGGTGGCGTAAGACGGGAATGGCTTCGGCGACCGACGCGCCGGCGATGAATGTCCGGGCCATCTGCTCGACCTGCGCCCGAATGGCATGGCCGCTGAGCCGCGCACCGACTCCTGTCGCCGCGAGCGCTTTCAAACCCCATCCCAACCCGAACGCCTGTCCGGCCATCGAACCGAAATATTCCTGCGCGAGGGTCACGACCCGCTGATCGTCGGTGACGGACGGCAGCATGTCGATAAAACGGAACAACTGCGTCTTGAAGTCGAAGTTGTGCATGGCGAGATTGATGGCCGCCTGCGACCACCAGCGTCGTTCAAACAGCGTAGGGGATTGACCTCCAGACAGACGGGCCAACTCTTCGCCGATGCGTCTCACGGAGGATTCCAAGTTGTTCATGACGGCCACGGAGCACCGTTGTGAATCGAAAAGGGGCGTGCTGTTTTCAGTATACACCTCAAGGCGCCGGCGCACTGGATCTCCGTAAAGAATTTCTTGATTAAAGTCCGCTACTTCGGTACTCTTGGGTCACACGACTTTTGGTCCCGGCCAGATAAAGAGCAGTGTATTCCCCAACACGCCGGACGGTGAAATTGCTCGGGAAAGCCAAAAGCTCCGTGTGCCTTGACGCCATACAGACGCCGAATGTTCCGTGAACGTCACGTCACGGACGACAAAGGGAGAGACGGATGCCAGACGCTGTCGGAACTAAGCCGTTCGCCTATAAAACGTTCATCCTGTTTTGCCTCGTGGCCGCAACGACATTGATCGGCACGCCGCTCTTTGGCTATCTCTACGGATACACGGTATTTGATTGGGTGCTCTTCACGATTCTCTACGTGGTCACGGGACTCGGGGTGACCGTCGGCTATCATCGGTTGATTTCTCACCGGAGTTTCGAATGCCATCCGTGGGTCAAGTTTTTGTTGCTGATCGCCGGTGGATGGGCGCTTCAAAATTCCGCCCTGCGATGGAGCGCGGATCATATCCGGCATCATGCGAGGACGGATCAGGAGGAAGATCCCTACAACGCCAAGAAGGGATTTTGGCACAGTCACTGCGTCTGGCTGTTCATCAACACGCCACACCGGACGGAGAATTACGAGCGGCAACTCCGGAAAGATCCGATGGTGATGTGGCAGCACCGCCATTATCACGCGATCGTGATTTCTGGCCTCGCGCTTCCCCTCGTTCTAGGCTTTGTGAACGGCGGAATCATCGGCGGTGTCGGCTGTTTTCTGCTCGCGGGCATGTTTCGAATGTTCATGGTCCTGAATTCCACGTTCGCCATTAATTCCCTCTCCCATATGTTCGGCACTCAGCCCCATAGTCAAGGCGACAGCAGCCGCGACAGTTGGCTCATCTCCTGTTTCACCTTCGGCGAGGGCTATCACAACTATCACCATACCTACGCCCGCGATTACCGCAACGGCCCCCGTTGGTACAACTTCGATCCCTCCAAGTGGACCATCTACACGCTGTTCATGATGGGGCTTGCGAGGAACCTTCGCCGGCTGGATCGTACCGTGTTGTCGGAATAGGCCCCCTCTCGATTCCCCCAAAGGTCAATAGCCCATTTTCTTTCCCCTCCGCCATCGCTTATGATGCAGAGAAGAGGAAGGAGCACGGTCATGGCTGACGAACAGACTTCACCACAACAATCCCAGGAAAAGGACACCCTGATTCCAGGCGTCAAACACGTCATCGCCATCAGCAGCGGCAAAGGCGGCGTGGGCAAATCGACGGTCGCCGCCAACCTCGCCTGTGCATTGGCGCTGAGCGGCGCCAAGGTCGGCCTGATGGATGCCGACCTCTACGGCCCGAATATCCCGATGATGATGGGCAGTACGAAAGGCCCCGAGCAACGAGACGGGAAGATCGTTCCGGTGGACAGTTATGGCGTGAAACTCATTTCCATGGCCTTCCTCGTTCCCGAAGAGGCCCCGCTCGTCTGGCGCGGCCCGATGGTCCATCAATACCTGCAAGCCTTCTTTCGTGACGTCTTATGGGGAGAACTCGATTACCTCCTGATCGATCTGCCGCCCGGGACCGGGGACGTCCAGTTGTCGTTGTCTCAGATGGTTCCGATGGCCGGCGCCGTGACCGTGACGACGCCTCAGGAGGTCGCGCTCTACGATGTGCGCAAAGGCATGGCGATGTTTCAAAAGGTCAATGTGCCGCTGCTCGGCATCATCGAGAACATGAGTTCCTTCGTGTGCGGTCATTGCGGCGAGCGGACGGACATTTTCTCCCACGGAGGTGGGGAACGGGCCGCGTCGAAGCTTGGCGTACCCTTCCTCGGCAGCATTCCCATCGATCCCGCCATTCGGGAAGGAGGCGACAGCGGCCATCCGATCGTCGTGGCCAATCCCTCCTCGCCCCAGGCGGTCGCCTTCCGGGACATTGCCAAGAAGCTCGTCGAGCGGCTGGGAGGAGCGGCTTCGGGAAGCGCCTCCATCGAGACCCTGCTCAAAAAGATCAAACAGCCTTTTACGAATCACTAAAGAGCGCGCAACGGGAGACTGAACGTCATGGGAGAGTTCGTACGCGTCGCAGGCACTGATGAGGTCAAGCCCGGGCACGGCATGGTGGCGGAAGTGAACGGGAAGGCCTTGGCGGTCTTCAATGTCGATGGGCAGTTTCACGTCATCGACAACACATGCGTCCATCGGGGCGGGCCTCTCGGGGAGGGAGAGCTCGAAGACGCCGTCGTGACCTGCCCCTGGCATGGCTGGCAGTTCAACGTCGTCACCGGCGCCTGTATCAACAACCCTTCCGCGAAGGTCGAACGCTATCAGGTCAAAGTGGAAGGCACCGACGTCAAAGCCTTGCTCTAAGAGGATCGGAAGGAACGGCTATGCCCGCCTCGGCCGCCGCACAGCTCCAGATCGCCGCTGCTTTCGTGCGACTCTACGTCTTTCTCAGCCAATATCTGGACCGATGCATCAGCGACGCGGTGCGACGGGGTTCCCCGGACGGAGACCTTCAAACTCATCTGGCGCAAACCCGTCTCGAATTGATGGAGATCCTGTCCGTTAATCCGGTCGTCAAGCGAAAGCTTGCCGACGAGTGCGACCGAATTATCAACTTGGGCGCGAGCTGCCTTTCATCGAGCTCCGCCGGCGCCGACATCCGCGAACGGATCGCTGCGGAGCGTGAAGTGCTGAAGCAGAAAACCACCGCCTTAAGCGATCTCGTGGCGGTATTCAGGGCATTGGATTGACGAGTGGTAACGACGGCTCGTGATACCTACCAGCTGGCCGGCCTCGATCCTCGCGACCGGGGCTTCAGCCGGCCGGTCGAGGTCGTCTCAGACGACCGGCAATACCGGGCGACACTGCGCTACGAAGCCGCGCGGATCGTCACGGAGGCTGCGAGTCAGGACGCCGCGGTCGAGCGTCTGATCGCCACTCTGCATGGCCAGGGCTATCGGCAGTTGAAAACCCAGGTGAGTTTCCGCGACGGCGCGTATCTGGGCTCGCGGGAGGCATGGACCGAGTATCCGGATCCGCCCCCGGCGTTCCGACGCTTGTTGGCCGCCCTTCGAAGCTGGCTGCCGAGCGCAAAACATTCTGCATGACGCTGATCCCGCTCACAGAGCTCCGGTCCGGACGCACGGCAAGGCCGCGCCTTCCCGACTGGTTCAAAGTCGAGGCCAAGACGGGTCCCGATTACCTTGACATTAAACAGACCCTCGATCGGCTGAACCTCCACACGATTTGTGAGGAGGCCCGTTGTCCGAACCGATGGGAATGCTGGAACGCAAGGACCGCCACATTCCTGATCCTTGGCGACGTCTGCACGAGGCGTTGTCTCTACTGTTCGGTCGACACCGGCCGGCCGGCGGCGTTGGACGGGGACGAACCCCGGCGAGTCGCTGACGCCGTTCAGGCGCTCGGCCTGCGCCATGTGGTCATCACCTCGGTCAATCGCGACGAATTGGCCGATGGGGGAGCGGTCATCTTTGCGGATACCATCCGCCTGACACGGGAGCGCAGCCCAGGCTCCACAATTGAAGTGTTGATTCCCGATTTTCAAGGCAATCACGCCGCGATCGATGTGGTGTGCCGGCAGCGCCCTGACGTCCTGAACCACAACATCGAGACCGTCCCAAGGCTCTTTCCCGTCCTTCGGCCGCAAGGCAAATATCAACGATCGCTTGAACTCTTAGCGCGAGCAAAAACGCATGGGCTTCGGACGAAGTCGGGCCTGATTGTTGGGATGGGCGAGACCGCCGATGAAATTCGGGAAGTCTTGGGAGATCTCCGCACTGCCGGCTGCGACGTCGTCACGATCGGCCAGTATCTTCAACCTACCACCGGCCATCTTCCCGTGGTTCGCTTCTACCAGCCGGCCGAGTTTGCAGAACTCAAAAAAGAGGCGATCGCCATGGGCTTCCTGCATGTGGAAGCCAGTCCGACGACCCGCAGCTCATACCACGCCGCCCAGCACGCCGCCGATTAAGAACCAGCGAGCACCTCGGCAACGAGACCTTGCGCCTCCCGTTGAATCTGCGCCAGATGGTCGCGCCCCTTGAAACTTTCCGCATACAGTTTATAGACGTCTTCCGTCCCTGATGGACGCGCGGCGAACCACCCCTGGGCCGTGAGGACTTTGAGCCCGCCGATCGCCGCGCCGTTGCCGGGCGCGTGGGTGATCCGCGAGACGATGGGATCCCCGGCAAGGGTGGAGGCACGAACTTGTTCGGCGGAGAGTTGGCCGAGCTTGCGCTTCTGGGCGGGCGTTGCCGGCGCATCGATGCGCGCATACGAGGGCTCGCCCAGGTCTGCCGTGAGCTGGCCGTACAGCTCCGATGGATCGCGGCCGGTGTTGGCCATCATCTCCGCCGCCAGGAGATCCATGATGAGGCCGTCTTTATCCGTGGTCCAGACCGTGCCTTCCTGACGCAAAAAAGACGCACCGGCGCTCTCCTCGCCGCCGAAGCCGAGGGAGCCGTCCGATAAACCTTCGACGAACCATTTGAAGCCGACCGGCACTTCGACCAGACGCCGGCCGACCTTCGCCGCAACGCGATCGATGAGACTGCTGCTCACGAGCGTCTTGCCGACGCCGGCGCCGCTCGACCAGCGAGGCCGATGCGAAAACAGATAGGCGATGGCCGCGGCAAGATAGTGGTTGGGATTCATCAGGCCCCCCGAACGCGTCACGATGCCATGCCGGTCACTATCCGCGTCGTTCCCAAACGCCACGTCGAAGCGGTCTTTGAGCGCAATCAGATTCGCCATCGCGTAAACTGACGAACAATCCATCCGGATTTTGCCGTCCCAATCGAGCGGCATGAAGCGGAACGTGCCGTCCACGGCGGGATTGACGATGTCGAGATTCAGCCGATAACGTTCGGCAATCGGCGTCCAGTAGGCGACGCTGGCCCCGCCCAGCGGGTCGATGCCGAGCTTCAGATTGGCGCCTCGGATCGACTCAAAATCGATCACGCGCTCGAGGTCGTTCACATACGCGCCGATGTAGTCGTGCTTGTGCACCGAGGAGGCTCGTGTCGCCTCTACGGCAGGCACGCGCTGCACGCCCTCGAGCCGGGACGCCAGGAGCGCGTTGGCCCGGTCTTCGATCCATTTGGTCGCCTGCGTGTCGGCCGGGCCCCCATGGGGCGGATTGTACTTGATGCCGCCGTCCTCGGGCGGATTATGGGAGGGCGTAATGACGATCCCGTCACTCTGTCCCGAGCTGCGGCCGCGGTTGTAGGTCAGAATGGCATGCGAGATGACGGGTGTCGGCGTGTAGCCGCTATCCCGATCGATCATGACCTCGACACGGTTGGCCACCAGAACTTCGAGCGTGGTCTCGAAGGCGGGCCGGGACAGCGCATGCGTATCCATCCCGAGAAACAGCGGTCCGGTCGTCTTCTGACTTTTGCGATATTCACAGATGGCCTGCACGATGGCGGCAATATGGTGATCATTAAAGGATCGCTTGAATGATGAACCGCGATGGCCTGAAGTCCCGAATGATACGCGCTGACCGGGAACGGCGGGGTCCGGTGCGTCACGGTCATAGGCCTCGCGCAGCTGCACGAGATCGACCAAGTTCGAGGGGGGCGCCGGTTTCCCGGCCAACGCATGAATTGTCATGGCTTCTGTGTAGCCCTGCCTCACGACCGCTGTCAACCCGAGGAGCAGACGGCGGGATGAATTGACGAAGAGCGTTGAAAAGGGTATGACTCCGGCCGTGGAAGGGGAAACTCGATCATCGCTGTTAGTTGACATAATATCCCTTATCAGACGTTAGACCCTGAACCATGTCACTGGAATTTTTCGGCCGTCTCCAACGCGAACTCGCACTGACCGGGAGCGCAGTGTACGAATCCGTGGTGGCTGTCGCCGAGCGCGTGAACCGCAAAGTGCATGTCCTGCGCCTTCATGGCCAAGCCGCCAGTCTCTTGACGCAAATCGAAACGGTCCAGGGCGATTTGGGCCGCCAGCTCGCGGCGGCCTTGTCGCGCAACGCCTTCGGCCGGCCGGGGCTGTCACCCTCGGAGTTCGAACGGACGCTGACGCAGGCTACCGACCGCGTCCATCTCCTGAAACAGACGCTGCTCCAGGTCGATGCCCAAATTCGGGCCTTGAAGCTTGAAGCCATTCAGGGGGATCTCCTGACGTTGCAGCGTGACTTGAGCCTCCGCGCCGCGGCGCTCGAACGCCTGCCGGTCTCACACGCGTCCAAGGCGGTGGGCAAGCAGGTGTCGGACCTGGCGTGGCCGCCCTCAGTCCGCCTCGTGACGGTGTTCCGCGGACCCTTCCTCATTCCACCGGTCGACGGCTTTGTCTTCCGGCCCGAGGATATCGTCATCGCCGTCGGTCATCGGGCCGACCTCGATCAGATCGCCGGCTGGTTCATGGCCGCGACGCCAGGCAAGGCGTAAGTCTCCGCCGCATCCGCATTCCAGCTCATTCCGCCTTATAGGTTTTCGGAACCACCTGAGGTACACTAGGATTCATGCGGACCTGTCTCTGCATGCTCGCCGTGCTCCTGGGACTTGCAGGAGCACCTGCCGTGCTTCCGGCGGTCGACGGCGCCGAACCCGCCGGCTTGCCGCCGAATACGTCCAATGGCTTGCGGCTTCTCGAAGAGATGCAAACGGTCATTACCGAGTTGGCCGAGGCCGCCAAACCGTCTGTCGTGAGCCTGTTTCCGGCGACGCTCGGCGGAAAGGGCCGGGAATTCCCGCAAGAACGAGCGCCGAATGCCCCCGGCTCGGGAGCCGGGGTCATCATCACTGCGGATGGCCACATCATCACCAACAATCATGTCGTCGGAGATGCGTCGGAAATCGAAGTCCGGCTTTCGGACAAGTCGAAACTGATCGCCCAGGTCGTCGGCAAAGATCCTGATACGGATCTCGCGGTCTTGAAAGTGACCAGCGACCATCCCCTGCCGCACGCGCGATTCGGCGACTCGAGCGGCGTGCGCGTCGGCCAATGGGTGCTCGCCGTCGGCAATCCGTTCGGCTTGGAGCGCACCGTCACTCTCGGCGTGGTGAGCGGCATCGGACGGGAAAACGTCAATCTGTCGCGCTACGAAAATTTTATCCAAACGGACGCATCGATCAATCCGGGGAACTCGGGCGGTCCACTGTTTAATCTCCGCGGTGAAGTGATCGGCATCAATACGGCGATTATCAACTTTGCCCAAGGGATCGGGTTCGCCATTCCTTCCAACATGGCCAAGCAAGTCCTCCAGCAGCTGATTGAGCAAGGCCGTGTCGTGCGCGGCTGGCTGGGCGTGGGCATTCAGCCGTTGACCCCGGAGTTGGCCAAAAAGTTCGGAGTGACGGACCAGGAAGGCGTGCTCGTCAATGAAGTCTTCGAGAAGGATCCGGCCGCCGCGGCCGGCATCAAGCCGGGAGACGTCATTACGCGAATCGAAGGATCGGTCATCGACAGTCCCAACCGCCTCTCGCGCATCGTGGCCGGACTCCTTCCCGGCGCCAAAGCCAAAGTCGAAGTCGTGCGCAATCAACAGCGGATGGTCGTTGAAGTCGCGCTCACGGAGCGACGCGATCAGACGACGCTTGCCTCGCTCCCCCAGTCCCGCAGCGAATCCAAGCTCGGACTCGACGTCCAGGATTTAAACGCCGCCCTGGCCGACAAATTCAAGCTCCAGGAAAGCCGCGGCGTGCTCGTCACAAAAGTCGAAGCCGGCAGCCTGGCCCAATCCGAAGGGCTGCGGGAGGGTGACTTAATCAAGGAAGTCAACCGTGCGGATGTCGGCACTGTAGGCGAGTTCACCAATGCGATCGCAAAAGTTCGGCGGGGCGACACGGTGCTCTTGCGCGTCCTGCGTGAAAGCCGCGCGTTCTACGTCGTCTTGAAACCCAGCGAGCCCTGATTGTCTTCCACCGGCGCGTGGCCCGGATCCTGCCGGCCACGCGCCAACCTCAACCGCTTCAGTGCGCAGCCACCGCTTGCTTGCCGGCCTTGGCCTCTTCCACGATCTTGAGGGCGACATCGCGCGGCACTTCGTCATAGCGGGCCAACTCCATCACGTAGCTTCCGCCGCCTCCGGTCAGGGAGTTGAGCGTCGTGGTGTAGGTCATGATCTCGCTCAACGGAACGAGCGCTTTCACGATTTCGGCATGGCCGCGGGCCTCGACATGCAGTATGCGTCCGCGCCGGGCGTTCAGATCGCCGATGACGGCGCCGATGTGCGCCGCCGGTGCCTCCACCTCCACGGTCATCATGGGTTCGAGCAGCACGGGATGCGCCGTCTCCATCGCTTTCTTAAACGCCATCGACGCCGCGATCTTGAACGACATTTCCGAGGAATCGACCACGTGGTAGGATCCGTCATAGACGGCGACCCGCACGTCCACCACCGGAAAACCGGCCAGCGTGCCATGATGCATGGCCTCGACGACCCCCTTTTCGACGGCCGGGATGAAATTGCGGGGAATGACGCCGCCCACCACCCGGTTCGTGAACGTAAACCCCTCCCCTCGCGAAGCCGGCGAGAGCTCGAGCCAGCAATCCCCGTATTGTCCGTGGCCCCCCGTCTGCTTCTTGTATTTACCCTGAGCCTGCGCCGTCGCACGGATCGTTTCCCGATAGGGAATTTTCGGCGTATGGATCATGACCTCTGCGCCGTATTTTCTCTTGAGCTTCTCCAACGCCAGATCCAGATGCAACTGGCCGGTCCCGCTGAGCACCATCTCCTTTGTGTCGGCGTTCCGTGTAAATCCGAGTGTCGGATCCTCCTCGATCAATTTGTGCAGGCCGAGGCTCACCTTGTCGATGTCAGCGCTCGATTTGGGCTCAATCGCGAAGGAGAAGACCGGCTTCGGCAACGCCGGCGCGGGATAAAGGATGGGATGCGCCTCGTCGCAGAGCGTGTCGCCGGTCTGCGAGTCCTTGAGTTTCCCGATCGCCACGATGTCCCCCGCGCTTGCCGCCGAAACGGCCGTATGTTTCTTGCCGCACAACTGATAGAGATGGCCGCTTTTTTCCTTGATCCGTCTGGTGCCGTTGTACAGCATCGAATCCGCCTGCAAGGTCCCCGACGCGATACGGACATACGAAAGCCTTCCGACGAACGGGTCGATGATGGTTTTAAAAATGAGACCCGAAAACGGAGCATCGGCAGTGGGAGAACGGGTCACGTCCTGGCCGTCGGCATCGTGACCGGCTGGCGGCCGGCGCTCGCCCCGATCGCTCGGCGAGGGCAGGAACTCGACGATCGCGTTGAGCAGTGGGACGATGCCCACGTTCTTCACTGCCGAACCGGCATAGAGCGGAATCACGCTCCCCGCCTGGATTCCGGCCCGGAGTCCGCGCAACATGTCCGCCGGTGACAGTTCATTGCCGGAGAGATACTGCTCCAGCAATTGATCGTCGCATTCTGCCGACGCCTCTTGTATGCGCTTCCGCGCGTCACTCGCCATCGCTTCGGCGCCCGCCGGCAGCGGTTGGGACTGCCATTTGGCATTATCGGGTCGTGAATGAATCGCGGCCTGGCTTGTGAAATCGGCGACGCCGGTCCACTGTCCTCCGTTCTTGAGCACGCAGGTCATGGGCAACGGATGGATCTCCAGATCCCGCCGACAGGCGGCAAGCAAGTCCTCCATCGACCCGGATTCTTTCTCCAGTTCGTTCACGAAGACAAGACATGGCAGGCCGAGCGCTTTGACGTGGGACCACAGCCGGAGCAGTTCGCTCCTGATTCCGCTCGCGGGACTGAGCACGACGACGACGGCATCGGCGGCGTGCAACGCCGCGATCGCTTCACCGAGCAAACTAAGCGCCCCGGGGGTGTCGAGAAGATTGATCGTGGTCTGGTTCCAGGAACAGCGAAGGAGACTCGTACTGACGGAACTGCGATGCTGGATTTCTTCCGGCTCAAAATCCGAGACCGTGGTTCCCTGCATCACCGAACCGGAGGCGGGGATGACGCCCGTCGTCAAGAGGATCGCTTCGGCCAATGACGTTTTGCCCGCCCCTCGATTGGCAATGACAGCCACATTTCTGAGAGACCTCGCACCAGGCTCGTTCATGGGATCCTCCTTGTCAGTGCGGAAGACGCGTCCGGCTCCGCACATCATGACGAATTACATGATCGTCCGCTCCCTGTCGTTAGGCATGATGAGTCAACCAACCCTGGTCGGCGAAGCTGACATAGCGTCCGTCGCCGACGACCAGATGATCCAACACGCGAATGCCGAGCACTTCCCCTGCCGACACCAACCGCGAGGTCAGCACATGATCTTCTTGGCTCGGCGTGGGATCGCCGCTCGGATGATTGTGGAGAAAGATCACCGCTGCCGCCGATTCCTTGACGGCCATGGTGAACACTTCCCGCGGATGCACAATGCTCAGCGTCAAGCTTCCTTCGGACACCGTGGCATCACGCAAGATCGTATGCTTGGCATCCAACAAGACGACTTTGAAGATCTCGTGGCGGAGATGCCGCAGGACGGGATGGTAATGCTCGAACAGGTCGCGGCTGGAAGAGATCCGCATCCCTTTGGACAACGGAGCGGCCAGCGACCGCTTGCCCAACTCCAGCGCGGCCTTGACCTGCGCCGCCTTGGCCTCCCCTACACCGTCCACCGCGCACAGTTCGTCGATCCCGCAATGGGCCAAGCCGGCCAGGCCGCCAAGGCGCTCCAGCACTTCCATACTCACTTGGACTGCCGAAGAGCGTTGTCGGCCCACCCGCAGGAGGATCGCAAGGAGCTGCGCATCGGTGAGGGCATCGGCGCCATGCGTCAGCAGCCGCTCACGCGGACGCTCGGTCGCCGGCCAATGGGCAATGCCATGCCGGACTGTCTTGCGGCTCACGTCGCATCTCCTTGAACAAAAATATGACACGTTGAACGTTTTTGTACTAAGAGAACAGCCTCTCAAACCCCCCTGGTAACAAATACGTACCGTCTAAGATGTTGAAATTACGTATCGACAAAAATTGGTTCGGCTCTTGCTTTGGTACGCCGCAGCTGCGCACCGCAACCAGGGAGGACTCGATGGAATGTCCGAAGTGCAAAGGGCTCATGATGCTCGAGCGGTTCTCAGACTTCTTTCTGATCTTCTACGCATGGAAGTGCATCAACTGCGGCGCCATCATTGATCGGACGATTTCCAACAACCGGCGCAAGAGTCTTGCTGCCAGGGACGCACAGCCGGTGCCGTCCGCACAAGCTCCCGCCGCCACACGGTAGCCCTCAGCTCGCGTTGCCAGGCGTTGTGCGCCGGCGGGCACCGTCACACCGCCGTGGTCTCTCGCCTGACACCTCCCTCGTTCCGCCCGCCGCGTCATCGTGCAGAATTATAGTCAGCGCCGCAGCCAGCGTCAAAATAGCAGCAATGCGCCGGTTATCCGTGTTTGAGATGCCCTGGCCGACCCCGCCCTCGACAACGCTGTCACCTTGACCCCTGCAAAAACGCTGTGTTACAGTTTGTCGCTTCAGAACCGCTTCTTGTAGTCGAGTCAAGCGAGGGCGGGTTCCCGAACGAACGATTCCGCAACCACACACACGTATGCGAGTCATCGCCGGTTCCCACCGCGGTCGGCGCCTGAGTGGACCGCGGGGGATCTCGCTGCGGCCTACCTCGGATAAAGTCAGGGAGGCCCTGTTCTCGATCCTCGGGACCCGTATCCCCGGCTGTCGTTTTTTAGATCTGTACGCGGGGACAGGGGCAGTCGGCATCGAAGCGTTGAGCCGCGGCGCGAGGCTCGTCACCTTTGTGGAATCGGACTCAAAAGCCGTGCACATCATCCGGAAGAATCTCACTGCGTGCGGCATGCTCGATCGGGCGGACCTGCGCGTAGGATCGACCTACGGCTTCTTGCGACAGCACGACTGCCGGAGTGACGCCTACGATGTCGTCTTCGCCGATCCACCGTACGCGGACCAGACGGCCCTTGCACTGGTGCTTGAAAGCTGGGACCTCGGCGTGGTCGCCGAGGACGGAGTGCTGGTCATTGAGCAAGACGCGTGTGTCTCGCCGCCGGCCGGGACGGAGCGAGTTGCCTTGCTTCGTCGCTACGAGTACGGCGACACCGCGCTGCTCCGGTACGGGCCGGCGCCGGAGAAATCGCTCTCATGAAAATCGGCATTTATCCGGGCACCTTCGATCCGATTACCCACGGTCACACCGACATCATCACCCGAAGCCTCCGCGTCTTTGATAAAGTGATGGTGGCTGTCGCGCCCAATCCGGCCAAACACCCGCTGTTCAATCTGGCCGAGCGGCTGGAGATGGTGCAGCTGGTGCTGAAGGACATCGGCCAAGTCGAAGTCGTCACGTTTGACGGGTTGCTGGTCGATCACGTGCAGCGATCGGGCGCACACGCCATTATTCGGGGCCTGCGTGCGATCTCCGACTTCGAGCACGAGTTTCAAATGGCGCTCATCAATCGCAAACTGGCGAAGCGGGTAGAAACGGTGTTCCTCATGCCGAGCGAAGAGTATTCGTACCTGTCGTCCACCATTATTAAAGACGTCGCGAATCACGGCGGCTCGTTGACCGAGTTCCTCCATCCGGAGGTGGCCCGCCGGCTTCAAGACCGTATTCGGAGTGTCAAACGATGAAGCTTGCGGACCGTGTCACACGGATTGCCCCGTCCCCTACCCTCGCCATGGCCGCAACGGCGAAGGCCATGGCGGCGCAAGGTATTGACGTCATCGATTTTTCGACGGGCGAGCCCGACTTCGATACTCCGGAGCCGGTGAAGGCGGCGGCGGAGGCGGCCATCCGCTCGGGATTCACCAAGTACACGCCGTCGTCGGGCATCGACGAGCTCCGCCATGCGATCGTCGAGAAGCTGAAGATCGAGCAGGGACTGCAATACGACAAGTCGCAGGTCCTGGTATCGTGTGGCGCGAAACACTCCCTCTACAATCTTGCCGAGGCATTGTTGCAGGAAGGCGATGAAATCATCATTCCGACGCCGTACTGGGTCTCCTACTCCGATCAAGCCCTGCTCAACGATGCCACACCGGTGCTGCTGCCGACCAAGGAATCGGAGGGCTACGCGATCGATCCGGCGGCCCTCGAGCGGCGCATTACTCCGAAGACGAAAGCGCTCATTATCAACAGCCCGTGCAATCCGACTGGGGCCACTTACGGGCGCCACATGCTGGAACGCATCGCTGCGATCGCCGTGCGTCATGATCTTATCGTCGTCTCAGACGAGATCTATGAAAAGGTGCTCTACGACGGGGCCAGTCATGTGAGCATCGCGTCACTTGGACCAGACATCGCGGCCCGAACCGTCGTCATTAACGGCGTTTCGAAGGCGTATGCGATGACCGGATGGCGAGTCGGCTACGCGGCCGGCCCCAAGGAGCTCATTACCGCGATGGGCAATATTCAAAGTCAAAGCACGTCAAACCCCTGCTCGATTTCCCAGAAAGCGGCCGTGGCGGCGCTGCGCGAAGGCGAGCCGTTTACGAAGCAGATGGTCGCGGAATTCGATCGCCGTCGGCGCGCGATCGTGGAGGGACTGAATGCGATTCCGGGCGTGTCATGCACGATGCCCGGAGGGGCCTTCTACGCGTTTCCGAACATCAGAAAGGTGCTTGGCAAACGCGGCCCGGCGGGACCCGTCACCTCTCCTACTGAGCTCGCTGCCTATCTGCTGAAGGACGCGCAGATCGCGGTCGTGCCCGGCGAGCCGTTCGGGAGCGAGGAGCATATCCGCCTCTCCTATGCGACCGGCATGGACACGATCACGAACGGATTGCGGAGGCTGAGGACCGCGCTCGAGAAGCTGACGTAACCATTTGACCGGCAGCTCACTCTTAGAATGGACCACCGTTACGCTGGAGGAGGAACCGCCTGTGCCGATTTATGAATATGAGTGCGAGGGTTGCGCCTATCACTTCGAAGTGAAGCAAAGCATCAAGGACGCGCCGCTGACAACGTGCGAGCGCTGCGGAAAATCCGTGCGGCGGTTGATTTCTTCACCGGGCATCATGTTCAAGGGAAGCGGTTGGTACGTGACCGATTATTCCAACAAGTTGAAACCGCCTTCAGAGGGAGAGAAAACACCGGCCGCGGCCGGAGACAAGAAAGAGACACCGGCTGGATCCACAACATCCCCACCGGCGTCCACGCCGGCCAATCAAACATCCGCGCCTGCAGGCGGCACCTCAGGCGGCACACCGCCCTCTACGACGCCTTCGACGACAACGCCAAACAAGTAATCAGTCGGCCCGCCGGTTAATTGACGGCCGACGACCTGGTAACCGCCTTCTTTTTGACCGGTGCCTTTTGGACGGTCTTGACCGCCGGCTTCAGTGCGGGCTTGCCCGCCGCCGGTTTCGTGGTCGCCGCTTTGGCGGTCGCCGGCTTCGAGGATTTCGCGAGGCGCTCCTGCAGCGTGGTGACGCTGCTCTGCAGACTCGCGATCATGGTGCTTTTGTCGCGATTGGTGCGGACGAGATCGTCGACCTGCGCCTGCAAATCGTCCTTCGCCTTGGTCAGCGAAGCCATCTGCGATTGCAGTTGGGCTTTCTCCATCGTCACAGTCTGCAATTCCGAGCGAAGCTGCTCAATCTGCGTCTGCAACGCCGGCGGCCAGTAATCGCATCCGGCCAGCATCGCCGCCAAGACGATGACCAGCCCTACCGCCCTCCCCCGATGTCGCTCTGGCATCGATCCCTCCTTTATATGGGCACTGCTGGCGTCGTGTATACCATATTTATGACTTTTTGAGGGAAAATCCTCGTCGCTGAAGCGCCGCCTCGATCGCGGCGCGCGGGATAGCGCCTTCGCGGATGATGCGAAGCCCGTCGTCCGTCTCCACGACCGTTGAGGGTAATCCGCCGGGCGTCGGCCCTGCGTCAAGGATCGCGTCGATGTCATGGCCCAAGCTGTCCTGCACTTCCCTTGCGGTGCGAGCCGGCGCGGCGCCCGTACGGTTCGCGCTGGTTCCTGTGAGCGGGCCGACGCGGTCGAGAAGCTCACGCAGCGGCTGACACGAGCTCAACCTGAGCCCAACGCGGCCGCTGCCTCCAGTCACCGCACTGGGAACTGACGGGCGGGCCGGAAACAGAATCGTCAGTGCGCCCGGCCAAAAGGCGTCGATAAGGATAGAAGCGGCTTCCGGGACGTGCAGCGCAAACAAGGACAGGTCGTGGAGCGCGGCCACCAGGACGAGAATCGGCGCGCTCGGCGGCCGGCCTTTGACGGCGGTCAACCGGGCGAGGGCGGCCGGATCGAAGGGGTTCACGCCCAGCCCGTAAAACGTCTCGGTCGGAACCGCCACGATGCCGCCTCGTTCAACGATCGGCTGAACTTGCGCCGACAGATCGGTGAGCCGCGTGGCGACGTGAGGAATAATCAGAGGCATGAAAGACACCGCAGAGAAGCTAGGCGCGGGGGGCAAAGGCTCGATACGCGATGTCGTGGCGATAATGGCAGCCCTTGAACGTAATCTGTTTCGCCGCTCGGTAGGCAGCCGCCTGGGCCTCCGCCAACGACCGTCCCCACCCTGAAATACTCAGGACGCGGCCGCCGGCCGTCACGATGTTTCGCCCGTCCGTGGCGGTGCCCGCATGAAACACGATCGCGCCGTCGACATCCGGATTGTCCAGTCCGTGAATGACTTCGCCCATGTCGTAAGCGCCCGGATAGCCTGCCGACGTCATCACGACGCACACGGCGTGACCGTCATGCCACTCGACTGTCAGCTGATCCAACCGGTGCTCGACAACCGCCTCGAGAACGTCGAGAAAGTCCGTCTTGAGCAACGGCAGCACGACCTGCGTTTCCGGATCGCCCATGCGGGCATTGAACTCCAGGACGTAGGGCACTCGGTCGACGACCATCAAGCCGGCATAGAGCACTCCTTGAAACGGAGATCCCAACCGGGACATTGCATCAACGACCGGTTGCAGGACCTCCCGGGCGACCTGCTCGCGCAACACCGCTGTCCCGAGAGGAGCCGGGCAATACGCCCCCATGCCGCCGGTATTCAAGCCGGTATCCCCGTCACCGATCCGTTTGTGGTCTTGAGCTGGCAACATCGGGGCCACCACGCGTCCATCGGTGAACGCCATCACGGTCAGCTCCTCGCCGTCGAGATATTCTTCGATCAACACCTGCTTCCCCGCCGCACCGAAGACCGCCTTTTCCATGGAGTCGACGATGGCGTTCCTCGCCTCCGCGCGGCTGCCCGCAATGAGCACGCCTTTGCCCTGCGCGAGTCCATCGGCTTTGATGACCACCGGCATGGCGTGCTCCTCCAGGTAGGCCAGCGCATCGGCGGGCCGGTCGAAGGACCTGGCGCGCGCCGTACGGATTCCCGCCTTCGCCATGATGTCTTTGGAGAAAATTTTGCTCGCTTCGAGCCGCGCCGCGTTCTTCGTGGGACCAAAAATCTTGAGCTTCGCCTTTCGAAATTCGTCGACGATTCCCAGAGCCAGCGGCGCCTCCGGCCCGACGATGGTGAGATCGATCCCTTCCCGTTGCACGAACGCCTTCAGGGCCGGAATGTCGTCCGCCTTGATCGCGACGCAGGTCGCGAGCCGGCCAATGCCCGGATTGCCCGGCGCACAGAAGAGCTGCGGCCGTCGTGGGCTCTGGGCCAGCGTCCAAACCATGGCGTGTTCGCGTCCGCCGCCGCCGACCACAAGAACTTTCATCTTACCTGCACCATAAGAATGAGCGCATGGAGGCGGCAACGCTTAAGAGCTGATCCGAATGGTGTGTCGCACCAATCATCTTTGTGGTCTCTTGACATAGGTGTGAGGATGCTCAAACAGGTCATCTGTTTACACCCACCCACGCCCTCGCGCGCCGAGACGCGCTCCTCCCAAGCAAGGCCGCAAGGAGTGAGAGGCCCGAGGCGTATTTGAGCCGACGTACGTCGAGGCGGACGGACGCCCGAGAACGCAGCGAGAGTTCATTTTCAGCAGCTGATTAGTGGCGGAAATGGCGCATGCCCGTGAGAATCATCGCCAACCCATGTTCATCGGCAGCTTTCACGACTTCCGCATCGCGAATCGACCCGCCGGGCTGGATGACGGCGGTAATGCCGGCCTGAGCGGCGGCATCGAGGCCGTCCCGGAACGGGAAAAATGCGTCGGACGCCATGACGCAGCCTTTTACGGGCAGCTGCGCCTTCATGGCGGCGAGTTTGACGCTGTCGACGCGGCTCATCTGGCCGGCGCCGATGCCGACCGTTTGTCCTGGCTTGGCATAGATAATGGCGTTCGATTTGACGTGCTTGCACACCTTCCATGCAAAGGCGCAGGCCGCGTACTCTTCATCGGTCGGCTTTCGCACCGTTGGCACCGGCAGCCCCCGCAGATCCGTCAGCGTGCCCAGATCCCGATCCTGCACAATCAAGCCGCCCACCAGTTTTTTCAGATCGTACCCCTCCTGTTTGACCTTCGCGAGCGGACCGACGTCCAGCAGCCGGAGATCCTTCTTGCGCTTGAGCTCGGTCAGCGCGTCTTCGGCAAACCCGGGCGCGACGACCACCTCCACAAACGTGGATGTGATCTCTTTCGCCGCGGCGAGATCCACCGGTCGATTGAACGCGATCACACCGCCGAACGCCGAGACCGGATCCGTCTCCCGCGCCTTCACGTAGGCCTCTACGGGCGTCGCGCCGAGCGCGGCGCCGCAGGGATTATTGTGCTTGATGATCGCGACCGCCGTCTCATCGTATTCCTTCGCCAGTTCCAGCGCCGCATTGGCGTCAAGATAGTTGTTGTACGACATGGCTTTGCCGTGGAGAATCCGGCCCCGTGACACGGACGGCTCGTCGGACTGCCGCTCGCGATAGAACGCGCCTTGCTGATGCGGATTCTCGCCGTAGCGCAGAATCTCAGCAAGGTCGAATTGCAGAGAAAGCAGTTTGGGAAACTTAACCTCGCCGCCCTGAACCTGCCGTTCCAGATACGCCGCGATCACGCCGTCGTAGCGCGCCGTATGCTGAAAGACCTTCATGGCCAGTTCCCGCCGCAACGCGCGTGTGACGGTGTTTTCCTGCAACGCCTTGAGCACGCGGTCATAGTCGGCGGGGTCGACGACGACGAGGACGTCGTCATGGTTCTTGGCCGCTGAACGGAGCATCGAAGGACCGCCGATATCGATGTTCTCGATGGCATCGTCGAAATGACAGGTCGGTTTGGCGATCGTCGCCTCGAAAGGATAGAGGTTCACCACCACCATGTCGATCGGACCGATCTGATGTTCCTTCATCTGCTCGACATGCGCGGGGACCGACCGCCGGGCCAGGAGTCCGCCGTGAATTTTCGGATGGAGCGTCTTAACGCGGCCGTCGAGAATTTCCGGCGAGCCGGTGTACGCCGCCACGTCCGTCACCGCAACGCCCGCCTCCCGCAGCGTTTTGGCGGTGCCCCCGGTCGAGAGGATTTCGGCGCCCAGGACTGAAAGCCCCTTGGCCAGATCCACGACGCCGGTTTTATCCGAAACACTGATCAATGCCCGCTTTAGGCTGGCCATGGGACGACTCCTTGCAATAGGACTCGAGTCAATGATTGGTCGCTGGAAGGATGCGCGGAGAATAGCAAAGGACCCCGCCAAGTTCAACTCGGATGTCTGCACTCAGGCTAAATCCCGGGCTGGCTTGACTCCATTCATTTATGATACCGTGCGGTTAAAGTGATGCTTGCAATTGAATGGCTGATGCGCATGGAACGCAGGACCATTCTGGGTGGCGGAGTGTTCGCTCTGACACTCCTCGCGCTGGTCTGTATCCCCCGGCACCTCCCGCTATCGGCCGCCCCGTCGACGCCGGTCCCGGCGAACTTTCATGCGCGTCTCGAGCAGGGAACGCTGACGCTCCGTGGATCGCTGCCGGATGCGGATGCCCGGGACCAAATTCTCGAGCGGGCGCGCACGGTCTACGACCAGGCGCAGGTGCGCGTGCTTGATCAGCTGACGGTCGACGGCAGGATTGCCTCGACCTCCTGGGTTCACCACTTACCGGCGGTCCTCCCCGTCCTCGAACAGATGCAGGGCGTTCGGTCGGTGATGATCGACGGACGCTACCTCGTATTGAGCGGAGGTGTGCCGTCGGCCGCCGTCAAAGCTGCCATCCTTCAAACAGTGTCTCCGTTGCGCACGCTTGGACTGCAGCTCGAGGACCATATGACCGTCGCGGCCGCTCCGTCCGTTCCAAGCTTACAGCGGCGGCTGGATGAATTGTTGTCGCAGACTCAGATCGAATTCGACTCGAATCAAGCAACGCTGACCGCGCGCGGGCGGGCGGCCTTGGACCGTCTCCTACCCGTGCTGACGCAGGCGCCGCATACCTCGATCGAGATCGGCGGACACACCGATGGCTTCGGGGCTGCCGACTATAATAAGGAGCTCAGCCGCCGCCGCGCCGAAGCCGTCAGGGATTACCTGGCGATGCATGGCGTGGTGCATGAGATGACCGCCGTCGGCTATGGCGCAAGCAAACCGGTGGCCGACGGTGTCTCACGGGCCGCCCTCCAACGCAACCGCCGTATCGAGCTGCGCGTACTGGACGCGAAACGATGATCACCCTCATCGGACAAATGGCAATATGTCTTCTCGTGGCCGCTGGCATCGGCGTCGGGGTCGGCTGGCTGCTGCGCCACCGCGAAGCCCTTTCCCATGAGCAACGCCTGGCCGAGCTCGAGACCGAATTGCATACCAAAGGCCAGGCGTTGGATACGGCGATCTACGAACTTAAACTCAAGACCTCGGCCGTCATGGCGTTGGAGTCCAAAATCGCGTCGCTCGAGAGCCTGGGCCGCTCGGCGCAAGCTGAACTTGCCTCGCGGCAAGACCGCATTGAAGCGCTGCAACAGCAGCTCAAGGACAGTGAGGCACGGAGCGTCTCATCCCGATCGGAACTCGACGCGCAGCTGGAACGGCTCGCCGACCAGGAAACGACGTTGGCCGCCTATGCGAACGAGGTCCGGCAGGCGAATGAAGCCCGTACGAAGGCGCAGCAGGATTTGGCTCACAAGGAACAGGAGCTGCTCGAGCTCCAGCGGCGGGTGGCCGACACGGACAGCGATCGGAAGGAACTCGACCGAGTCCGCGCGAAACTCGAAGCATTGGAACCCGCGCAAGGCCGCGTGCACTGGCTCGAAGTGCAACTTAGCGACAAAGAGGCTCAGCATCGGAACGCCGTGCACCGGCTCGAAGAGGACCTTGCAGCCCGGGATCGTCGACTCGCCGAGCAGGGACACTTGGAGCGACTGCTCACCGAACGCGACCAGCAACTCAGCGCGCTCGAGCGGCGCCTGGCCGAATTGCACGCGGTCCAAGCGGAGCTGGCGGGGCAGGCGAAAATCATGGGCGATCAGGAAGAAGAAATCTCCCGCCTGCGCAAGCGCCTCGGCGAAGTACGCGCGGCACTGAGAGTCCGCGATGACGGAGGACCTGTGCTCGCGCGGCCGAACGGTCCCGCCAATCAGCTCAGTCTGCAAATACCGCCCCCCAAGATGCCCGCCACGCCGCGAAAGGACGATCTGAAGAAAATTCAGGGAATCAGCCCGGCGATCGAACGCGCGCTGAATAAGATGGGGACATTCACGTACGTCCAGATCGCCCGGTGGAAACCGAACGACATCGCCCGCGTCGCGAAAAAACTGGATGCCCTGCCGGGTCGCATCAAGCCGGACCACTGGGTCGCCGGCGCGAAGAGACAGCACAAGGAGAAGTACGGCGAAAAACTGTAGCCGCGCACGTCGCCTGTGCGTTGACTTGCCGTCACCGCTCTCCTAGAATCCGCACCCATGACCGCCTCGTTCGTGCATCTGCATTTGCACACCCAATTCAGTCTTCTCGACGGCGCCAATCAAATCGAACCGCTGGTCCAACAGATCAAACGCTTCGGCCAGCCGGCTGTAGCAATGACCGACCATGGAAACATGTTCGGCGCCATCGAGTTCTACCGCAAGGCGAAGGAAGCCGGTGTCAAGCCGATCATCGGCTGCGAAGCCTACATGGCCTTGGGCAGCCGGCACGCGAAGAAGGATAGCGGCCTGGCGCACAACGACTACTATCATCTCATCCTGTTGGCCAGAAACCTGACCGGCTACCAAAACCTCATCAAACTTGTCAGTAAAGCCTACCTTGAAGGGTTCTATTACAAGCCGCGGATGGATAAGGAAATATTGAAAGAGCATCATGAGGGATTGATTGCGCTTTCCGGCTGTCTCAGCGGCGAAATCCCTTATTTGATCGGACAAAAGGACATGGCCGGAGCTTTGGCCGTCGCAGGCGAATTTCAGGAGATCTTCGGCAAGGAGCACTTTTACCTGGAGGTACAGGCGAACGGGCTGGAGCACCAACGGATCGCCAATGCCGGCCTCATCGAGATCCATAACAAGCTCGGCATTCCGCTCGCCGGCACGAACGATTGTCACTACCTCAAAAAAGAGGATGCCCGGCCGCATGAGCTCATGCTGTGCCTGCAAACCGGCAAAACGCTGAGTGATCCGGCCCGAATGAAATTCGACACCGACCAGCTCTACGTGAAATCGACGGAAGAAATTGCCCCGGCCTTTGCCGAATTCCCGGGCGCCGTCTCGAACACCTGCCGAATCGCCGATCAGTGTGAGCTCGAACTGGCCCTGAACAAGACGCACCTTCCCCAATACAAAGCGCCGGACGGCTACACGCGCGAATCCTACGTCGAACACCTCGCCGTCGAGGGCCTGAAATCCCGTCTGATGGAACGCCCCAGCATGATTCCGGCGGCCGTCTATGAACAGCGCCTGCGGGAAGAGTTGATGGTCATCTGTTCCATGGGATTTGCCGGCTACTTCCTCATCGTCTGGGACATCATCCGGTTCGCCCGGTCCCGGGGCATTCCCGTGGGGCCCGGCCGCGGCTCGGCCGCCGGCAGCCTGGTAGCCTATGCGCTCCGGATCACCGACCTCGATCCGCTCGTGTATACGTTGCTCTTCGAGCGATTCCTCAATCCCGAACGCGTCTCGCTCCCGGATATCGACATGGACTTCTGCATGGATCGCCGCGGCGAAGTCCTCAGCTATGTCGTCGACAAGTACGGGTCCGATCACGTCGCACAAATCATCACGTTCGGGACGTTGGGCGCCAAGGCCGCCATACGTGACGTGGGCCGCGTGCTTGAGATGCCGTATGCGGAGGCCGACAAGGTCGCCAAGCTGGTGCCGAACCAGCTCAACATCACCCTGGAGCAGGCGCTCGACGCTGAACCGCGGCTGCGGGAGCTGGTCGACACGGACGCGAAGGTGCGTGAACTTATGACCATCGCTCGCTCGCTCGAGGGCCTGGCCCGGCACGCCTCCACGCATGCGGCAGGGGTGGTCATCTCGGAAGAACCGCTCACGGATCATGTCCCCTTGTACAAAGGGGCGAACGACGAAATCGTGACCCAATATTCCATGGGAGACGTCGAAAAGATCGGCCTGGTGAAGTTCGATTTTCTCGGTCTCAAGACGCTCACCATGATCCATCGCGCCGAGACCCTCATTAACGAAGGCCGGCCCGATCAGGCGCCGCTCCGCGTGGATTTGCTGCCCGTCGACGACGCCAAGACGTTCGCCCTTCTTTCGTCCGGGAAAACGACGGGGATTTTTCAGCTGGAAAGCTCGGGGATGCGTGACCTGCTCACGGGCTTCAAACCCGACCGGTTTGAGGACATCATCGCCATCATTGCGCTGTACCGGCCGGGCCCCATGGACCTGATTCCGGATTTCATCAAGCGCAAGCAAGGCAAAGTGCCGATCGTCTATGAATTGCCCGACCTTGAGCCGATCTTGAAAGACACCTACGGCGTGATCGTCTATCAGGAGCAGGTCATGGCCATTGCCAACACCGTGGCCGGCTTCTCGCTGGGACAGGCAGACATTCTCCGGCGTGCCATGGGCAAGAAAAAGCCGGAAGAAATGGAAAAGCTCCGCGTCAAATTTCTCGAGGGCGCGCGGAACAAGAAAATCCCCGAGAAGAAGGCCGAGAAACTGTACGAGCTCATTCAGAAGTTCGCGGGGTACGGCTTTAACAAGTCGCATGCGGCCGCCTACGCGGTCGTCTGCTACCAGACCGGCTATCTAAAGGCGCATTACCCGACCGAGTTCATGGCCGCCCTCATGACCAGCGACATGGGCAATCAGGACAAGATCGTCGGCTACTTCACGGAGTGCCGCGATCTGGGGATCAAAGTCCTGGCCCCGGACGTCAACGAGAGCCAGAAGAATTTCGCCGTTCTCGACGGCGCGATCCGGTTCGGGCTGGCGGCGATCAAGAACGTCGGCGAAGGCGCTGTGGATTCGGTCCTGGCAATCCGCGCCGAGACCGGTCGCTTCACGTCGTTCTTTGATTTTTGCCGCCGGGTCGATCTCCACAAAGTGAACAAGCGGATGCTGGAGGGCTTGATCAAGGCCGGCGCCTTCGATTCATTCGGGGCGAGGCGTTCTCAATTGATGGCGATGCTCGATCAGGCCATCGAGGACGGCGCCGCGGCGCAGCGGGAACGTGAGATGGGACAGACCAGCATTTTCGGTGAGGCCATGAACGGCGGCGGATCTGCACACGCGCACGTGGAACCCTCACTGCCGAACGTGCCCGAATGGGACCAGGCGCAGCGGCTGAAATATGAGCGGGAACTCACCGGCTTCTATATTACGGCCCATCCGCTCGCACGCTATGAATCGACCATCCAGGCCCTGGCCACGGCAACGACCGCCGGCATCACGGAGCTTTCCGACGGTAAAGAAGTCCGCCTCTGCGGGATCATCGCCACCGTCAAAACCATGCTCACGAAAAAGGGCGACCGGATGGCCTACGTCATGCTCGAAGATCTTCAAGGCACGGTCGAGGTCATCGTGTTCCCGGATCTATTTAAGACCGTCGGCGACCTGGTGGCCCCCGAGCGCCTGATCCGCGT
The DNA here is from genome assembly GCA_035277085.1 of Nitrospira sp. Classification (GTDB taxonomy): domain Bacteria; phylum Nitrospirota; class Nitrospiria; order Nitrospirales; family Nitrospiraceae; genus Nitrospira_C. Next base: position 13,813 of record DATELB010000241.1, on the reverse strand, counting down.
CACGGGCACCATCGACCGCGGAGACAAGGGTACGAAGATCCGCGGGGCAAAGATCGAACCGCTGGCCGAGGTGCAAACGCAGACGATCAAGCGGATTCACATCCGTCTGAGTGCCCAGCCCGAAGTGAAGGATCAGCTCCTCCGGCTGCTGGACGTCTTGAAACGGCATCCGGGGTCGACCACGGTCTCGCTGACCTTCCAAACGGACGGTACGCTCGAAGCCGACACGGCCCCGCTTCCCCACCTAAGTGTAAGCGCCAGCGAGCATTTTGTTGCAGATGTTGAGGAAGTGCTAGGCAAAGGGACCCTTTCTCTGGTATCGTAGCCCACCAATAAGAGGGAGTAGTACCGGAGAACCGCTCCATGCGCGATTATCTCGAATTCGAGAAACCCCTACGCGAGGTTGAGGAGAAGATCGAAAAACTCGCGGCGGCGGGAGGCACAAAGTCCGGAGTTCAGGACGAAATCCGCAAACTCCGCATGAAACTCGCCCAGTTGGAGCACGAGCTCTACGGCAAGCTCACCCCCTGGCAGCGCACCCAGCTCGCTCGGCATCCCCAACGTCCCAGCACCCTCGACTATATCGGTGAAATGTTCCGCGACTTTCTCGAGTTCCACGGCGACCGGTCCTTCGGCGACGACCGGGCCATCGTCGGCGGCTTCGCCCGCTTCAATGACCGGTCGGTCATGGTGATCGGACATCAAAAAGGCAAAACCCTCAAGGAACGCATGCAGCGGAACTTCGGCATGCCCAACCCGGAAGGCTATCGAAAAGCGCTCCGGCTCATGAAGATGGCGGAGAAATTCGGCCGGCCGATCGTCACGTTCATCGACACACCCGGCGCCTATCCCGGCATCGGGGCCGAAGAGCGCGGGCAGGCCGAAGCCATTGCCCGAAACCTCTATGCGATGGCGCGTCTGACCGTTCCGATCATCTCCGTGGTTATCGGCGAGGGCGGCAGCGGCGGCGCGCTGGCCCTGGGCGTGTCGGATCGGATCCTCATGCTCGAGCACGGGGTGTACTCGGTGATTTCCCCGGAAGGTTGCGCCGCCATTCTTTGGGACGATCCGGCAAAAGTCCCCGATGCCGCCGCGGCCCTGAAGATGACCGCCCAGGATCTGGTGGATCTGCAGATCGTGGACGAAGTGATTCCCGAACCGCTCGGCGGTGCACACCGTGAGCCGAGAGCCGTCACAGAGCGCGTGGCTAAAGCCCTGACCAATCAGCTGTTCCAGCTCACCGATCTGTCGGTTGACGAATTGCTGGCGCAACGGGATCACAAATATCGCCGCATCGGTGCGGTGAGCGGTCTCGATCCCAGCACCAATTGATTGCTCCGCCCTACCCCTGATCTTCGCCTGATCGATTCGGCGGTTCCGGTCATCGGACCGGCGATCAACGCCTCTGCTCAGCCAGGAAACAATCTGAGGTGTGGTCGTTGACCATTCCTACCGCCTGCATGAACGCATAGACGATGGTGCTGCCGACGAACCGAAACCCTCGCCGCTTGAGATCCTTTGAGAGTTCATCGCTCTCACGCGTGGTCGCCGGAATGTTCGAGTGGCGTCTCCAGCCGTTGACAATCGGCCTGCCGCGAACGAATTGCCACACGTAGGCATCAAACGACCCACAGGCTTCCTGAACCGCCAGAAATGCGCGTGCATTCCCGACGGCTGCGTCGATTTTCAGGCGGTTACGTATGATGTTCTCGTCATGCATCAGCGCCAGCTTCTTACGGTGGTCGAAACGGGCGACTTTGACCGGATCGAAGCCGGCAAACGCCCGGCGATAGCCGGCACGTCGGCGCAAGACTGTTTCCCAGCTGAGACCGGCCTGCGCGCCCTCCAGGAGCAGCATCTCGAAGAGCCGCCGGTCATCATGGACCGGGCGTCCCCATTCCCTATCGTGATACCGCATCATTTGAGCGCTGCCGCCAGCCCAACGACAGCGTCGTTCGACGCTCGCAGCGATCAATGAAGCTCGCTCCGCCATGGCCGGCATTGTAAGCGGCCGGAGCGCGCGCCACAACTGACCAGGGCTTTGTCCTGTCATAACTCGCGTGATTCCCAGTCCGGCAAATCTGAGCAGAGAGCAACAGGTCAGGACAGGTTGTCCTCGGCGCGGCGAATCGTGCGCGCCCACAGACGCCCGAAGGACGGACCACAAAGAATAAGGCTTGTTGTTCCTGTACATGACGAGGGTTGACGACCTGACGAGCAACGGTATGTGCCTTGCACAATACCCCACTGGGTACCGCTGTAAGCTCTTACCCATAAGACTTTACATGACGGAAGGAGGGGAACTATGAAATCGTTGACACTCCCGGTCTGCACGGCCATGTTTGTTCTCGCCGCCTGCAGCCATACAATCCCGGAACCCGCGACCAAACCGCAGGCGCCGCCGCAATTGGGAAAGACCCCGCCGGTCATCCAGCCTCTGAGCGCCGGTCAAAAACAGGCGCAGGCGCCCGAGTCGTTGTTGCCGGTGACGCTGACCGCCGACCTCACGCCGGTGCAAAAGACGATTCAAGCGGCGCTGCCTGAACGCTTTACCGAAGAGCATCACCCGCTGAGCAGCGATTACCGCTGGCGGTTCATCCGCGAAGGGGAACCTCAAGTCCAAATTCAAGACGGGCTCGTGAAATACAATGCGACGTACCGAGGTGAGATCGAATCGACGGCGGCCCGCGCCTGCCGTCTTGACCCGCTCTACACCGTGCTGGAAGGCACAGGCCGTCTCGCGCTGCGTGAGCATGACCAAGGACTGCTCGTTACGATGAGCGACCCGCAGACGTCGTTCACGTTGAAACCGGAGAGCGATACGAAGTGCAACATGTTCAACATGCCGGTGCAGGATCAGCTCGCTGAACTCTTCAAGCAGGAAGCGGTGAAGCAGCAAATCGCCCAATCCGTCGATCAGGCGGGGTACGTCATCCCGGTGAATCTGATCTGGGACCGACTGCAGGAACCGCTGCCGGTCGGTACCGCCGCCGACAAGCTCTGCCTTTATGGCAAGGCGAAGGATGTTGCCATCGGCTCCATGAAGGGGCCGGCGCAGAATACGACGATTACGGGCGTCGCGCGGCAGACTCCGGTCGCGCTGTACCAGACGCCTTGTCAAAAGTCGAATGCCTCGGCAATGAAGGTTCACATGGACAATGCCGCGGCGGCGATGCAGGAAGGGCAGCCCTACAAGGTGTTGCTGTCGGTCCCGGTGCCGTACGCGGTACTGAATCAACAATTACAAGACAAGCTCTATCATCAGGAGGCCCACCTTCCGACGACATTGGGCAGCACGTTGGTGATCGAGCGCGTCACGGCCTCTGATGTGAACGGCCGGACCCTGTTGGCGGTCGACACGAGCGACGCCGTGAAGGGCACGCTCTACTATTGGGGCACGCCGCAATTGGAGCACGATGGCAACACGATCACGATTCCCGATCTCCAGATTGCGAATGAAACGAAGATCGCGCTCGAGGAGATCAAGTCCGGCTACTGGCAAATGATCAACGACGAGTTGCTGCCGCGGTTGCGGCAAGCATCGACCATCGATCTCGCGCAGCGGATCGGCACCATGAAGCAGGCCTTGAGCGGCCAACACAAAGCCGGTGGATTGGCAATGGATCTGCTGTTAGCGAAACAGGAAGCCGGCCAAGTCGTCAGCACCAAAGATGCCCTGGTCGCCGACGTGCTCCTCGAAGGCACGGCGAGCGCGTCGGGCCGGCTTCCCGTGAAGCAGGCTGCTCGGACCGATGTCATCCAACCGGTCGCCGCCGACAAGGCTCCGTCGATCGAGAAATCAGGACGGAACGACCAGGTCGCAACACCGGCTGACAAGTCGGACACGATGGAGAAATCCCCGGCGGTCGAACGGTCTCCGAGGGAGGCGCGTGTCCCCGAGGACGAACGGCGATAGAGGAACGTCTGGCCGTGCTCTAAACGCGAGAATGTAGGCGCGGCCAGACATTCTTTTTTGAAGCCAGACTTTTTTGCAGGCTGTTCAAAAGGCCCGGCGATCTTACCCTCCCGACCCCGAAGCGCCAGGACGCTTCGTTCCGCGGTCGGCGGCAGCGAACGAGAGGGTGAGGCGTACGTTAAACCTTGGAGTGATGCGAGAACGCAGCTTGGTGAAAGACGCGTCTTGCGTCTGGGTGGGGGGTGAGCAAGGGACCTTTTCAACAGCCTGCTCTTACCAGGCGTAGGCTTCCGGGGCCGCACCCCCCGGCCCCGGAAACAAGTCATCCAGCCGCTTGAGCGTCTCTTTACTTAACGTCAGACTCAGGACCCGCATCGACCCGTCCAACTGTTCCAGCGTCCGGGGACCGATGATCGGCGACGTCACGCCTGGCTGGTGCAGCAGCCACGCGAGCGCCACATCGGCCGGCTGTTCGCCGAGCTCCCGGCACAGGCGCTCGAAGCCTTCAAGCGTCGCCCGGTGCTTCTGCACCTCCTGTTGGACATCCTGGTCGGCACGACGACCGGAGGTCGCGGGCGTCAAGGCGCCGGCCAACAACCCCCGCGCCAGCGGACTCCACGGGATCAATCCGATGCCATAGGCCAGGCATGCGGGAATGACCTCGAGCTCAACCGTACGTTCGAGCAGGTTGTAGAGACTCTGTTCCGACACGACGCCGAGAAAATGACGCTGCCTCGCGAGTTCCTGCGCTTGTGCGAGTTGCCATCCGGCAAAGTTGCTCGTGCCGAGGTACAGAATCTTGCCTTCCCGCACCAGCTGCTCCATCGCCTGCCAAATTTCTTCCCACGGCGTGTCACGATCGACATGGTGCATCTGATACAGATCGATGCAGTCGGTTCGAAGACGCCGCAGGCTTCCTTCACACGCGCGTTTGATGTGCAGGGCGGAGAGGCGAGCTTCGTTCGGCCAGTCACCCATCCGGCCGTACACCTTCGTCGCCAGCACGACTTTCTCGCGCCGGCCGCCGCCCTGTGCGAACCAACGGCCGAGGATCTGCTCCGTCCATCCTTCCCCGATCTTCCACCCATACACGTTCGCAGTGTCGAAGAAATTCAGTCCCAAGTCCAACGCACGGTCCATGATGGCGAAGCTGTCGGATTCGGCCGTCTCGGGACCGAAATTCATCGTGCCGAGGCAGAGACGGCTGACCTTGACACCTGATCGACCGAGCGGCACGTATTGCATGGGACACACTCCCCTGGCGGTCAGACGCCGATCGTTTCAATGCGCTGCATTTCATCCGGCGTAAGCGTGAACCGGTCGGCTTGGAGGTCTTCGGCCATATGCTGCGGATTGGTCGTGCCCGTGAGCGGGACCATGCCGATCTGCATGGCGAACCGGAAGATGACCTGCGCCACGCCGGTGTTGTATGTCTCCGCCATCGCCCGAATCGCGGGATCGACAAAGACCTCGCGGTTCGCCGTGAGCAGCGAAAACCCTTGATATATAATCTCGTGACTCCGGCACAGGTCACGTACGGCCTTATCCCAGCCCAAGGCTGCATAGCAGCGGTTTTGGACGACCATGGGCCGATGGATCGCCCGTTCACAGAGCAATCCGAGTTGGGCGGCCGATACGTTGCTGACGCCGATCATTTTAGCTTTCCCGCCCACATACAGCGATTCAATGGCTGCCCACACCTCCCAATCTTCCGGCCCCAAGCCGCCGCGGTAGTACGGTCCATGGAGCACATAGGAATCGAGATAGTCGGTGTGCAGGTGCGCCAAGGAGCTGTCGAACGATTGCCGGACCTGGACGGTGATGCTGGCGGCGCGGTCATAAGGCGTCCGATCGTCCTGCCCGTTCACCGGCGTGAACTTGGTCTGGAGGAACAACTGCTTCCGGGTCGTGCCCTGCTGTGACAGCTGCAGCAGCGCATCGCCCACGCGCGCCTCATCGTAGTGAATAAGCTGGTTGGCGGTATCGATGGCGGTGAACCCCGCCGCAACCGCCTGGAGCACGTGCCGCGTCGTTGCCTCCTTCTTCCAGGCGGTCCCGTACATGAACGCCGGAATCGTCACTCCGTTATAGGTCGTTCTCGCCATGGTCACCCTTGTGTTCGCTGCCGCGAAGGACACGCACGCCGCCCCGCACCACCATACACATATCTTTCTCGCACTCTCAACGTGAGAATTGATACAGTGCCGCGATGGACGGCGAGAGTCAGATTGTCGAACTGCGGCTCAGTTATCGCTATGCCAAGCAGCATCCATGGGTGGTGCCGGCGGTCAACGGCTTTCTCTCCGCCTACTTCATGGAGCAGCCGGGCTTCCGCGTGCAGCGGCATTTTGAAGAGTTGGAATCCGGCGTGCATGTATGGCTCTGCGAAGTGCCGGCGGCGACGACGATGAGCCGGCTGTTGCGACGGCTGAAAGCCGACCTCCCGCCGTTTCGTCACACGGAAGTCCAAACCGCGTCCACCCCGCGTCCGCAGTATGTGATTGATTGCCCCGATTCGCCTTCCGCCGGTTCCGCCACGAGCTAGTCGAATTTCGCCGCACACGTGTTCAAAGGCGGCGAGAAGAGTATACTGAGGAGCAGCGGAGGTCTGTGAATGCCCCGAGTGCTCGTGCTCGGCGCGGGAAAAATCGGCTCGCTGGTGGCCTGCCTGTTATCCCAGCAGGGCACCTACGACGTCCACCTGGGCGATATCACGCTTGATGCCCCGAAACACTTGGTCGAGGACCTGGCTCTCTCGCGCGTCACGCCCGCCGTGCTGGACGTGCAGGCGTCGGAAACCGTCGCCACCTACTTGAGTGCGCATCCGGTCGACGCCATCATCTCCAGCCTCCCCTATTTTTGCAATCCCGGCGTGGCCGCCCTCGCCTTAAAGCACGACTGTCACTACTTCGATCTGACGGAAGACGTCGAAGTCACCGACCAGATCCGTGCAATGAGCAAAAGCGCCTCGCGCGCCTTCATGCCGCAATGCGGACTTGCCCCGGGCTTCATCAGCATCGTGACGCACGAACTCATGACGCATTTCGAAACGCTGGATCACGTAAAAATGCGCGTCGGAGCGCTACCGGTCCATCCCAGCAACGCGCTCAAATACTCGCTGACGTGGTCCACGGACGGGCTGATCAACGAATACGGTAATCTCTGCTACGGGATTGAAGAGGGCCGCAAAATTCCCCTCCAACCGCTCGAAGGCTACGAGACGATCGAGTTGGACGGGCTCTTGTACGAAGCCTTCAACACGTCGGGAGGGCTCGGCACCCTGGCCGACAGCTCCGTTGGTCGGGTGAAGACAATGAACTACAAGACCCTCCGCTATCCAGGTCACTGTGAAAAGATCCAGCTCCTGATGAAGGATCTGCGGCTCAATGAAGACCGCAAGACGCTGAAACGCGTGCTCGAACATGCGATCCCCCAGACCTTGCAGGATGTGGTGCTGATTTATGCGTCCGTGACCGGGACGAAGCAGGGAGAATTCTTCGAGGAAAGCTACGTCAAGAAAGTCTATCCCCAATCCATCAAGGGCAAGCTTTGGTCCGCCATCCAGGTGACGACCGCCTCGAGCGTCTGCTGCGTCATGGATCTGGTGCTGCGGCATCCCCGGGCGCCGAGAGGATTCGTGACCCAGGAATCGATTTTCTTGAAGGATTTTTTGGCGAACGACTTCGGAGTGTATTTCCGATGAGCACCGCGCAGACCGCGCTCAGGGCGCTCGGCATCCAAGCCGTCAATCCCGGCGGCAGCATCGGCAAGCATTGGTGGTCCGACCATTCAGCCGGATCCTTGATCCAGTCGGTCAATCCGGCGACGGGCGAAGCCATCGCCGCCGTCCGGTCGTGCTCGGCGCAGGATTATGAACTTGTTGCGACCACTGCCCGCGAGACATTTTTGAGCTGGCGAATGGTCCCGGCGCCGAAACGGGGTGAGCTGGTCCGCCTGATCGGCCGGGCCCTCCGTGAGAAAAAGGATCACTTGGGAACGCTGGTCTCGTTGGAGGTCGGAAAGATCAAGGCCGAGGGTGACGGAGAAGTGCAGGAGATGATCGACATGGCCGACTTTGCCGTCGGCCAATCACGCATGCTGTACGGCGCCACGATGCCGTCGGAACGGCCTGCGCACCGGATGAGTGAGCAATGGCATCCGCTCGGACCGGTCGGCGTCATCACCGCCTTCAATTTTCCCGTCGCCGTGTGGGCATGGAACGCGTTTCTCGCCGCGATCGCGGGCGACACGGTCATTTGGAAACCCTCGCCGAAGGCGCCATTGTGCGCGATTGCGGTTCAGCATCTGTGCAACCAGGTCATGGAACAACAGGGCTACGCGGGCATTTTCTCGCTTTTTATCACCGATCAGCCCTCGCTGGCCGAAACGATGGTGCGCGACGTCCGGCTGCCGCTGATCTCCTTTACCGGCTCCGTGCCTGTCGGCCGGCACGTGTCCTCCCTCGTGGGCCAGCGACTGGGGCGCACGCTGCTCGAATTGAGCGGCAACAACGCGGTCATCGTCGACGAGACCGCGGATCTCGACCTCGCCGTCCGGGCCATTGTCTTTGGCGCCGTGGGGACCGCCGGCCAGCGGTGCACCACCACCCGGCGGCTTCTCGTTCACGAATCGCGCTCCGAGGAGCTCGTGGAACGGCTGATCAAGGCGTATAAGCAGGTGCGCATCGGAAATCCATTGGATGCGGACGTCTTGCTCGGTCCCCTGATCGACCATGGCGCTGTCGAAACGTACCGTGCGGCCATCGACGAGATCAAAAAGGAAGGCGGCGCCATCCTCTACGGAGGGCAAGTGTTGAACCGTCCCGGCTACTTCGTCGAGCCGACCATCGTTCGGGCGCAGCCGCACTGGCCGCTTGTGCAGCGCGAGACGTTCGCGCCGATTTTGTACGTGATGAGCTACCGTACGCTGGACGAGGCGTTGGCGATGCAGAACGGCGTCCCGCAAGGCTTGTCCTCGGCGATGTTCACGAACAACCTGCGGCACGGGGAACGGTTCCTGTCGGCGGCCGGCAGCGACTGCGGGATCGCAAATCTCAACATCGGGACCTCCGGCGCGGAGATCGGCGGCGCCTTCGGCGGCGAAAAGGAAACCGGCGGAGGGCGCGAATCGGGTTCCGATTCGTGGAAGGCCTACATGCGCCGGCAAACCAACACCGTCAACTGGGGCACGGACATGCCGCTGGCGCAGGGCATCAAATTCGGCTCGTAGGGGCGCCCCGGCGCGCGGCTGTTCAGCATCTGCGGGACCTCAGATTTTAGGATGGACGGGGCACAGGCCTTCCGTAGGAGTCAAAGATGGATACGAATCGAGAACTGGACGGATTGCTGGAACGGATGGTGATGGAATACGTGGCGCGCAACCGGGCAGCCAGAATTCTGCGCGGGCTACTCGATGAAGCCGGCGTCGGTTTCTATCCCGTCGTCGACCACCTGACGTTACGCACGCTCGACATCGACCGGCGCGCCGAAGCGTTCGTCGCGCTGGGCTATGCGTACGACGAAACCCTGCAGTATGACGACTGGTACGCCAAGGTCTATCGAAAGACCGGGTATCCCGCGTTGTTCGTCGATCAGGCGTATGCGGATGCCCGCGGCAAAACCAGCATCATTCCACGCTGGGTGGCCGCATTCGGCGACCATGTCTTCCACCATATCGCGGTGCGCGTGGAGGACATCGACCGGGCGGTGTCGCGGCTCAAGAGCAACGGGGTTGAATTCGCCGGCGCCGTCGTCGGTCCTGCCGGCGGACAACTGCGTCAGATCTTTTCATCGCCGGAAATGGTTGACGGCCAGCCGTTTACGGTTCTCGAACTCGCGGAGCGTCACCGCGGGTATCAGGGGTTCCTTCCGCCGCAGGCCGACAGCCTCATGAAATCCACCGCTCCCCGGTAGCCCCTCAGACGCGCTGGCGATCCGCTTGCACGGGCGCTTCCGCCGGCCGCAAGAACGCCGGCCCCTCGATCGGCAGCCGAATGTCGAACGTGGTCCCACACCCGGGCTCGCTTTCCACACTAATGCGTCCCCCGTGCATGTCGACCACATCCTTGACGATCTTCGTCCCGAGACCCGTGCCGCCGCTCTTGCTGCTCACAAGGCGATTCGTGAACAGGTGGTCTCGAATGTCGGCGGTCATGCCCTTGCCCGTATCCGCTACCCTGAGCCGGATACAATCATCGCCGGCCTGATAGGATCCGATGATGCTGACGGTCCCCTGCGGCGGCACTTCAGGGATTGCATTATTGACGAGATTGTACAACAGCGAATACAGCCTGGCTTCGTCTCCGGCGATCACCGGCAGGCCCTGCAATCCTTCGACTGCAAGCGTCACGCGCCCCTGCTCCGCAGCGGTGCGCAACGATTTCATGACGCTGTCTACGATTTTTCCGATCGTGCACGGTTCGAACTTCTGCGACACGCGCGTGACCGCCGCATAATCGGCAATCGCCTTCATCCGGTCCTGAATGCGCCGTGACGTGTTGCGAAACATGGCGATCACTTCGTCGCACGCCGAATGGCTCTGCTCCGCGCGTTTCGGCTCCATCGTCGTCAGATGCCGAAAGACGTCGTCGATTTCGTCCGCGAGGAGATCCGTGCCCGCGACCAGCGGCATCAAGAGATTCTTCACATCGTGCGTAATTTCTCCCATCAACTTCGTGATCTCGACCCGCTGCCCCATCCGTTCGAGAATGGTCGTCACCGCCTGGTCGATCTGTCCCTGTTCAAATGGCTTGGTGATGAAGTCGACGGCGCCTTCCTTCATGGCCTCCACGGCCAGCCGGATGGTTCCATACGCCGTCACCACGACGACCGGTAAGTTCGGCCACCGTTTTCTGATCAGTTTGAGCGCTTCAATGCCGTTCAAGCGGGGCATCGAGACGTCGATAAACGCCAGATCGAGTGCATGCGCTTCGACTGCCGCGAGCGCCGCCTGCCCGTCACCCGCCGTGACGACCTCGTGTCCAAGCCAGTGAAGCCGTTCGGAGAGGCACATTCTAATATCGGCATCGTCGTCGGCCACTAAAATTCGAATGCCCATAGCGCCCTCCCTGCTGCGTAACTCAGCAAGAAACAGGCCATTCCCGGACCATGACGATTTCCGGATATTTTCAAGGGAAAACGCGAGAAGACGCCCGCTGAAGTTGAATCACTTCGGACGGCAGCCGGATCAAAATTGATACGTTAGCCCATGTCCTTCAAGACATGGTCGCGATTGCGTTCCCGGCCGATGTTTTTCATCAGGGTGTCCTGAAAGAGTACGACGACGCGCCCTCGTTGATCCTTCACGATCATGGAGGTGGACGGTGCCTTGAAGGTCGCGGGATCGCCCTCGAGCCAGGCGCTGCATGTGAAGGGCAGCATGTCGAGCACGGTCTCGACGCGATATTCATGGCGCAGGCGGTACTGCAGCACGTCGAACTGCAAGCGGCCGACCGCCGCCACAAGCGAGTCCAAATCATTGAGGCTCCGCATGATCTGCACGGTGCCCTCCTGTGCCATCTGCTCCATCCCTTTGTCGAACGCCTTGCGCTTGCCGACGTCGCTGGGCCGGATGCGCGCAAAGATCTCCGGCTGGAACTGCGGCAGCGGCTTGAAGGCGAACCCGCCGGTGACCGAGATCGTATCGCCGATTGCAAAGACGCCGGGATTGATGATGCCGACGATGTCGCCGGGAAACGCCTCCTCGACCGTGCTGCGCTCCTGGGCCACCAGGCTATGGGGCCGCGACAAGCGAATTTCGCGGCCCAGCCGGTGATGCTTGACCACCATGTCCCGTTCGAAGCGGCCTGAACAGACCCGAAAAAACGCCGTGCTGTCGCGATGCTTGGGGTTCATGTTGGCTTGCAGCTTGAACACATACGCGCTGAAGGGACGTTCGATCGGATCGATCGCCAGTTCGCCGCCGTCGTCTCCGTCGGCCGGCCGCGCCGCGGGAGAGGGCGCCAGGCGCACGAAGGTGTCCAGAAAACTCTCGACGCCGAAATTCGTCAGCGCCGACCCAAAAAACACGGGTGTCACGTCACCGTCCAAGAACCGGTCATGCGCGAACGGATTGCCCGCGATCGCGAGCAACTCCAAATCGTGTTCGACCTGGCTCATGACATCAGGCACGACGCGGCCGCTGGCGGAGAGGTCGGCTAAATCCATTGTCTGCACGTCGACTTTCGTGGCGCCGCCGTGCGCGGTCTTGCTGAAGAGCGCAACGCGGTGGTCGTCGCGCGTCACGATGCCCGCGAAATCGCTGCCGGAGCCGATTGGCCAGTTCACGGCGCTGGCATGGATCGTCAACGCCTCCTCCACTTCGGTCATCAGATCCAGTGGCGGGCGTCCGGGAAGATCCATCTTGTTGACGAACGTCAATACCGGAATGCGGCGCAAGCGGCAGACGGCAAAGAGTTTGCGCGTCTGCGCCTCGACACCCTTCGCTGCGTCGATGACCATGATGGCGCTGTCCGCCGCCGTCAGGGTCCGGTACGTGTCTTCCGAGAAATCCTGGTGACCGGGCGTATCGAGCAGATTGATGACCGCATCCTTGTAGGGGAACTGCATCGCGGAAGCGGTGATGGAGATGCCCCGCTCCTGCTCCATACCCATCCAGTCCGAGGCGGCAGTTTTGCCGCCCTTGCGGCCGCGCACCATCCCGGCGGTCCTGATCAAGCCCGAGTAGAGAAGCAATTTCTCCGTGAGTGTGGTCTTGCCGGCGTCCGGATGGCTGATGATGGCGAAGGTCCTGCGCTTCGCCGTCGCCGCTGCGATTTCGCTTTGTTCCGTTGATGCAGAGCGCATGCTGTGACGCAGCATATCACAGCCGGAACGACCGCGGGAGCCTCCGCCGCACCGACGGCGGTTGACAGAGCCGATGCGAAAGTCGGAGGATACCGATGACCCTTAGGTAGGTCTCTGGGACGACTATGGAAAAACGGTCGTACATACCAGCGCTTCCCTCCAGGTCGCTGCAGATCCTGTCCTGCTTCTTCGCTCAAGCCTTGTCCGTCTCGCGTGCCGAAGCGTTTCACCCGCCGCCTCGTCCGTTGCGCACGGGATGCGATCGTCCTATCGGTGATTGCCGCCTAGGTCGACACCTTGTTGCGCCTGGCTGGATGACTTCCTAGAGTCAACGTACAAGACGGAGGTCGACATGAACGTCCTGCTCGTGCATCCCGGTCCGCTCATGTATACGAAAATCTACCTGCGCCTTGAACCGCTGGGCCTCGAACTCGTCGCCTCTGCGGCACGGGCACTCGGTCACCGGGTCACGCTGCTCGATTTACAAGTAGAATCGCAGGCCGACTACGTGCGCCTCCTGAACGAACAGCGGCCGGACGTCGTGGGGTTTTCCTGCAACTATTTGGCGAACGTCCCCGAGATTGTGGATCTTGCCAAACTGACGAAAGCGCTGCTGCCGGCCTGCCGAGTCTTCGTCGGCGGGCACAGCGCGTCGTTCGTGGCCGGCGCCATACTCGCACACGGCGAGGGTGCGATCGACTGCGTGCTGAAGGGTGAAGGCGAACCGGCCATCGGCCCGGTGCTTGAGGCCTTGGCGGGCAACCGCCGGAGTCTCGGCCTGGTGCCCGGCGCGATCACGCTTGACGGAGAAGGACCGGCGGTCCGGATGCTCGAACACTTGGACGACCACCATCCGGCGCGGGATCTGCTTCGCCATCGACGGAAATATTTCATCGGGGTCCTCGATCCTTGCGCCTCGATCGAATTCACCCGCGGCTGCCCCTGGGACTGTTCCTTCTGCAGCGCCTGGACGTTTTACGGCCGGAGCTACCGCGTGCGCAGCCCCGAGGCCATCGTCGCCGACTTGAGCCGCGTGCGTGAACCGGGAGTGTTCATCGTCGACGACGTCGCCTTCATCCAGGCCAAACAAGGA
>DATELB010000240.1:0-4642 GCA_035277085.1 Nitrospira sp. | reverse complement strand
AGCCGTCGGGGATCAAAAAGGAGAAGCGCACAAACACTTCAAGGGCGAAATCATCGAATCGGGCGGCGGCCTAGCCATCAAAACAAAAGAAGGGACGACTTACCAACTCAGTGAAAATGAGGCACGTCGCCAGGGCCGCGCGTTCAAAGCCGGCGACAAGGTTGAGGTATCGGTTAATGAGAACAATGCCATCGTCGACGTGCACCTGGAAGGAGAAAAGGGCCAGCATAAGTTTGTAACGGGAAAGCTCATCCACGTTGGCAAAATGAACAAAGAGATCAAATTGCAAACCGCGGAGGGCGAGCAATCCTTTCCACTCCTCTTGCAGGAGACGAAAACCAAGGCTCTTGCCGAAGGAACAGAAGTTACTGTTGAGTTGAACGAGGCAGGAACGGTCATTGATTTGCACAAGGGAAAGCACGTCGGCGACAAACAGAAGTGACCCGCACGGTTCCGCCACCTCCTATGAGCTCACAAAACGCACGCCCCGTTACGTTTGTCCTCAGGCGAGACGGGGTTTACGACCGTCCCCGCCGGGCAGTTCGAACCGACGATTCCCCAGCTCAATTTCGCGACACTTCTCGGGCCGGAGGTGTATCCACTTAGCGGGTCGCGAGGGGGAAACGCCTCTGTCTATAGGGGTACTCCTATTGACGTGCGCCTCTCACGTGCCCACACTGAACTTACGCTCACCACACAACTGCGACGGCCTCCTGGAAGGCCCGACCGCCGCCATACTGTGAAAGGCGGTCGTCGATGTCGGACTCGCATTCCAAAGCCAGAGCGATTCGTGTGTTACTGGTTGATGACCACACCATGGTACGGCAAGGATTGCGCTGTACTTTGGAAGGTTATCCCGGCATCGCAGTGGTTGGAGAAGCCAGTGATGGTGAGGAGGCACTTGGGTGTATCGAAAAGGTTCAGCCGGCAGTCGTCGTCCTGGACATTATCATGCCGAAGATGGACGGGATTGCAGCGGCACGACTAATCAAGAGCCAGTATCCGCAGATTGCCGTCGTCGGACTCACGCGCGATCTGAAGGATTACACGTCATATGCCATGAAAAAAGCCGGGGCTTCGGAAGTCGTAGACAAGAAGAACGCTGTGGCCGAACTGTATGATGCGATACAAAGAGCGATAGCAGGCATCGACGAGAAGACCTAGACAGACCGACGGCCTCCTGAAAGGCCCGATCGCCAGCGATTGTGAACAAATTGATGTCGTCCTCACGGTTTCCATGCGGACAGAATGCAGCGCTGAGCGACTAAATGCATAAAGCTCGGGACATCCTCCGACACTGCTGTCATGAACTCATCAGCAAGTTTGGGGTCCTCAAAGCACTCATACACGTCGTCGAGAAACCCACCGCGCAACAACGGATCATGCAGGAAGGCCTGTCCGTGACCGGTCACGAGTTCCAAGGAATACTCGCTGCCGACAACGCGTTCGAAGCCGAGCTTGTGCAGCCAGCCACGACCTCCTTCAGCAGACGGTCGTTCAGCGATATATGCTTCAAGCCAACGTCGTTCGGTGTGTAGGTGCCGGACCGCCATTTCCTGCTCAACTCGTCGCCATAGAGAATCGAAAGTGCCAAGCGATAGAAACGTCATTGCCCGCCTGGTTCCAGGTGTGCTGACAAACCCTTTAGCGTCGAGAAGCGATCCCTTCTTTATGCAGTCGGTTAGCACGCTCATGTGCAAAAGATGAAGCCTTACTTGCTCTCGTCAAGCGGATCGGTGCCTGGGCCTCTCGATCCCTAGCGCAGTTTGACTGCAATTTATGCTGCAACACGTGACAGACCCGCACCATAGGCGCATAGTTATATGACACCGATAGCCAATTGGTAACCATCCGCAGAACGGCAAAAAAATGGCCGTAAACGAAAAAGCATGGAAGGAGAGATGCGTTCCCCGTATACCGCTCCAGGCTTCGGTCAGCTACCTCACTCCGGAGATAATGGCCAAGGGACTGGTAACCGATGTCTCACGAGAAGGACTGCGAATCGAAAGCCACAATCCGGTTCATATCGGAATGCGACTGGCGCTAGTCCTCTATCTCTCTCAAGACCAAGATCCGGTCATGATTGAGGATGCCACAGTACAGTGGGCTAACGGTACTCACTTCGGGGTAAAGTTTGTCAAATGGAGTAAGAACGCCGAGGTCAAACTTAACAACTTTTTTTGGATAGGGATTCAGGAGAAATGCCAATCCCTATTGCAGCTCATGACTGAGGCGACCAAGGCATGGCCTGTCAACTATGGTGACCTCGAAGCCTCAGCCCTGGAAGATGTCCAGCGCAACCTCATCCGTCGGACCCTCGAAGAATGCCGATGGGTGATTGGTGGCGCAGCCGGTGCCGCTACAAAGCTAGGCATGAAACGCACATCCCTTCAGTACAGGATGAAGAAGCTAGGCATTACTCCCACTAGACGTAGTCGGCACCGGTAGTATCTCCACGGAACAAGAACACCCGCCGCCGACCGGACGCTGCCAGCAGTTTCTGTGACCTCATAGCTTTTACCATTCGTGTTGAGGCGCGAGAGACCGGTGCCTCAAGATCGACCTTACTCTTTTTTGAACGACAACTTGTTGTCTGCCAACAGGCCGCTTAGCAGTGAGCTGAATTCCATGGGCAGGATGAACTTTGTGGACGGGCCAGCGGCCATTACCTTTAAGGTCTCCAAATATTGCAAGCTCATGGTCTTGGCATCGACCCCGTTCGCCACTTCAAAGATTTTCGCGAGCGCGAGCGCGAATCCCTCCGCCCGTAGGATTTTGGCCTGTCGGTCACCTTCGGCGCTCAAGATCGCCGATTGCTTTTCACCTTCTGCCACGGCAATGGCCGCCTGTTTCTTGCCTTCCGCTTCCGTGACGGTCGCCCGCCGGCTCCGTTCGGCCGACATCTGGCGCGTCATCGCTTCTTGCACCTCCTGAGGAGGCGTGATCTCCCGAATTTCAACCGTGGTGATTTTGACTCCCCAGCGCTGCGTGACTTCATCCATTTTCGCCTGCAGGATGTGATTGATCTGGTCGCGTTTGGCCAGCACATCGTCAAGCGGGATGTCCCCCACGACGGCTCGCAAGGTGGTAGTGGCAATGCCCTGTGAAGCGCCTGCAAAGTCCTGGACCTTCACGACGCTCAACGTCGGGTCTAGGACCCGGGAATAGATGAGGAAGTCAATCGAGATTGGTGCATTGTCTTTCGTGATGCAGGTTTGGTGCGGCACTTCGAGATACGTTTCTCGTAAATCCACCCGAATTGGCCGGTCAATGAATGGGATGATCACGACCAGCCCAGGCCCTTTTGGCGTTGGCAACACCCTGCCTAGCCGGAGCACAACCAGGCGTTGATATTCCGGGACAATTTTGAGGGTCAGAAACAGCAGGAAAACAGTAACCAGGATTGCGACGAGGAAAGAAAGGTCCATACAGACCCCCTAGTTAGGTGTGCGTCTCAGCAATGGGCGCCGTCGAAAAAGATACAGAAACTTGGGAGAAGCGTACGCGGGGGGTGGCAGGAATGTCTAGAGGCGCCTGTTTCTTTTGACTCAGCGTTCGCTTCCAGCTACCTTGACTGGAAGGCTGAGAACAGGCTCCGTCCCTTGTGATCGCATCGACGTGGTGACAAAAGAACCAGTGATGAGGAATCACATGCAGGCCCCGATCAAGAGCCGCCTCGAACGTTGGGCCAAGTTTTCATTGTTGCCTCCAGTAGGAGCGGCGCTGGTGCGGGCCATTGCGGCAACCATACGTCCTGAGACACGCGGGCATCAGGAAGTCGACGCCCTCTATCGGAGCGGAGGCAACATCATCCTCGCGTTCTGGCATGCGCAACAACTTATGATACCGGCGGGGTATCGCGGAACCGGGGCGCATGTGCTCATCAGTCAGCACGGGGACGGCGAGATCATCGCTCGCATCATTGCGCGCTTCGGTCATCAGGCGGTTCGTGGCTCAAGCACTCGAGGCGGAGCTGGTGCTCTACGTGAGCTGATCAAATTAGGCCGCGCTGGGCACGATCTGGTGGTGACGCCAGATGGCCCGAAGGGGCCACGACAGGTCGCAAAGATTGGTGTCATCCAACTGGCGAAGGCCACCGGACTCCCCATTGTCCCCTTAGCCTTTGCCTGTTCAGCAAAACGACATTTCTCGAGCTGGGACCGCTTTATGGTCCCCTACCCCTTCTCACGGGGTCTGTTTCTTTATGGAAAGTCGATGTTTGTTTCGCGCGATGGCGATGATCTCGCGCTCGAATTACACCGCCTTGCGCTCGAGACGGAACTCAATCGGCTGACAGAGGAGGCCGAACGAGCGGTGTTAGAGTGAAGAGGAGGGGATCGCTCAAGGGTCTGTGCACAAAAAAAGGGTGCCATGCTGTCATGGCACCCTTTCGCCTATCCAATCAGCGTCAGCGGCTTACCAGCGATCGCGCTTTCCGCCGGCGCCACGGCCACCGCCGCCACCAAATCCACCGCCACCGCCTGAACGCTGCTCCATCGGTTTCGCTTCATTGACTGTTAACGAGCGGCCACCCATGTCCGAGCCATTGAGCGCCGTGATCGCGGCCTTTGCCTCGGCATCCGAGGACATCTCCACGAAGCCAAATCCGCGGGACTGTCCCGTGAACTTGTCTGCGATGATT
>DATELB010000239.1:0-2271 GCA_035277085.1 Nitrospira sp. | reverse complement strand
CACGCTGCTCGCTCCTTATGTCGCATGGGTCCTGGGAGAGCAGGCGCACGCCTCGGCGGTCCTCGCCTGCGTCGCCGGCGGCTTGCATGTCCGGCAACATTTCAGCGAAGCGGTCTCGCCGGTCACGCGCCTACAGGCGCGGGCAGTCTGGGATCTCCTCATCTTCGTCTTGAACGGGTTCATCTTCATTCTGATCGGGCTCCAGCTCGGCGCCTTGCGCGAGGCGGCAACGGGCGAACGGCTGAGCCTGCTGGTAATTTCCGGTGCGATCATCAGCCTGACCACCATCATCGTCCGCCTTGGCTGGGTGCCGCTCGCCGCCCTGATTCCCCGCTGGATCAGCCGGACGATCCGGACTCGAGATCCGCTTCCCCCGTGGCCGAACATTTTCCTGATCGGCTGGACGGGGATGCGCGGCATCGTTACTCTTGCTGCGGCGCTGGCTCTCCCGTTGACGACGACGGCCGGAACGCCTCTGCCCTTCCGGGCGGAAATCATCTTGATCAGTTTTTCGGTGATCCTGTCTACGCTCGTTCTGCAGGGGCTCTCGCTGGCGCCGTTGATCCGTGTCTTGCGGATACAGGATGACGATCGAACGATGGAAGCGGAAGAAATGCACGCGCGTGAGCATGCGGCGGCGATGGCCTTGAGACGATTGGAAGAATTGTCGGGACAGCCGTCGGCGGCGGTCGAACATGTGGATCGCCTTCGCGACCACTACACGCGGCGGCGAGAGCGGTTCTCGAGCAATGGCGCAGTGGACCCTGAATGTGCGGCCGAGACAGTGAAGGCCTTCCGCCGCTTGCGCCATGAGACTCTCAGCGCCGAACGACAGGCTTTGATCGCTCTCCGCAACGACGGCGCAATCAGCGACGATGTGCTGCACCGCCTGGAGCATGAGCTGGACGTCGAAGCGCTCAGGTTGGGCATCGGCGAGCGCCGCGCTGTGCGGTAGAATGACTCTCAACCTGCCATAACTCGATACCAATTAATGCCGGCGCCAGTGGCGGGGCTGGCTCGACTGGAGGAAGAGATGTTCGGACCAATTACCGTCCCTTACGGGGCTAAGATGTTGTTCAACACCGTTATTTTGAAGCCGGGAGTCACCTTCGACGACATCGAAGTGGCCGTCGGGGAGCTCTGCAGTGTCGTGAAAGAGACGTATGGAGGGGAGCGGGGCGGATTTCTCGCGGGACAGGTGTTCCGGTTCTCTGGCTTTGTGTCGGAAGAAGGGTCGCTGTCCTCGTCCAAAGAGGCGCACGATCATTATGTGATCGTCACGTATTGGCGTTCGTTTGACGATCATGAACGTTCTCATGCCAACGAACTCTTCACGAAAAAATTTTCCGACCTTGCCGCCATGTGCGCCGAGACCAAGGAACTCGGCTACGACATGCTCTGGCAGGGCCAAGCCGGGCAGTCCTAGAGATCCTGATCGCCGGCATGATCGCAAGTGGGTCAGCCCGTGCTGCGCATTCTAGTGGTTTCCACAAACTGTTCGGTGGCATCGTCGAGGACGCGTCCTGCGCGGCCCTGGCTGCGGTGAATGTAGAGCAGCTGCGGATTGATGACGGCCACCGGTTTCGGCGGCAGCGGCATCTCGTAGGTGACCGGACGGGCATGATCGGCCATCTGCAGTTTGGGGTTGTAGACGCTGTTGAACTTCCAAAGCATCTTGACGAAGTTCGTCTGTCCGCGAAGCAAATGCCCCGCGGCGATGCGGGCGGTGGATTTCAGCGCTGTCCAACCCAGATGCTTCGTGTTCAAGACCTGCTGCGTCTTGACCAACTCCTCATAAAAGTCGGGCAGCGGCATGTGCGTCGGCAGCACCGCATGCTGAATATCGTAAAGCCGATAATCACGGGTGGTGACGCGCCGGGCTTCCGTGTGCCAGGTCTCGGTTCCGGGATAGGGCGTGTTCACACTGACATTGACGATCTCGGGAATCTCAAGACACCACTGGCGCACGACCTCGAAACGCCGGCGGTCCCATGAAGGATCGGCGATCAAATTAATCGCGACCGTAATGCCGAGCGAGCGGGCAAAGTCGAGCGCCTCGAAATTCTTGCTGAGCGTGATCCGCTTTCGGTGGAGCGCGAGCCCTTCCTCGTCGATTGCCTCGATGCCGATGAACATGTAGGCCAATCCAAGCGTCTTCCAGAAACGGAACACGTCTTTGTTCCGCAGCAGCACGTCGCCCCGGGTTTCCAGGTAGTACTGCTTGCGAATCCCGCGGCGGGCCACCGCTTCGCCGATGGCCATTCCTTGTTT
>DATELB010000238.1:0-4380 GCA_035277085.1 Nitrospira sp. | reverse complement strand
CGAGAGGCGTCACCGACTGGGCCGGCTTTGTGACATCTTTTCCACGGCCGCTTGGAGGGAGTCCGGCCACCTCTGGCTCTTTTTGGTCTTTGTGTACCGCCGGCGGCTTGGTGCTTTTGTGCTGAGGGCTCTCTTGGGATGTGCTTGCTTCTGGTTTCTTTGGCCGCTCTGGAGAAACGCTCGGGCTAGAGACGCTGCCCCGTCCTGAGTCCCGAGCCGGTCCGGCGCCTGTCCGGCTTTTTTCCTGTGCACAACCGGTCATGCTTATTATGGTGGCGATGGTAAGCGACAATAGCATCTGAAGGATCATGGTCTGGGCCTCTGTTGAGCGAAGGATAAGACCCTCACACTATGCCCATTGCAAACGACGGCACATTGGTGTGAACTCTGGTTTTTCTCGAACAGCATTCCTGCTGTGAGCATTCAACCTCGGGTGACCTAGTATCGTCCGCTAGGGAACGCCTTGATGCCGAGCGATGATAATGCGGCGGCAGGAACGTTGAGTTTTATCCGTGATGTTTCTCTCCGGTTGATCGAGAGACAGCTTTTAGTTAAGGATAGGACGTGGACGATCGTCGATTGCGTTGGACGTTAGCCTTACTTGCCGGGGCGGGAACGGGATTACTCTATGCCGAAGGCGTCCTCATTTCCGGATGGATTGAGGTCGCGCTAGGTATCCCAATCGTCCTGGCGATGTTTCCTGCCAGATCACGAGCTCTCGATCGCATCCTGCAGAACTTTCTCTTGTCCGTCATCGCGGTCAGCTTCTCCCTCGTCGGTCTCGATCTCATCCTCCGTCCGACGTTCGGACATAAGTTGCATTACAGTCCTTTCAACGTGACATCCCACAAACTGCCAGAGCTGCCGATCGTCGGGCGATGGGACCCAAATGTGACCTTGGAAACCGAAAGCTATGGGGACTTGGCTGCGATGGCCGGTGATCCCGCCGTGCGGGAAGTGCGGCATATCGTATTTCAGACCGATGAGTACGGGTTTCGGAATGTCCCAGGACCGCACGAAACAAATCTGCTCGTGTTGGGAGACTCATTCCCGGCAGGCGGGGGAACGACGGACGAGGAAGTGTTTGCCCGCGTACTAGAGACGCAATACGGCTTTCACACCTATAACCTTTCGTTTCCCGGTGGTCCCTATGAACAGTTCATCAATTTCGCGATCGAAGGGCGGCGATTGAAGCTTGCGACCCCAACTCGCATGATTTGGACCTGGTATACAGGCAACGATATGGACGACGATGGCGGTGAAGTCTGGGATCTTTCACAGCTCCCCTGGCAAAAAGGGATCTCCGCCTGGCGCGTCAAGTTCAAGACGTACAGGAATCGCTCGCCTCTGCGGCAATGGATGGAAGCCATCCGTATCAAGGTAAAGGGAAAGCCGTCGAATGTGGTAACTCGGTTTTTGCCAGACGGCACTCCGGTCTTTTTTCTGGACGGGCAAGAACAGTGGGCCAAGGCATCACGTGTTGCGGTCGAGCAGCATCCGAACTATCCAAAGATGCTAAAGACGATGGACGCGATGCAGAAGCTCATAACCGAGCGTCACATTGACCTGACGATTCTGATCCTTCCAACCAAAGGCGAGGTGTATCGTTCGTTATTCGAGGGCAAACCGCAGGCCGATGACTCGAGGCCTTCTGGATTTGCGGAAGCATTTCTTGAAGCCTGTCGCTCCAAGGGACTCGTATGTCAAGACGTGAAACCGTACCTCATCCGAGAAGCCAAGCGGCTGTATGAAACGCACGGCAAACTCTTATGGTGGCGAGACGACACGCATCCGGGAACAGAGGGGCATGCAGCGATCGCATCATATATCGCTCGGTGCCTGCCTGCACGAATCACGTCATGCGGATAAGCACCGGGATTCAGGAATTGCGGGCTCATGTCAGTGATTCCTAGGCCGCGGCATGGACACATACGGGGTCTATCCTCTGACAGGATCTCCTAGAGGTGCTCCCAGTGCCAGTCCGAATGTACTTCCGGAATCATATTAGAATGATACGTGCGGTCACCATAGGCGCCATCGCGGCCATTATTGTTGTCGTTTTCACAGCGCCGGCCTTTGGTGCGCTAGCAGAAGGCATACCCGAGTTAGAGCAGGGGTTTCTGCAGAAGGCTGCCGAACGACATCAAGCGGAAGTGGCGCTCGGTCAGTTGGCCCTCCAAAAAGCATCGAGCGATCGGGTCAAGCAGTATGGCGCACGCATGATCCAAGACCATCAGAAGGTCATCGAAGACGTACAAAGGCTCATAAAGAAGGAAGGGGAGTTGAGCATGCCGCACCAACAGATCCAGCGGAAGCTCTCGCAGCTCTCAGGGAAGGACTTCGACAAAGCCTTCATGTCATTTATGGTCCAAGATCACGAGAAGGACTTGGGTGAATTGAAGCAGCGTGCACCGACGTTAACGGATCCGCGGGTCGAGCACTGGACGGCGGATGCGATGCGGATCGTGAAGGACCATTTAGACGAGGCGCAGACCATTGCGACTGAAATTGGCGCCAATCTTACACATGAACCACTAGCCCAGGACTCTTCGTCCCAGTAAGCGCCGGCATGTCGGAAAGGCGATGCTGAGCAAGTGACCTGCGGTTGACGAATCTCCTCGAACCTCCTTAAGCAACCTCACCCCACAAGGTGTCGCCAGACAGCGGGTAAAGCCTTCGGTGGAACTTTTTACCAAGCTGTTACCAAAACTGTGTTCTGCGGTATTTACAAAGATGCGTTGTCCAAGTATATAAGCCGCCTGACTGATAGCAGTTTCTTGGGCGTCGCGCTGTAATGCCATAAGGGTGTTGAGTCCCGAGATCACCCGAAACCGATCCGACAGTGGCAACTTCTTATCGAAAGGAGACCCATGATGCAGTCCGTGAAGGTCGCTGTTCTCGCCGCCAGTATGCTTGCTCTGGCAGGCAACGCTGGGGCACTCGATTTGGGTTCGATTTGCTGCGATGGCGGGTATGAGTACCGTCATCCGTCTTCCTGGGAGGCAGAACAGCAGCGATTGCGAAATGCACTGGCGGCTGCACAACAGGAGAATGGCGTGTTGAGCACTCGGGCCGGCGATTTGGAGCGACAACTCGCCGACCGCAATCGAGAGCTCGCCTCGGCGCAATCCAGCGCCAATGATTCGCTGCGATCGGCTCAGGCAGAACTCGACGCGTCGAAGTCACGGACGACAGATCTTGAGCGGCAACTTGCGGCTCGCGATCAGGAATTGGCCGCCCTCCGAACCGGCGGGAGCGATGCATCCCACTTAGCCAGCCAACTGTCTGATGCGAACAGTGAAAAGGCCTTACTCGCAGCCTCATTGGCTGCGTCACAATCGCAAGTAGCGGCACTGCAGGCCGGGTCAGGCGACAAGGATCGGCTCGCAGCAGACTTGGCTGCGGCACACGAGCGGAACAGGCAGCTCGAATCTCAGCTTGCAGCAGCGCAGTCACAAGCCTCAGGGATTCATGCAGGAACGACTGACAATGACAAACTGGCTGCTGAGCTTGGAGCTTCAAACCAACGTCTGGCTGAATTACAGAAGCAGTTAGCGGATCGTGACAAAGAACTCGCTGGCCTCCGGGGCGAGCTCTCTGCCGAGATGGCGAAACTCACCGTAGCTCAAAGAGGGCTGATCCGGGCGCTGAGACCGGAGATCGAGCAAGGCAACATCACGGTCGATCTCAATAATGAGCGTCTTCGGATCAATCTGACCTCTTCGATGCTATTCGGATCCGGGGAAGACCAGCTCAAGCCGGCTGGAGTCGACGCGCTGAAGCGAGTCGGCGCTGTCTTGAAGGAATATCCTGAATACAAGGTGGCCGTCGACGGGCACACGGACAATCGGCCCATCCGGAGTACGCTGAAGAAGAGATTCCCCACGAATAAGGAACTATCCACAGCCCGGGCCACGAGCGGGGTCACCGCCTTAGAATCAGGCGGCATGTCGGCAAGTCTGATCACCTCAGCCGGCTATGCGGACAGGAAGCCGGTCGCCCCGAACACGACGGATGAGGGTCGCCAAAAAAATCGTCGTGTTGAGGTGCTCGTCATTCCGACGTCCTAAAGGCTTGGTGCGGTATCAGGAGTCCTCGATCCCTGGGAGCATTTCTCCCAGGGATCACGTTCCGCTCGCAGAGGATTGAACCTACCGAACTCCCGGCACGCCTCTCGGCATTGCCTGTTTTCGGCTTGGTTCAATGCGTGAGGATCTTTTTCAACCGTAACACGTTCTCGACAACTTCCGGGTCGTTGGGGTGATCGGCGTAGGCCTTTAAGAGGGTGTAATCTGCCAGGCAAAGGGTCGCCAGTTCTTCGGCGGACTCCAATTCTGGACTTGCCATCCATCGGGAGAATCGGCGTTTACTCTCTTCAAA
>DATELB010000237.1:0-2503 GCA_035277085.1 Nitrospira sp. | reverse complement strand
GTGAGCTTCGGGCTGCGCTCAGGGATGATGATGTCGTCGTCTGTGACGTGGGCGCCCATAAGCTCTGGATGGCGCGCATGTTTGCCTGCGAGCAGCCGAACACCTGTATCATCTCGAACGGATTTGCCGCCATGGGCATCGGAGTCCCGGGAGCCATTGCGGCGAAGCTGCTGTATTCGCAGCGCCGGGTGGTCGCCGTCACAGGCGACGGTGGATTTATGATGAACTCCCAGGAGCTGGAGACGGCGGTCCGGCTCAAGCTGCCGGTCGTAATCCTGATCTGGCGGGACAACGGCTATGGCGTCATCCGCTGGAAGCAGCAAGTCCGGTTCCGCCGTACGTCCGCCGTCGAGTTCGGCAATCCGGACTTCGTGCGCTATGCGGAAAGTTTTGGGGCCGCCGGCTATCGGGTGACGGAACCAGGTGAACTCCGCCCGATTCTCGAACAGGCCTTGCAGCGCGACATTCCCGCCGTGATCGACTGCCCGGTCGATGCCGGCGAAAACCTCCGCCTCACCCAGCGTCTGCAATCTCTTCCGCACCGGCAATAAGAGGAAAAAGGGAAGCGATGATCGGCGCCGTGGCGGCACCGGGGACGGTCATGCGGCCGCTTCGGTGGGCGGAACGGCGGTCTGCTCAGTTTTAGGAAGAAGAAAAGGTGTCATGGACTACAGAGAGGTTAACGCCGTATGAAGGTCCGGTAAACTCTCAGCGCGGCTTCAATTCAGTCATACCAATTGAGTTGACGTTGTAGTACCATCCCTCCGCTTCAAAAAAAAATCCTCCGCAGCGTGCATTTCCTAGGGTCGGAAAACAATAGGAGAACATTTATGTCCTCACGTTGGGTCCGGGAACGATGTCTGCTCTTGGCCGTTGTGATGGTGGTCTTCAGCGTGTTCATCGCCACGACCGTCCTCGCCGCTGCTCCGGATCGAGATGCCAAAAGGCACGATTCGGCTATTGCTCCCCAGCCGGAGGGCCGGCCGGATCCGAACCTGCTTCCGCTGTGGGCGGCCTTTCTAGGAAAAACCTCCGGTGCTGTGTCGGTGACATGGAGTACGTGGGGAACACCCAAAGCCGTATACGGGACGTTGTCCGATCCGATCGCCGCCACGGAGGAGTCGGCGCGCCAGTTCCTCGCCGCTCAGGCTGCGCTCTTGAAGTTGGACGCCTCGCTGCCGGGCATTATGCCTGCGGGCTCCAGGGAGACGCCGATGGGTCGGGTGTATGAGTTCGTGCAAACGCTCGACGGGGTGCCGGTCTACGGCGGCGTACTGTCGGTCCACTTCAATCGCGACGGCCGCGTGGTCGGTTTCACGAACGGTTTCGTACCGAGCGCATTGCTGGCATCCGGTATTCCGTCGGTGAAGCGCGAGCAGGCCATCGAGTCCGCTCGGGGCGCGGTCCCAGCCGGGCCGACCGATGACGGAGATGCCGCGGACGTGTCTGCGCCGACGGCTCGGCTCGTGATCTATGCACACTCAGGCACGCCAACGTTGGCCTGGGAAGTCGTCCTTCCGACGCATGGACCGACGTGGCAGCTCTTCGTGCATGCGCGCAAAGGTGCGGTCCTCGCGCCGGCGAAGGACCTGAATCGCTATGTGACCGGCAGCGGTCGCGTGTTTCTCGTCAATGCCGTGGTCGCGTCCAAGAACAACACCTTGCGGGATAACAAGGACGCCGCGTCGGCGGTCCCCTCGAACGCCTACCGCACCGTCACGCTGCTCGAACTCGACGGCAGCGGCTTCCTGACGGGAAAATATGCCTCGAGCAGCGGCAGCAAAGTCAGGGTGTCGTCGGCGAGCCAGACCTTTGTCTTCGATCGCAGCCAAGACGGCTTCAGCGAGACGATGGGGTACTACTTTTTGGATTATGCCCAGCGCTACATTCAGTCGTTGGGTTTTACGAGCGTGAACAACCGGCAGCAGGTCTTCAGCATCGACCGGTACAAGAAAGACAACTCGTTCTACATATCCTCATCCAAGAGCATCACCTATGGGACGGGCGGGGTGGACGACGCCGAGGATGCCGAGGTGATCTGGCACGAGTACGGTCATTCGATCCAGGACAACCAGGTGTCGGGCTTCGGCGAAACAGTCGAGGCGGGGTCGATGGGGGAAGGGTTTGGCGATTATTGGGCCGGCACGCTAGGCGCCCAGTTGAGCGGCGGCTTCCAAGACCTCTGCATTGCGGATTGGGACTCCACTTCGTACAGCACGGACAATCCGCCCTGCCTGCGCCGTCTGGACAGTACCAAACATTATCCAAAAGACCTCGATGGCGATGTACATGACGACGGGGAAATCTGGTCGGCCGCGCTCTGGCAGATCCGCGGCGCGATCACGGCCGCCAAGGCGGACACGGTCATCCTCCAGCATCATTTTTTGCTGACGCCGGACGCATCGTTCAATCAGGCGGCAAACGCGTTGATCACGGCGGCGATCAATCTCGGCTATAGCCAAGCGACAGTGAACGAGATTCGGACGATTCTGAAAAACCGCGG
>DATELB010000236.1:0-3735 GCA_035277085.1 Nitrospira sp. | reverse complement strand
GGCGTCCGGCGGCCCTTGACGGCGGCAAGCGCCCGCTCGCTCATGGTGAACGGCGACAATCCGGGCGGGCAGCTCAGGCATTTCTGTGTACCGCTGTAGCAGACGTCGATACCGAGGCGATCGACGCCGACCGGAAGGCCGCCCAGCGACGTGACGGCATCCACGACGAACAGGGCTCCGTGGCTCCGGCAGACCGCGGCGATGTCTTCGAGAGGCTGCTGAACGCCGGTGGACGTTTCCGCATGGACGACGGCGACGGCTTTGACCGGACCCGAGCGGGCGATGGCTTGCTCAACGGCTTCGGGCTGAATGCATTCTCCCCATGGAGCTTCGACGGGAATCGCTTTGCCGCCGCATCGCTCTACGACTGACGCCAGCCTTGTGCCGAACACACCGTTAATGCCGATAATGACCGAGTCGCCAGGCTCCACGAGATTGACCATCGAGGCTTCCATGCCGGCGGAACCTGTGCCGGAAATCGCAATCGTGAAGGGATGATTGGTCTCGAACACGCCGCGCAATGAACATTGAATGTCGTTCATCACGTTCAGAAAGATCGGGTCGAGGTGTCCCAACAGCGGCAAAGAAAGTGCACGCAGTACGCGCGCATGCACAAGACTCGGTCCGGGACCGAGGAGCAGCCGAGGCGGGGGAATGAAATCTTGAAGCGTCATGATGCTCGAGGTCCGGCTTCCCGATGGATTGTTATACGGGTGGGCAGTATAGCGGACTCATGCGTCTCGCGGCCAGTTCGCGGTCGGATGGAAGGCGTCGTTACTTTCGAGGGGATTTTGGCTTGAAAATGTGCGTGTTATAGTGCACCCGCCATGGATGAATCCGTCACCGCTGCTTCGCCTGCTTCTGCGGTTCCCCGCTCCTGGTGGCGTGAGACTGCGGCGCCGCCGGCGGTCGGACCCTTCCGCCATCAGTATTCCGCCGCCGTAAGCTGGCTCTCGGCCCTGTTCCTGATCGCGTCATTCGCCGCAGTGCTGGCAATGGCCGCGTCTTCACTGAAGCTCGAGCGGTTTGACTCGCCGGAGCAGGCGCTCAGCCTGATGGTCGGCCGGACCATGGACGCCCAGGACGGGCTCAAACGAGCGCCCGACTGGGAACAGCGTGTGATGGAATGGCTGTCGGGTGACGGCGCGTCCGAGCGGGCGCAATCGATCACCTGGTATCAGGAGGTAGCTGCGCGCTCACAGGATCCGGTGGTGCCTTTGCAGCTGGCCGTGCTCCAGGCTGAATCCGGCCAAGTCCAACAAGCGCTCCTCTCCGCCTACGAATGGAACCGGCTCGGTGGTCCGCTTCCGGAGTACGGCGAGATCCTACGCGCGGCGTACGGTGAAGAGAAACCTCCGGACCGCGACACCGTCGAGGCGCTGCAGAACCGCCTTGCGGACGTTCTACCGGTCGGATGGTTTTACGATCGGCTCATGATTCGATTATCGCGGCGCGCGGGCCACGGCGAACTGGCCTCGATACTCCAGACGGAGGCCGATCGGCGTGCCGACAAGCTGTACGCGTATTCGCGCAGACTGACCGTCGTGGAACTCGCCCTTATGCTCGCGGGCTCGGCATGTCTGGCCATCATCTGGCGGGCCGGTCGCGCCGGAAGAAATCCGATCAGGCTGCATGACCCGGGAATTCCTCCGCCCTGGCCCGGCCGGGTGGGAGCAGCCGTGTTGTTGCGCGGCGGCGCCATGGGTGCCATCGTTATGGCGCTGTGTCTCTTCTATCTTCCTCCGGAGAATGCCTCTCTTCGCGCCCTCGCCATTCCCCTCACGAACGTGCCGCTCCTGGTGCTGGCCTATTATCATTTGTTCCGGCCCGCTGGCATGACCTTCCAAGAGGGTTTCGGCCTCGGCCTTCCCTGGGCTTCCATAGGTCGGTTAATGACGGCGGTGCTCGCCGTCGTGGCCGGCGGGCTCTGGGGCGAATGGGTCATGGATCGCGTGACGGAGCACTGGCAGCTCTCGAGCCATTGGACCGAGTGGTTTGACGAGGATCTCGTGTGGGGTTCCAGCTCGCTGACGATGGTGAGCCTGCTTGAGTATGTGATTCTGGCGCCTTTGTTTGAAGAACTCGTGTTCCGCGGTTTGCTGTTCGCGATCCTGCGGCGAAAATTCCGATTTTTCCCGGCCGCCCTCATCAGCGCGTCAATTTTCGGCCTCGCGCACGGCTATGGAGTCGTAGGACTGATCAGCGTCTGCTGGAGCGGCGTGTTATGGGCGTGGATTTATGAAAAGACCGGAAGCCTTGGGCCGGGCATCCTCGCCCATGCGATCAATAATCTCCTGGTGTGTCTGGCCGTGATGTCGCTGCTCCGTTTCGGATAATGAATCGGCGTTCAGCGATCGAGCCCGGTGGCTTGTTGGTGATGCATGCGTTCGAGCGAACGAAATAAATCCGGGTGGCGGATCGTGACACCGGCCTCCTCGAGGAGCGATCGAAGTTTGGCCGTGTCGATGCGTTTTCCAGCCGGCTGCGGTTCTCCTGCCGGCGCTGCGGCGGAATCATGCCCTTCGAGTGTCCGGCCGATCTCTATCCAAGTCCTCGGAACGCCATCGCTGACATTGTAGGCCGCTGCAGGCGCGCCGTATTGCAGCGCCGCCGCGCAGATCTCCGCGAGATCTTCCACATGAATCCAATTCACGTACTTGTGTGAGACCGCGACACGCCCCGTCTTGATCCAGTCGTAGGGACTTCGGCCCGGCCCATAGATCCCGGCTACACGCAGCACGGTTGCCCCGCGCGTCTCCCGTAGAAATTCCTCTCCCTGTACGCGTGCCTTCCCGTAATCAATCGGCGCGCGTTCATCAATCCAGGGCGGCGGATATTCCGCTGAATCTGCGACGTCATAGGCCGACGTGCTGGCCAGCACCACGAGCTTTCCGAATGCCGCCAATGTGTGAGTAAAGCTTCGAACGGCGTCCAGCGGCGCAGCAGGAAAACACCAAAGCAGATCGGCGTCGGACGGAATGTTAGGCCATGAGGCCGGTCTCGCAAGGTCGAATTGTATGCGCTGATCGGACGGAAGCCAGGCGAGATGCCGGTGGGGGTCGCGGCTCGTGTGTAGCACAGTCGAGTAATGGTTTGTAAGGCAGGACATGAAACGGGCCACATAGCCTGATCCGAGAACGACAACAAGGTTTCGTTTGTTAGGCATGATGAAAACGCTGTCTGGATTTACAGTTTGCCTGTGACTACGCACGCGAATCTACGCAAATCATTTGTGTGTGCTGGCATGCGTTTTGAGTACAAAGCAGGCGCCTTTTTATGAAGGGGTAATTCCTATGAAATCAACGGCCACGTCTCGGCATTGGCCATCAATGGATCGACGGGCGCCCTGACACCCGTTCCCGGATCTCCCTTCACCACGGGAATCACGCCGACCGGCATCACAATCATGCCCAATGGCGCCTTCCTGTATGTCGCGAACCAAAGCACGAATAACGTGTCTACGTTCACGGTCGATGCGGCAACGGGGGCGCTTGGGCCTCTCGGTGTGCCCATGCCGGCCGGTACCACTCCCACGGCGGTGACGGTGTCGCCGGACGGCGGCGTTCTCTATGTCGCCAACCAGGGCTCGAACGACGTGTTTGCCTATACGATCAGCAGTGCCTCCGGCGGGCTCACCGCCGTGTCTGGCACACCGTTTCCTGCCGGAGTCACACCTCGGGCGATTGCGACGCCCGGACGTCCGTAGCCTTTGGGATCGTGAACGGCGCAACCGGC
>DATELB010000235.1:0-4804 GCA_035277085.1 Nitrospira sp. | reverse complement strand
CCCCGCAATCTACCATTTGAAGCAAGTCACCCTGTTGGGAACCGTCCGCAACGTTCAGCCCCTGGATCCTTATAAATTGCCGGCCGGAACGACCTGCTACGGCGCGTATCTTTTTTATTTGGAGGACGAGTCGGCCTCTATCAATGTGGCCGTGTTCGGACTCTGCGGCGTTCCGACCGTGAAAGACCCTGACGTGGAAGACGGCGCCCGCGTCGAGCTCCGGGCCACCATCCAGGCCCCGAGCCATGGCGGGTATTATTTGAGTTTCCAGGGCCTGAAAGTGGCCGGAGAACGTGAAGGCGTCATCCAGGCTGTGGCCGATCGCATCATCCCGCTTAGTGACTCATCAACCCAATGAAAGGCATCCGAAAAACCCGATGTGCTTTTTCTCTCTGCTCCACCCTGGTTGCGCTTAGCGGCTGTGCAAGCAGTCAGGGTCTGTCTCCGGACGCCCTTTATGGAACGATCCGGCAAGAAGAATCTCGTTTCTTCGACAATGCGGCTCCAACGGATGTTCAGGCACAACCGCAGGCGCCAAGGCTCGGTCTCTATTTAAAGCCGACCGGATTCCTGCACCGTGAATTTGAATGGACCGGACGGGATCGTGATACCATCCACGCCTGGTCCCTGCAGATTCCGCTCGGCGCGGGCGGCAAGAGTACCGGCTTCCTGACCCTGTCCTCGTTAAAAGGCGACACCTTACGTGAACTGCGTGCGACGGCAGCGCGCTACGGCGTCGACTGGCTATTGATTTTCGACGGAGCTGCTGCGGTTGATCGTTACAATAATTACAAAGCAGGATTGCTGTACTGGACCATCATCGGCGCTTACATGGCCGACGGGACGCATAGCGACGCGCTCTGTGTCTTGAAAGCGAGCTTGTGGGACGTCAGAACTGGAGCTCGGTACTTCGAGGAACAGGCGGAGGCCAAGAGCGAAGAAGTCGGGCCCGCCGCCCTCCTCGACGACACAGCCGTCCTGGATACGGCGAAGAGAAAGGCACTGGAAGACTTGATGCGGCGCCTTGAGGCGCAATTCCGACGTTTCAAGCTCGGCCGCTAATTCTGTTGTTCGTATTTCCCCCGGCTTGAGAGACGAATGCGCGCAAGTTTCCCAGGACGCGGGCAGACCATGCGGGGAGCCTGTCAGACGTGTACCTTGATTCTCTGGATATGTATCGTGCCGACAGCGCTCGGCGCGACGGAGGAAACTCCGAAGGATAGTCCAACCGAACCGCGCGCATCCGGCACTCCGTCGAGGCCTCTGCCTGGATCAGTTGCCCAGGACAAACCACTGTGGCATTACGGAGGCTTCTTGGATCTCGCCTATGCCATTGACTTTAATTTTCCGGCGAACCACCAGTGGCGCGACCGGTCGACGGCATCGACGTTCAACGAGCCGGTCATCAATATGGGTGGCGCGTATGTCAGGAAGGATGCGACGGAAGAATCTCGATGGGGAGGCGAGCTCCTCGCGCAAGGCGGGAATGATTCGAAGAATTTTGGATTCGAAACCCCTTTGCCGAAACTGCAGAACGCCGATGTCTATAGACATTTCGGCCGCGCGAATGTCTCTTATCTGGCTCCTGTCGGTAATGGACTCCGGCTGCAAGCCGGCCTGTTCAACAGTTTTGCCGGATACGAGTCACTGTATGCCAAGGACAATGCCAACTATACGCGATCCTGGATCGCCGACTACTCGCCCTATCTTATGTTCGGAGCCAACGCCGTCTATCAGTTTAACGACCGTTGGACCGGCGCCTTCTTCATCATCAACGGATATTTCCACCTCTCGAACCCGAACAGTCTGCCAAGCTACGGGGGACAGGTCGCGTATACTCCCTCCCCATCCTGGACGATCAAAGAAACACTCTACTACGGACCGGATCAGAGCAATACCGGCATCGAGTTCTGGCGCGTATTCTCCGATACGATCATCGAATGGCAAGGCGAGCATCTGCTGATGGCGCTTGACTATCAGGCGGGAACCCAGAAGAACGCTTCTGTTCCCGGCAACCGGCGGGAACTCTTCACGGGAGCGCAGTTTACCATGCGATGGCACATTGCGGGTCCCTGGAGCGCGGTAGTGAGGCCCGAATTCTACTCGGATGCCAGCGGCGTGATCACCGGACATGAGCAATTCGTGAAAGCCCTGACGACCACACTGCAGTACAAGCTCCCTTACCATTGGACGAATACTCTCTGCCGATTGGAATACCGGTATGACGAATCCACCGGCTCAGGCGGGGGGTTTTTTAAGGGAACAGACAATCGATTGACGGCAGGACAGAATCTCTTGATCTTTGCGTTGATCGGGACCTTCGACTCGCCGTAACGCGTATCAGAATGTCGGCCGTTCGCCACAGACCAAATGCACTGCCTTGCAATTAAAGCCGCGTCCTGGGGACCAAGACTTCCCGGATCAGCAGCTGCAAATCGTCGTGCATGAGATCGATACTTGCGGCAAGTTCTTCCAGCAGGGCGGCGCGTCTTCGTAAATTGGTGACCGTATACGATCCTCCGCTGCTCAGCAACAGCTCCAGTTCCTTCCGGTGTGCTTCCTCCTCTCCATCTTGTGGTGGTTGCCATCTCTCCACCAAGCGATCTCGCAAGCTCTTGCCCTCTTGACGGGGCTCGTTAAGAAAGGACCAGACGGAAGGGGGAAACAACGACGACGCTTGAGGCTTGTCGGAAATATCCTTCAGCAGATTTTGTTCGTGCCGGAATTCCTCCGTGTCCTGACCGTATAGCGCCGACATTGCGAACGGCAACTGCAGGACGCCGCCCACGCCACCGGTAATCGCAATTGAAAGACCGCTTGTCACAGCGGTCAACACGCCCAGCGCAACATCCGTTACGCCGCTCGTAACGACGGCGATCGTGGTATTGCGTGCGGCTGTCTTTTGCTGACTCAGCTCAACGCGGTTGGCAACTTCGGTTGCTCTGGCCTGTTCGCAGCGTACAACCCCCGCCGTATGTCCCGCCTCCGTTAAGGCCAACATGATCATCGTTTGGATGTGTTGGTTGTTTTGCAGGAGATGCAACTCCGCTCCCTCCTGCTTCTCTCTCACCTCGATCTCAAGGCCCGGCAGTCTATTGAGGAAGGGCATCACGCCGATTGCATCTGCAGTTTTGACCATCCGAACCGGCAACCGCCTCACGACTTCTTCATGAGGCTCCGTCCTCACGAAGTCGTGGACCAACGATTGATCTCTCGGCACTGAGAAGCAGTGCTCTTCGGTACTCACCATGATGTCCGTGCGCACTCGGGTACATCCTTCAGAAAGTATGCCAGCGGTCAACATAAGAAGAATGAGCAATCTGCCCGTAAGGCGCACCATCGACCTCCTTGGTTAGGAATGGGAGCGGTATTGGGCAATCTTCTAATTCTGAAACGTACGAAGCGTATTGGAAAGGTACGGCAGGGAGCGGTGGTCACTTATCGGGCTGCGCCAGCACGCACCACATGCGGCGGGTGCCTGATTTCTGATCGGTCACGGGCTCCCCGCTGAAGAAGCTCACCTGCCAGGCGACGATGTCGTCCTTGGGATCTGGCGTGCTCGTCCAGTAGATCTCTGACTTGATGTTTGAAAAGGGATGGCCCGGCGGGAGCGCGGGGTCGCGCTGCGCAGGATCGATCAGTGTCTTCAGTTCTTCCACTGAGGGCCCGCGCCAGCCTTTCTGCCCGCCGACGTCCTTGGATGCGCAGCGCTCGTTGGAGCGGCTCCAGACGTCGTGTTCACGATCGGGTTCCTGCTCCCAAACCAATCCCGTTTGATTATCTTTGACGGCGGCGCCGTTCAGGACGAGAGAAAAGCGTCCTTCATTTGATGCGGCAAAAGCCGGAAAGGACAAAATTGAGAGCAGGGCGAACGCTGCGGCCGCGGGCATGACGCCCATCTGCAAACGCGCGTGCTTTGGCATGCTCAACCTGACTTCCAAAGGCAATGCGCAAGAGTGTGCCGAATGCGTCTTGTCTTTTCAATAGCCAGTCAGGCATGCTCAGCGCCACTTTGCCAGGACGATCAACTTACCCCTAAGGCGGACAGTCGGGAGGGCAATTATGCAGGATGAAGAATATCGAAGGCGCATCGACGTACTGGCGATTGGGTTGTTTGGCCTCGCGGTGGGAGCCTTGACCCTCGGCGTCGCGCAGGTCGGCGCCATCCCCGAATCGAGCAAGGTCGGCACGTTGGTCATTGCCCT
This sequence comes from Nitrospira sp., assembly GCA_035277085.1. Lineage (GTDB taxonomy): Bacteria > Nitrospirota > Nitrospiria > Nitrospirales > Nitrospiraceae > Nitrospira_C. The sequence continues at coordinate 599 of DATELB010000235.1, read as the reverse complement.
GATGTTCGGCGGTATTGTGCAGATCCTGGCCGGCATCACGGATATCCGCTATCACGAACAACTGGGCGGCACCGCGCTGACGATGTACGGATTCTTTTGGCTGACCGTCTGTACGGCCAAACTCGTGAGCGAGAGCACCTCGTTTCATCTCGACATGGTGCTCTATGCCCCGATCGATTTCGTGTATGCGGCCTTTTCCGTCGTCATGGTGTATCTGACCGCATACCGCAACACCACGCTTTGCCTTCTCCACCTCATTATCACGATGAGCTTCTCCTGCACGGTTCTCGCGCGCTTGGGCTTGATGAACGAAACGCTCCCCGGTTTACTCCACATCGCCGTCGGCTTGATGGCCTTCTACCATGCGGTCGCCAGCCTGACCCAAGCCTTCACCGGCCGCCAGCTCGTACCGCTTGGACCGCCATTGCTGGACCGGCTGTGATCGTCATGACAAAAGGGTGACGCGACCGCCGGCGTAAGCGGGCTACTAGAGGGATAAAGGAACGGGGGCGAAAGTCAGCACAAATACTGCGAACGCGACCCAACCTAATAGCGCTCTGGCAGTTCCCAGCGGCACCTGCGGATCGACAACAGGCGGA
>DATELB010000234.1:0-24907 GCA_035277085.1 Nitrospira sp. | reverse complement strand
TACTCGTGTTGTTTTGGTTCTGCCCGGGGATCTGATCGGAAGCCAGACCTGAGTCGCCATCGTGTTTGCGTCTTCGGCCCATTCCTTCCTCACCTCTTCTCGAGTCCAAGACAACACATTTCTCAAAGGAGGAACCCAATGGGTTCGAAGATTTATGTTGGGGGTTTGCCGTATTCCACAACCGAGCAGCAGCTGAGCGATTTGTTTGCTGCGCATGGGTCGGTGGCGTCAGCCCGAATCATCACCGATAAGTTCACCGGCCAGTCACGGGGCTTCGGCTTCGTGGAGATGTCCGGGGATTCTGAGGCTCAGGCGGCGATCGCCGCCTTGAACGGTACCCAACTGGGCGGCCGCACGTTGACTGTCAACGAAGCGCGTCCGCAGGAACCACGCTCGGGCGGCGGAGGCCGCGGCGGGTTCGGTGGCGGCCGGCACTAAGCGCGAGCCGTTGTTTTTCACATCGGGGCTGCCGGATGGCAGCCCCGCTTATCTCCTTCCTAGAATTGCCCATCTCGCTGATGCGTTTTCCGGCCGGATGAACGGCCGTCTTGCAGTCCCGGGAAGTTGATCTACCACAAGGAGTGTTATGTCTACGTTTGCTCAGATGAGTTTGCCCCCGTCTATCGTTCAGCGATTGCTGCAGGCGGGGATTACCGTGCCCACGCCGATTCAGCAGGCGGCTATTCCACCTGCGCTGGAGGGCCGCGACGTCATGGCCCAAGCGAAAACCGGAAGCGGAAAAACCTTGGCGTTTCTTCTGCCGATGATCGAGCGCGCGTTGCGTGCTTCAACGCCGTCGAAGAGCAGCGGGCCGGAGTTTTTGATTCTCGCGCCCACGAGGGAATTGGCGCTGCAAATTGACGTCGAATTACGAAAATACGCGCCGCCGGCGATGACATCCGTCGCTCTGTACGGCGGAACGCCGATCGAGCGGCATTACCGCGCCCTCAGGCACTCGCCGAAGGTCGTGGTCGGCACGCCGGGCCGCCTCCTGGATCTTGCGGGCTCCGGCCATCTCAGGTTAGGGACGGTGGCGTGGGTCGTTATGGATGAAGCGGATCAGATGTTGGATCGCGGCTTCCTGCCTGATATTCGGCGCATTCTGGCCTTGTTGCCGCCGCAGCGACAGACCTTGATGTTCTCGGCCACCTTTTCGCGGGACATCGAGCAACTTGCCCGTGGAATGCAGCGAGATCCCGTGAGGATCTCGGTCGATCCGGGGATCAGCAGCCCGACGACGATCAGCCATGCCTATTACGTGGTGCCGGCCGAACATTCGCGCACGCAACTCGTGCATACGCTGCTCAAGGGCGTCAAAGCCGGTGAGCGGTCGATGGTATTCTGCGACCAAAAGTACAAGGTCCGCCGTTTGGCCGCGAAACTCGGCGGAGAAGCAGCCTCCGTCGGCGCGATCACGGGGAACCATAGCCAAGCGCAGCGAGAGCGGACGCTCGGGGCCTTCAGGTCCGGACGACTGTCGTCGCTCGTGGCTACCGATGTCGCCGCACGCGGACTGGACATTCCGGACGTGGCGCAGGTCATTCACTACGAGCTACCGGTGAATCCGACCTCCTATGTGCATCGGGCCGGGCGGACTGGGCGCGCGGAAAAGGAGGGCGCAACGTTTCTGATCCTGTCCGAATCAGAAGAACGGGACTATCTCCGGATGGTCCGGCAACTGAAGATTCAGACGAGGAAGCTCTCGCTTCCCGAGTTTGTGGCGCTACCGGCTCCAGCCCCGGGAAGGCAGGAGACTCACCCGCGCCGTCCGAACGCTCATGGTCATGACCATCAACGATCGCCGATGCATCGCGAATCACGTCATGACGGGGCGGTGGTCGGCCAACGCAGGCCGTTCCGCCCTGGGAGGCAGCGGCAACTGGGGCGGTGAGGGCGCTCGCGCGAGGTCGTCGGAGCGCGTGAGGCCGATGATGCGGCGGCGACGGGCATCACGTCGGCATGGTAGAGTAAACACCTCGTAGGACGTACATGCCTTCGTTTCAACTCGAAGCACCATTCAAGCCTACCGGTGACCAAGGTCCGGCGATCGATGCGTTGGTCGCCGGCCTACAGGAGGGTCGAAAACATCAGGCCCTTCTCGGCGTGACCGGTTCCGGGAAAACCTTCACGATGGCCAATGTTATCGAGCGGGTGCAGAAGCCCACGCTGGTCCTCGTGCACAACAAGACGCTCGCAGGGCAACTGTACCAGGAGTTCAAGCAATTCTTTCCCCACAACGCCGTCGAGTACTTCATCAGCTACTACGACTACTACCAGCCCGAAGCCTATATTCCGCAGACGGACACGTACATCGCAAAGGATTCGTCGATCAACGATGCAATCGATCAAATGCGCCATGCGGCGACGACGTCGTTGCTCCAGCGCAATGACGTCCTGATCGTCTCCTCGGTGTCCTGCATCTACGGTCTCGGCTCTCCCGAGGTTTACCATGACATGCTGGTCTATCTCGAAGAGGGCATGGAGATCAGACGGGAAAAGATCCTTGCGAAGCTCGTCGAGATTCAGTACGAGCGGAATGACGTGGATTTTCACCGCGGCACGTTCCGTGCTCGGGGCGACGTCATCGAAATTTTCCCCGCTTCGAATGAAGCCGTCTCGGTCCGTGTCGAGTTGTTCGGCGACGTCGTGGACGCCATACACGAGATCGATCCGCTGACCGGCAAGTCGATTCGAAAACTACCGAAAATCGCCGTCTATCCGAATACGCACTATCTGATCGCCCCCGACCGCTATGAGCGCGCGATCAACGGGATTGAGGAGGAATTGGACGAGCGGATCGCGTATTTCAAGAAGCACAATCAGCTCTTGGAAGGGCAGCGCATCGCCCAACGGACCAAGTTCGATCTGGAGATGATCCGGGCGATGGGGTACTGCCACGGTATCGAGAATTACTCACGCCACCTCAGCGGCCGGGCGCCGGGCGAACCCCCGCCGACGCTCATCGATTATTTCCCCAAGGACTACCTGCTCATCGTCGACGAATCTCATGCCACGATTCCGCAAGTCGGCGGGATGTATGAAGGCGATTACTCCCGAAAACGGACGCTGGTCGATTACGGCTTCCGCCTTCCCTCGGCGGTCGATAACCGACCGCTCAAGTTTCATGAATTCGAGGGCTACGTGAACCAGGTGATCTACGTATCCGCGACGCCGGGCCCGTACGAGTTGGAGCACGCAGGCGGAGTGGTGGTGGAGCAGATCATCCGTCCGACCGGGCTCCTGGACCCGGTCATCGAGGTGCGGCCGGCCAAAGGACAGGTCGACCATCTGCTCGGGGAGGTGCGCGAAGAAATTGCAAAGGGCGGCCGCGTGCTGGTCACGACGCTCACGAAGCGCATGGCCGAGGACCTCTGTGAGTACTATCACGAACTGGGCGTCAAGGTCCGTTACCTCCACGCAGACATCAAGACGCTCGAACGGGCGGAAATCATCAGGGATCTCCGGCTGGGGCGATTTGACGTGCTGATCGGCATCAATCTGCTCCGCGAGGGGCTCGATCTGCCAGAGGTCAGTCTGGTGGCCATTCTAGACGCGGATAAAGAAGGGTACCTGCGCTCGCATCGGTCGCTGATTCAAACCGCCGGTCGCGCGGCTCGAAATGTGCGCGGCCGCGTCCTGTTCTATGGCGACGTCATCACCGATTCCATGCGGCAGGCCATGACCGAGACCGGTCGGCGAAGGGCGATTCAAGCCGCCTATAACGAGGCGCACGGCATCGTGCCGGCGAGCATCCACAAGGCGGTTTTGGCGCTCGAATATGCCGAGGCCTCGGTCGAGCCGGAGCAATTGACATTGGCTGCGGAAACTTCCGTCGAGTATGCGGAGGGGGACGAGGCGGTTGAACAACAGATTTGCCGGCTGGAACTGGAGATGAAAGCTGCGGCGAAAGACCTGGAATTCGAGCGGGCCGCGGCGATCCGAAACCGGATCCGAGCCCTTCGATTGCGGGAGTTGGAATTTAAATCGGGCGGCTAACCGGCCGCGACGTCCGCCCGTCAGACGTTTTTATACAAGTAGATCCCAAGGAGCATGCCGAGGATGCTCAACAGGCTGATCTTGAAGCTAAATCCCAACGTCAGCTTTACGAGGATGAGATCGATGGTCAAGGGAGGGCTGATTCCCGGGGTAAAGTTGGTGGCAAAGACGGTCTGAATGGTGCCTTGCGGAGCCATCACCCGCAAGATTTCTCCGAGAATACCGCCGAGCAACCCGCCGATGAGCAGGAATATCAGCAGCAGCCAGGGCGATTTTCTCACGTGGACGGCCTCTTAAACTGTTGATCCGACTCACCGATTCTTCGAGGACGACGATATCGGAAGGGGTCCACCCTGTCAACCAGAACGCCGCTCTCTGCGCCTTGACTTCTCAGGGGGGCTCAATTAGACTGCCCGGTGCTCTTTTGCTAGATTTTTCGAGGCGATCGAAGATCTATTGATAACCTTCGATTGCCTTTTTCTTTGGTGCCGAATGCTGGACCAACTGAGCGAAAAGTTCGAAAAAATTCTCAAAAAACTTCGTGGCACCGGCGTCCTGACCGAGGACAATATCGCGGAGGCCCTGAAGGAGGTTCGTCTCGCCCTTTTGGAAGCGGACGTAAACTTCAAGATCGTCAAGGAGTTCGTCGAGCGCGTCCGGGAAAAGGCGATCGGACAGGAAGTCCTCCAGAGCCTCACGCCTGGTCACCATGTCGTCAAAGTGGTCTGGGATGAACTCCGTGCGATGATGGGTCACGAGCGGGCAGGGCTTTCGCTCAGCTCGATGCCTCCCACCGTGGTCATGATGGTCGGCCTTCAAGGGTCAGGAAAGACGACCACATGCGGAAAACTTGCCAGGCACTTCAAACAGCAGGGCAAACGCGTGCTGCTCGTTGCAGCCGACCCGCGCCGCCCCGCGGCCGGCGATCAGTTATCGAGTATCGGACGCAGTTTGGACGTCGAGGTTCACCGGCAAGACCAGCCGGGAACCACAGCGGACGACGTCGTCCGCCTCTGCAGAGCAGGCGTCGAGCGCGGGCGCCTCCAGGGATTTGATCTCGTCGTCCTCGATACGGGCGGTCGTCTGCACGTCGATGACGAACTCATGAATGAACTGGCGGCGGTCAAATCGACTGTCGCGCCGCATGAAGTCTTACTTGTCGCCGATGCCATGACGGGACAGGACGCCGTCACCATGGCCGGTCAATTCGATCAACGTGTCGGCCTTACCGGCATCATCCTGACCAAGGTCGAAGGGGACGCACGCGGCGGGGCGCTGCTCTCCATCAGGGCCGTCACGGGGAAGCCCGTCAAGTTTCTCGGCATCGGAGAAAAACTCGACGCGTTGGAACTCTTTCATCCCGACCGTATGGCGTCGCGTATTTTGGGGATGGGCGACGTTCTGACGCTGATCGAAAAGGCTCAGGAAACCTTCACGCGCGAGCAGGCGGAAGAAGCGCAGAAGCGTCTGACCACCAACACGTTTACGCTCGAAGATTTCCGTGCCCAGCTTGGACAGGTCAATAAACTTGGGTCGCTGGATCAGATCCTCGGCATGCTTCCCGGCGGCCAAAAACTGAAAGGGGCCATGGAAGGCCAGGTCCCCGAGCGCGAACTCAAGCGGGTCGTGGCCATGATTGATTCCATGACGATGCGGGAACGCCGGGATCACACCGTCATCAACGGGAGCCGCAAAAAACGAATCGCGCGCGGCAGCGGAACGAGCGTCGTCGAGGTCAATCGATTAATCAAGCAATTTCTCTCCGCACGGAAGATTGCAAAGGTGATGACTGGAACCGCAGGGCGTCATCAGCTGGCCCAGCTGCTTCGGTCGATGTGATGACAAGCTGTCAGCGAACCGCTCTCAGCTCAGAAGAAAGCATTTCAACGCAGGAACGCTGCCAGCCGAACGCTGATAGCTGTCCGCTTTATGAAGGAGGATGACAGTGGCCGTTCACTTGAGATTGACGAGGACCGGACGACACAAGCGACCCATTTATCGCGTCGTAGCAGCGGATTCCCGCATGCCGCGTGACGGGCGCTTCCTGGAAATCCTGGGCATCTTTGATCCGTTGAAGGATGCGGGGCTCCCGGAACTCAAGCAGGAGCGCGTTTTGACGTGGCTCCGTCAGGGCGCGCAGCCGACGGTCACCGTCAAGACGCTGCTGCGGCGTTCCGGGGTGTGGAAGCAGTTTGAAACGGAGAAGGCGGCTAAGAAGAAGGCCTGAGGATGACCGCCTCGAGCGAGATGGTGACCATCGGGAAGATTGAACGGCCGTTCGGCGTGCATGGCGCGGTCAAGGTGCAATCCCTTAGCGACCGCCCGGGCCGGTTCGAGCACTTGAAAGCGGTCCGTGTCGCAGCGAGGGGCGGTCAGACGGTTGATCGGACGGTCAGACTTGTGCGGCGCGCCGGTCCCTCATACATCATCGAATTGGAAGGAGTCAGCACGCCCGAAGAAGCCGGAACGCTGCGAGGAGCATTGCTTCAGGTGCCGCAGGAATTGCCGGCACAGGAAGGCGATGCCTGGTATGAATGCGACCTGATCGGCATGAAGGTGGTGGACGAGAGTGGTCATGATCTTGGGCATCTTGAGACTATCTGGGAGCTGCCCGGGCATCCGGTGTTTGTCGTCAAGCAGAAGGACCGCGAAGTGCTGATTCCCGCAGTCAAAGAGTTTGTGCGAGGCGTGGACGTTTCTCAGGGACGGATCACGGTGCGGACGATTGAAGGATTGGTCGGGGTCTGACCATGCTGCGTTGCGATGTCATTACGCTGTTTCCGGAGATGGTGACGCCCGTCCTGGAGACGAGCATGCTCAAACGCGCCCGTGAAAAAGGCCTGCTCGAGGTGCAGGTCCATAATCTGCGGGATTACACCCAGGACAAGCACAAAGTCGCCGATGACGTGCCATATGGCGGAGGCGCGGGCATGGTCATGAAGGCGGAACCTGTTCTGCGTGCGTTGGAGGAGATCCGGCGGCCATATGAGCAACGTGGGGAAACTGTGAGAATCATGTTGCCCTCGCCGCAAGGCCGCCCGTTCACACAGGCCTATGCTCATGAGCTGGCGGCCGATTCCCGCCGGCTCATCATATTATGCGGACACTACGAAGGCATTGACGAACGTGTGCGACTAGCGGTCGGGCCCGAGGAAGTTTCGGTCGGGGACTACGTGTTGACGGGCGGAGAGCTGCCGGCGTTGATCCTGATCGACGCCGCATGCCGACTGGTCCCCGGTGTGCTCGGCGATCCCGCCTCGATCGTTGAAGAGTCGTTTGCCGAGCCCCTGCTGGAATATCCGCATTATACGCGGCCAGCAGATGTACGCGGGTTGGGAGTGCCGGAGGTGTTGCTCTCCGGACATCACGAGGCGATCCGCCGGTGGCGCAGAAAAGAAGCGCTACGGGCGACGTATGAAAAGCGACCTGATCTGTTGAAACATCGGCAGTTAAGCGTCGAAGATCGGGAATTGTTGCAAGATATCATTCGTGAAGGCGTGCCCGGTGCACCGGTGCCATGCGGGGAGGAGGGGTGAGGTCATGAATCAGCTTGAACGAGTTCAGAGGGCGCTGCAAAAAAAATCCGTCCCGCGTTTTGAAATCGGGGACACCGTCCGCGTCCATGTGAAGGTCGTCGAGGGAGAAAAAGAGCGCATCCAGGTCTATGAGGGTGCAGTCATCGCCCGCAAGGGCAGCCTCAACACCGAGATGTTCACCGTCCGCAAGGTTTCCTATGGCGTGGGGGTCGAGCGCATTTTCCCCGTCCATTCGCCCATCGTGACCAGGATTGACGTGGTGCGCCAAGGAAAAGTGCGCCGCGCCAAGCTGTATTACCTGCGGGGGAAGAAAGGGAAGTTCTCCCGGGTCGAAGATCGGGAGTTCGTGGGGGAGAGCAAGGCGCAAGCCGCTGCATCGCGCGCAGCCGAAACGCCGGAAGAACCGGTGGAGGCGGCCGCCGCGGCCAAATCCTGAGCGGGTCTGTCACGCATTCCTATCCGCCACGAGGGAGCGGGTGACCGCACGCACAGTCTACTTCGTGGGTCCCACAGACGAATTCGAACTCGAAGCGCGGCGTCGCGGCTATCGACGGATCGCCGGCTTGGATGAAGCCGGCCGGGGTCCGTTGGCCGGCCCCGTCGTCGCGTCGGCCGTCGTCTTGCCCAGCCGCTGCCGTCTGATCGGGTGCGATGATTCGAAACTCCTCACGGAGCCGGAACGCGAGCAGCTGTATGTCGCCATCACGCGTCGCGCCGTCGGCATCGGCATCGGTTCCGCAACCGAGGACGAAATCGACCGGCTGAACATTCTCGAAGCGACCCGGCTGGCCATGCAACGTGCCCTCGCAGGGCTCAAGCCGCAGCCGGACTGCCTCCTCATCGATGCGATTTCACTGCCGCTGTGTCCCATTCCAATCCGCTCCATCATCAAGGGCGATGCGCTGTGCATGTCCGTCGCCGCTGCCTCCATCGTGGCCAAAGTGACGCGGGATCGTCTGATGGCCGAGTACCACAGACGATATCCTCACTACAATTTTCTCTCCCATAAAGGGTACGGCACCGAAGAGCATCTTCAGGAACTTGCGGCGCATGGCCCCTGCCAGATCCATCGCCGGACCTATGCGCCGGTGGCGGAGGTGATTGCGCAGCTGCGTCACTCACGACCGGCGGCGGGGCGTGGATCCACAGGACAAGAGCGTGACAATTCTTGACCCCAGGCGGCTCTTTGGGCAAGAAGGAGAGGCGGAGGCTGAACGCTACTTGCGCCGGAAAGGGTACCGCATTGTCGCCAAGAATGTTCGCTCCTCGCTGGGCGAATTGGACCTGGTGGCGGAGGATGGACAGACGCTGGTGTTTATCGAGGTCAAAGCACGGCGGAGCGGAGAATTCGGTGGTGCGATCCATGCGGTGCATCGCCAGAAACAGCAGAAGCTCGCACGATTGGCTTCCCAGTTTCTCGCTCAGCGTCATTGGATGGAGCGGTCCTGCCGTTTCGACGTGCTGTTGCTCCAAGCGACCGAGACCGCGGAGCTGAGAGTTGAGCATATTCAGAATGCGTTCGACGTTCCGAGCGGCGACCTGCGCTAAAACGCCATGATCCAACTCGTCCATGTGACCAAGCAGTACGACCGGCGGCCCGCGCTTTCGGACGTGACCTTGGAAATTCAGAAGGGCGAATTCGTGCTCTTGATGGGGCCAAGCGGCGCCGGGAAATCGACGCTCCTGAGGATGTTGATCGGTGCCGAACGGCCGGACCAGGGACAGGTGTTCGTCAACGGCAAGAATGTCGGCACGCTCAGGGCCTCGGAGGTGCCGTATCTGCGGCGCAAGGTCGGAACCGTCTTCCAGGATTTTCAGTTGCTGGTCAAGAAATCCGTCTTTGACAACGTCGCCCTGCCCTTGTTGGTTCAAGGAGTGTCGCAAGTCGACATCAAGCGCAAAGTGACGGAAGCGCTGCGCGCCGTCGGCGTGGAACACAAGCGGGATCAATTGCCGATGAGTCTTTCCACCGGAGAGCAGCAGCGAGTTTGCATCGCGCGGGCGATCGTAAACGGACCGGTCGTGCTGCTGGCGGACGAACCGACGGGTAATCTGGACCCGGCCTTGACGGGGGAAATCATTGAACTGTTTAAGTTAATCAATGCGCGCGGCACAACGGTCGTCGTTGCCACGCATGATCCTTCAGTTATGACGCAGGTCAACCGCAGGGTCGTGACACTGACGAAAGGCACTCTCATGCCGGACAGCCAGGTGATCCGGTGAGGACGATCTTCTACCTGTTCCGCGAGGCCTGGGCGAACATTTGGACCAATCGCACGACCACCGTCGTCGCGATTTTTACGACTGCGTTCACCCTTGCCTGCGTCGGAATCTTCCTGCTGCTGTATGTGAATTTGCGTGCCGCCGCGGGTTGGCTCCAAGAGGACATTAAGATCATGGTGTATCTGGAGGACCGGGTCGCCGGATCGACCGTGTCCGACCTGGAACAGCAATTACGGGCCGACCGCGCCGTCTTGGCGCTGCGGTTCATTTCCAAGGACCAGGCGCTGGGGGAATTTCGAGCGCAGTTCCCTTCCGATTCACACCTCCTGGAAGGGCTGGGACAAAATCCGTTGCCGGCTTCCTTCGTCGTGACATTGGCACCGCCGTACCGATCTCCGGATGCCGTCAAACGCTGGGCCGAACGCACGTCCGTCCTCGCTGGGGTGGAAAAAGTCGACTATAATCAGGACTGGATCGATGCCCTGTCCACCGTCATACGGTCGATCGAGTTGGTCGCCATCGGAATCGGTCTCATCCTTTCAGCGGCGGCCGTGACGATCATCGCCAACACGATCAGGCTGACGTTGTTCGCCCGCCGGGAAGAAATCGCCATTTTACGGTTGATCGGCGCCACGAAGGCGTTCATTCGTATTCCCTACCTGCTCGAAGGCGCGGTCCTCGGCGGACTGGGAAGCGCAGTTTCCTTGTTCATGATCAAGGCGCTGTACGAACTGTTTCGGCATCAAATGCAGACAACCGGACGATTGCGCGGCCTGGAACAGCTGACGACGTTTTTCCCCGTTTCTATGTGCCTGCTGCTCGTCGGGGTGGGAGTCGCGCTGGGGTTCGCCGGGAGCTTCGTCTCTCTGCGACGGTTCGACGAGGTCAAGGTATGACTGCGCGGCTAGCCTGCTGGATGGCAGCATCAGCGGTGATTGCTCTCTCGATACCCGCCAGCGCCATTGCGGACTCCATCAACGAGAAAATCGACCGGGAACGAAAAACCCTGGAGCAGCTCAAGGACCAGATCGAAGAAAAACGGCGTCAAGCGGACGAAGCAGGAAAAAAACGTGAGTCCATCCTGCAGGGAATCCAAACGCTGGATGAGCGGCACATGCGCTACCGGCAGTCTCATCAGGAGATCAGTCGCAAGCTGCGTAAGAAGGACCAGGAAATCGAGGCGATCAATGCCCAGATCGCCCGGCTGCACGACGGGGTGGAGGTCCGGCAGGAAGCGATCCTCGCCCGGCTGCGTGTCCAATATATGGAGGGCCGGTTCGGACATTGGAAACCATTGCTTACCTCCGACTCCTACGGAGATTTCCAGCGCCGCCTGCGTTATCTCTCCGCCGTGTCGGCCCGCGATTACGCCCTGATCGAAACGTTCAAGACCGACATGGCGAGCATGCAGGAGGCCGAGCGGCAGCGCGAGGCGGCACGGGTGGGCATGGTGGCGTATAAACGCACGACCGAGAAGCACCTGGACGAGATCAAGGCGGTCAAAAAAGAGAAAAAGGTCTATCTGGCCAAGCTGACGCAGGAGAAAGAATCGTATGAAAGGGCACTGCAGGAACTCGAGCGGTCCGCTTCGCGCATCGACAGCCTGCTGCGGGAATTGGAGCAGCGCCGTCGGGCGGCCGCGGCCAGGCCGCCGTCGGGATCGCTGTCAAAGGGCATCAAAGGGGGGCTTCCATGGCCTGCCGAGGGGAGCGTGTTGACCTATTTCGGGCGGCAGAAGCATCCGACCTTCAACACGTATGTGCAGCGAAAGGGTATTGAGATTCGCACTTTAGAAGGAAGCGCGATCCGTGCCGTCATGCCGGGCACGGTGGTGTATGCGGACTGGTTGAAAGGCTACGGACTCGTTATAATCCTCGATCATGCGAATGGGTTTTTTTCACTCTACGCACATGCCTCGAAGATCCTGACCACGGTCGGGGCGCAGGTCACTTCAGGGCAGGCGATCGGTGAAACCGGTGATACGGGCATGACGGGCGAAAATACTTTATACTTCGAATTGCGCGAAGGAGCGGAACCGGTTGATCCCCTCCACTGGCTGGCAAAGCGATAGGCAACAAAGGACGTCGGGGAAAGGACGCATATGATGGAACAGAACCAACGACGGCGATCTTGGATGCTGGGGCCCATGGTCGTGGTAGCCCTGCTGTTCGGCGTATTGATCGGCAAGGGATGGGAACGGACCGGCCACGCCACCGAGACCTATGAAGAATTGCGGACGTTTTCGGAGGTCTTGACCCAGGTCCAGAAGAACTATGTCGACGACACCAAAGTCAAGGATCTGGTCCAGGGAGCCATCCGCGGCATGCTCTCGACGCTCGATCCGCACTCGGCCTACATGACTCCGGAAATGTACAAGGAAATGCAGGTCGAAACCAAAGGCGAATTCGGCGGCGTCGGCATTCAAATCGGCGTCAAAGAAAACCGCTTGGCCGTGATTGCTCCCATCGACGGCACCCCGGCTCAGCGGGCCGGCATCAAGGCGGGCGATTACATCACAAAGGTCAACGACGAATCGACCAAGGACCTGTCGTTGATGGACGCCGTCCAGAAAATGCGGGGGCCGAAGGGCACGAAGGTCAATCTCACCATTCAAAGGGACGGCACGGCCGATCCGCTCCAGTTCACCCTCGTGCGGGATACCATCAAAATCGAAAGCGTAAAATCGAAGGTCCTCGATAACATCGGCTACGTGAAGCTGACGCAGTTTCAGGAAGCCACTGGGCGCGATTTAGGCAGAGTCCTGAAGCAGTTCAAAGAGCAAAAGGTGCAATCCACGATTCTCGACCTCCGCAATAATCCGGGGGGGCTCTTGACGGCGGCCGTAGAAGTGTCCGAACAATTCCTGCCGAACGGCAAACTCGTGGTGTACACGAAGGGCCGGGAAAGCAAAAAGGACGAGTGGTTCGCGAAGGGTAGGGACCAGATGGACGACTCGCCCATGATCATTCTGGTCAACGAAGGCTCGGCCAGCGCGTCGGAGATCGTGGCGGGTGCGTTACAAGATTATGGCCGGGCGGTGATTGTCGGCACGACGTCGTTCGGCAAGGGGTCCGTCCAGACGATCCTCCCGCTGGGGGACGGCTCCGGGCTGAGGCTCACAACCGCCAAATATTACACTCCGAAAGGCCGTTCCATTCAATCAACCGGCATTACTCCCGATATCGTGATTAAGCCCCAGCCGGCGACCACGGTGGCCAAAGTGGAGGGCAAGCCTGGTGAAAAAGAAGCCGACGCCAAGGCCTCGAAACCGCCCGTGGGGGCCGGGCCAGGAAGGGAACAGTCCGCCGCGACGCCGAAAGGCGCCGAGGACGGCGTCCAGAAGAATGGAGCCGCACCGGCAGCGCCTCCTCTGGATCTCTCGGGCGAGCCCGCATTGGATCAGGACGTGCAGCTGCAAAAGGCGGTGGAATTGCTCAAGACCTGGAAAATTTTCAAAGAGCTTCGGCCGTCGTGAACTAGTCCGATCGCCGACGTAGGTCTTCAATCGCCTGCAGCAGTGTTTCCTCACAGCCCGAAAATCCGGGCATCGTGCGGAGCATGTGCGAGCGCACGAGCGTCTCCAAGTCTGCTAGCGTCGCGATATTGAGGCGGCTATAGAGATACGCGACCAGCGATTCTGATAGGCCGGGCAGTCGGGCCCAGCCTTTGATTTGCTCAGGCAGGGGCATTCTGAGTGTTTCGAGCGTCAGAATCCTGCCCGTCCGCAGAAACTCTTCGATTTTTCCCGACAACTCGCTTCCAATACCGTCAATGTCTTCAAGCGCCTGCCGTCGTGCCACTTCGGCGACATCTTCCTCCAGTGCCAATAGTGCCTCGGCGCCGCGTCGGTAGGCGCGCACGCGGTAGGGATTGGCCCTCTTCGCGGCAAGGAGTTCCGCGATGGTTCGAAAGAGGGCCGCCAGCTGTTGATTGTGTTCCGGTACTGCCATGGACGGTTTCCTTGTTTGGGTGCCGGCGCATTTTCCGCCTGTCGGCCGGCGGCGGCCGGTTGATTGACAACCGGAATTGCCGTTCCCTAGGATGATAGAAATGGCTGACGCGTTGCAAATCCACGTCAACGGCCAGGTGCGCGATTGCCCGTCCGGCTCGACGGTCGGGGATCTGCTTCGGGAACTGGACATCACGAGCGAACGGGTCGCCGTGGAGTTGAATCTGGAAATCGTCGACCGTAAAGACTTTGAGCTGCGGGGTCTGAGGCAGGGAGACCGGGTGGAGATCTTGAGCTTCATCGGCGGCGGCGGACTGGACTAGGATCGAACAAGGAAGGGACAGACCGATGTATGACGATCGATTGGTAATCGCCGGTCGGGAGTTCAAGTCCAGGCTCTGGGTAGGCACCGGCAAGTACAAGGACTTTGCGGAAACCCGGAAGGCTATCGAAGTGTCGGGGGCCGATGTTGTGACCGTCGCTGTGCGCCGCGTCAACATTACCGATCGGTCGAAGGAGAACCTGCTCGATTTTATCGATCCCAAGAAATATACGATTTTGCCGAATACGGCAGGCTGCTATACGGTGGAGGATGCTCTCCGCTATGCACGGCTCGCTCGCGCGGCGGGAGTATCCGACCTGATCAAGCTGGAAGTGCTCGGAGATGAGAAAACGCTGTTCCCGGACACGGCGGGATTGATTGAAGCGGCCAAAATCCTGATCAAGGAAGGATTCATTGTCCTGCCGTACACCAACGATGATCCTATTGTTGCCAAAAAACTCGTGGATGTCGGGTGTCCTGCGGTGATGCCGTTGGCCGCGCCGATCGGTTCCGGTCTCGGCATCCGCAATCCGTACAATTTAAAGATCATCATGGAGACCGTGAAAGTCCCGATCATCGTCGATGCCGGCGTCGGGACCGCCTCCGATGCGGCGCTGGCCATGGAATACGGTGCCGACGCCGTGCTGATGAACACTGCGATCGCGGGCGCGAAGGACCCTATCGCGATGGCGGAAGCCATGAAGTATGCGGTCAACGCCGGCCGCCTTGCCTATAAGGCGGGACGAATTCCGCGTAAGCTGTACGCCACGGCCAGCAGCCCCATTGAAGGCATGCTCTAGCGGAAATGCTGAAAACGACGACAGTCTTACCCGCCCGCCCTCCGCGGCGCGGAGACGCCGCGTTCTTCCAGGTCTCACCCGCCCGACCCCGTTTTAGCATCTGCGAAAAAGCACTCCATGCCGTCCCTTAAGTCCCGCCTTCTCGTCGTCACGGATCGTCACCAGACTAAGGACAGACCATTGGTTTCCGTCCTTGCGCAGGTCTTACAAGCGGGGAACGCTGCCATTCAAATTCGAGAACGAGACCTCTGCGCGAAAGACCTGTTTCCCCTTGTCAGTGAGATCGCGCATCTTGCAGCAGCGGGCGGCAGCCAGGTTCTGATGAACGACCGGATCGACGTCGCCCTCTCATTCGACGGCGTCGGCGTACATCTCCGCAGCGACAGTCTTCCGGTGTCGGTCGCGCGCCGATTGATTGGACCCAATCGACTGCTCGGCGTCTCCGTGCACTCGTTGAGCGAGGCAGTGGACGCCGAACGCGGCGGAGCCGATTACATTGTGCTCGGTCCGATCTACGCGACGCCGTCAAAGCAGATATACGGGCGGCCGCTGGGTCTGGCGACGTTGGAACAAACCGTGGGAGCCGTCCGTGTGCCGGTTGTCGGAATCGGCGGTGTGACCGTGGGACGGGCACGCGACATGCGCGCTGCCGGCGCATTCGGCGTCGCGGTGATCTCCGCGGTGCTCGGTGCAGACGATGTCGACGCGGCAACGCGAGCGCTGTTTGACGCGGTGACCGGCTCATGATCGTCGACGCAATGAGCTGATTTTACGCGCTGGAATCGGCCGTCTAGTTGACCGTGAAAATAACGAGTGTTAAAATCCGCTCAAGACGAGGACTTTGCGATTTACCAGGAGTTGTCGCTTGTCCCAGGTGGCCCCATGGCGGATTCGAAAGGAAGTCCAAGCCGGCTCCGGTCCCTCCGAGATTCCGTTAAGCACATCACCAAGCGGTTGTCCGAGGGAGACCCACACGTGATTCATCGGAACGACGAACAAAACCGGGAAGTCGAAAAGCTTCGAGTCCAGATTCAGTCGATGGAAGAAGAAATCCGTCGGCTCTACCAATCCCGCTACCAGCTCGACCAGGCGACCAAACAGAACGAAAAGCTGGTCACGACGCTGCAGGAGGCGAAAGCACAAATCGAGGCTCTCCGCGCCGAGGTCGAAAAGCTGACGGCGCCTCCCTCCACGTACGCCATCTTCTCGAGCCTCAATCAGGACGGCACGGGTAATGTCTATGTGTCCGGACGCAAAATGAAAGTGAGCCTGCATCCCTCCGTCGCGAGCAAAGGACTGAGGAAGGGCCAGGAAGTTATTCTCAATGAAGCGTTGAACGTCATCGAGGCACGAGGATTTGACGTCCAGGGCGAGGTCGTCCGGCTAAAAGACTTGCTCGAAGGCAACCGCGCCCTCGTTACGCTGCATTTCGACGAGGAGAAGGTAGCCGAGTTGGGGGAACCCCTGTTGGCGGAGCGGCTCAGCGTCGGCGACCATCTGCTCTTCGATCCGCGCTCGGGCTGCGTGATCGAGAAGCTGCCCAAATCGGAAGCCGAGGAGCTGGTGCTTGAGGAAGTGCCCGATGTCGACTACGCGCACATCGGAGGCCTTCAGCACGAGCTGGAGCAGGTTCGGGATGCGGTGGAGCTGCCGTTTCTGCATCCGCACTTGTTCTCTGAATATCAGCTCAGCGCTCCCAAAGGCGTGCTGCTGTACGGACCGCCGGGGTGCGGCAAGACGCTGATTGCCAAGGCCGTCGCGAACTCCATTGCCAAGAAGCTCGGACATCTGACCGGCAAGGAAGTGCGAAGCTACTTCCTGCACGTCAAAGGTCCGGAACTGCTCAACAAATACGTCGGAGAATCTGAACGTCAGGTCCGGGAGGTGTTCAAGAAAGCCAAGGAGCGGGCGGCGGACGGCAATCCGGTCATCGTGTTCTTCGATGAGATGGATGCGCTGTTCCGCACGCGAGGTACCGGTATCTCGTCAGACATTGAATCCACCATCGTGCCGCAGTTCCTTTCCGAGATTGACGGCGTCGAACGCCTCCGCAACGTGATCGTCATCGGGGCGAGCAACCGGCAGGACCTCATCGACCCGGCCGTGCTCCGCGCAGGCCGGCTGGACGTCAAGGTGAAAGTGGGCCGTCCGGATGCGGTGGCTGCGAAGGACATTTTCTCCAAGTACGTGGGAACCACCCTCCCGTTCGACGACGAGGAACTCAAGCGCCATGGCGGAGACGTGAAGAGCTTTGTCGAACATTTAACCGACGTCACCGTCGGGACGATGTACGCCACCTCCGAGGAAAACAAGTTCATCGAAGTGACTTACGCGAACGGCGAGAAGGAAATCCTCTACTTTAAGGATTTCGCGAGCGGTGCCTTGATAGAAGGCATTGTGTCACGCGCCAAAAAGTATGCCGTCAAGCGCGCGATTGCGCAGGAAGGCCGTGGCCTGCGGTCCGATGACTTGATCCGCGCGATCCGTGAAGAATTCAAGGAACATGAGGATCTGCCCAATACGACCAATCCGGATGACTGGGCCAAGGTCGCCGGCAAGAAAGGCGAGAAAATCGTGCACATCCGGACGATCAGCGGTGGCCCGAGCGAGTCGCGCCAGATTGAAACCATTACCACCGGCCACTACCTCTAGACCCCCATGCGGGAATCCACACCCCCGACGGCTCCTCGCGTACTCGGAACAGAAACGGAATTCGGCATCGCCTCCAGGGATGCGTCCGCTTCCGATCCGATTTCAAATTCGCTGGCCGTGATCGGCCATTATCCCGGAATCTCCGTGCCCCATGCCGTCTGGGATTATGAAAACGAGAACCCGCTGCTCGATGCGCGGGGATTCGAGGTGGAAGGCGAGCGCGAACGGCCGAACCCCGACTACAACCGCCAGCTCAACAAAGTGCTGGCGAACGGCGGCCGCCTCTATGTGGACGGGGCTCATCCCGAGTATTCCACGCCCGAATGCACCAATCCCCGGGAAGTCGTGGCCTATGAGCGCATCAGTGAGCGCATTTTCGCCCAGTGCCTCGACCACATGACGCGCATGCGTGGCCGCGATCAGTTCGTCCTCTATAAGAACAACTCGGACGGCAAGGGCAACAGCTACGGCTACCATGAAAATTACATGCTGTCGCGCTCCGTTCCGTTCGAACGGATCGTCAAGACGCTGGCGCCGTTCTTCGTCACGAGATTGATTTTTGCGGGGGCCGGAAAGGTCGGAGCGGAAAATCAAACCGGCTTCACGGAATTCCAAATTTCGCAGCGCGCCGACTTCTTTGAATGCCTTGTCGATCTGAATACGATGGTCAAACGCCCGATCGTCAACTCACGCGACGAGCCGCATGCCGATTACGGCAAATACCGGCGTCTCCACGTCATCGTCGGGGATGCCAACATGGCGGAGCTGTCGACCTATTTGAAGGTCGGGACGTTGGCGATCGTCCTGGACCTCCTCGAGGCCGGCATCGAGGTGCCGCAGGTCGACCTCGACGATCCCGTGCAAGGAATCAAGCAGGTCTCGCGTGATCTGACCATGAAAGGCACGTTGAAGCTGGCCGACGGCCGCGCGACGACAGCCGTCGAAATCCAGCGGGTCTATCTCAAAGCCGCCATGGATTTTTATGCCTGTCACGAACTCAATCAGGTCACGAAGGATATTCTTGTCCGCTGGGAGGACGTCCTGGACAAGCTTGAACGGGATCCGCGATCGCTCGCCCAGGAGCTCGATTGGGCGGCCAAGCGCCACATGATCGAATCATATATGGACCGCAAGGGCTGCGGCTGGAACGATCCGCGGGTGCGTCTCATGGACCTGCAGTATCATGACATTCGGCCCGAGAAGGGACTGTACTATACGCTTGAACGCAGTCACATGATCGAGCGCATCGTCCAGGACGTCGAGGTGGCGAGAGCGGAGTTCATGCCGCCGCCCGGCACGCGCGCGTACTTCCGCGGACGGTGCATCGGTAAATTTTCCAAATCCATTTATGGGGCCAGCTGGACGTCGGTGCTGTTCGACGTCGGCAACACCACGATCAAGAAGGTGCCGTTGATGGATCCGCTTCGGGGCACCGAATCGCTGACGGCGGAGTTGCTCGACCAATCGGATACCGCCGAGGCGTTGCTCTCCAAGCTGAAAGCCTAAATGAAGCTTCCCTTCCTTCCCAATCACGACGACGCGAGTTTCTTCAGTTTCCTGACGAGGCAGCACCCCGAGTTGGCGCCGGGCGGGCGGCGATCGCCCGAAGTGCCGTCTACGACGCAGGAGCCCGCGAAGGCGGTACAGCCCGTGATCGTCCCGCACGCGACCACCGTGCTGGCGGTGAAATATCTGCAAGGCGTCGTCATCGCCGGCGACCGGCGCGCTACCGAGGGATTTCAGATTGCCGAGCGACGCATCGAAAAGGTCTTCAAGATCGACGACTATTCGGCGATGGCTATCGCGGGCGCCGCCGGGCCGTGCATCGAGATGGCAAAGCTGTTCCAGACGGAGTTGGAGCATTACGAGAAATTGGAAGGCATGCAGCTGTCCTGCGAAGGGAAGGCCAATAAGCTTGGCCAAATGGTCAAGGCGAACCTTCCGATGGTGTTCCAGGGACTGGTCGTCATGCCGCTCTATGTGGGCTATGATCTCAAACGCGGCGAAGGCCGAATCTTCAAGTACGACCTGGCCGGGGGCCGCTATGAAGAATCCGATTACCATGCCATCGGCTCCGGGGGAAAAGATGCGCGCAATACGATGCGCGAGCATTTCAAAAAGGGGCTGGCGGAGGCTGACGCCTTGAAGGTGGCGCTCCTGGCGCTGTACAACGCGGCCGACGACGACGTCGGGACCGGCGGGCCTGACCTCGTGCGCGGGATCTATCCGACGGCGAAAGTCGTCAATGGGACGGGGATCACCGACGTGCCGGAGTCGCGGATCCGCGGAATCTACGAAGAGCTGCTGGCCAGCCGTGTGGCGAAGGAACGATAAACATGCCGATGCCCTACTACGTCTCGCCCGAGCAGATGATGCAGGACAAGGCGGAGTATGCCAAAAAAGGCATCGCCAAAGGCCGCTCCATCATCGCCATGGAATATGTGAACGGGATCCTATTGGCGGCGGAGAACCCGAGCGCCAGCCTGCACAAGATTTCCGAAATCTATGACAACATCGCCTTCGCGGGCGCCGGAAAATACAGCGAGTTCGAAAATCTGCGAAAGGCAGGCATCAGGCACGCGGATCTGAAGGGTTTCATGTACAGCCGCGAGGATGTAACAGCCCGGTCTCTTGCCAACGGTTACTCCCAAAGTTTGGGCACGATTTTCAGTCAGGAAATGAAACCGCTCGAAGTCGAAATTCTCGTCGTCCAGATCGGGCACAATGGCCACACGAACGAAATGTACCGGATCTCCTTCGACGGCAGCATCATCGATGAAAAGCAGTTCGCCGTCATCGGCGGCAAATCCGAGGCGGTTCAGGCCGCACTCCGGGAAAAGGTGCCGGCTGGTCCGCCTGATCTCAAAACCGCGCTGAATCTCTGCATCGTGGCACTCGAGCAGACCGGAAATCAGAAGCTCTCCCTCGAAAGCCTTGAAGTCGCGGTGCTCGATCGTACGCGGGAGAACCGCAAGTTCCGCCGGTACACCTCGGCCGAAACCAAACAGTTCCTCACGTAGTCCGCGGCGAATCCTTCCGCTTCTGTTGAAGATGGGCGGGAGGCCGTGTATTCTCCTTCTATGCCATCCCCTGGTCCCATGAAGCAGCGGATTTTCGGCCTTGAGAACGAGTACGGGCTCATTTTTTCCCCCAACGGCCGTATTTACCTGCCGATGGAAAAGGTGCTCGGCTATATCTTCGAGGGGCTGATCCCCAACAGCTGGCCGTCCAACGCGTTTCTGGTCAACGGGGCGCGGTTTTATCAGGACACGGGCTGTCATCCGGAATATTCGACGCCGGAATGCGACAACATTCTCGATCTCGTCGTCCATGACAAGGCCGGCGAGCGCCTCCTGGAAGCGTGCTTGCCGGCGGCGGAAGAACGGCTGCGCGAGGAGGGCCTGTCTGGGGAGATCTATATCTTCAAAAACAACACCGATTCTCTGGGCAACACCTATGGGTGTCACGAGAACTTTCTCATGCGTCGGGACGTCGATTTTTGGAAGGTGACCGAGCAACTCATCCCATTTTTCGTGACACGGCAGGTGTACAGCGGCGCCGGCAAGGTGCTCAAAGTCAGCGGGAAGCCGCAGTTCTTCATCTCACAGCGGGCTCAGCACATTCACGAGAAAACCAGCTCCTCCACCACCTCGTCCCGCAGCATTATCAACACGCGCGACGAGCCGCATGCCGATGCTGAACGATACCGCCGCTTGCACATCATCGTCGGGGATTCGAACATGTCGGAGCTGGTCACGTACCTGAAAGTCGGGACGGCGACGCTCGTGCTGTCGATGATCGAAGAAGGGTTTTCGGTGCACGGGATGGAACTCGAAGACCCCGTCAAGGCGATCCGCGAGATTTCCCGGGATCCGACGGTGAAACGGAAAGTCAAACTCGACGACGGGCGGCAGATGACCGCCGTCGAGATCCAACGCGTCTATTTGGAGCGGGCCCAGGAGTATCTGGCGCAGCAGGACCACGATCCGATCCTGGACGACGTCTGGAAACGCTGGGCGGCGATCCTGGACAAACTCGAAGAAGAGCCGATGCAGCTGGTGCGGGAAATCGATTGGATCACCAAGCGGCATCTCATTCAGTCCTACGTCGATAGGAAAGGGTGCAGCTGGGACGATCCGCGTGTCTTCCTCCTGGATCTCCAGTTCCATGACGTGAAACGGACGAGAGGTCTGTACTACCTCATGGAATCCAGAGGCCTGGTCGAGCGGGTCGTGGAAGAGGACGCGATTCAACGGGCCATGTCGACGCCGCCCCAGACCACCAGGGCGAAAGTGCGCGGAGACTTCATTCGATTTGCTCGTGCAAAGAATCGCTCGTATACCGTCGATTGGACCTACTTGAAGCTCAATGGATACTGGGAAGAAACGATTCTCTGCATGGATCCGTTCAGCGCCGTCAATAGGCGGGTGGATGAATTGGTCTCCCAGGTGTCGGGTTTGCGGTTTTACAGATGATGAAGCTGTTGAAAAACCCCGCCAGCTGCGTTCTCACATCGCTTAGAGGCTCAACGTACAGCCCAGGGTACGCTTCGCCTCTTCGCTCGTGGCGGCCTTGCTGGACGGGCTTTTTGAACAGCCTTGAGGCTGATCGATAATTATGGCTTATCCAATGCTCACAACGGCGTTCAAAAAGGCCGGCCGGCGGCTTTCGCGGTTGGACCGGACGTTGATTATCGTAGTCGTGCTGGTGACCAGCGTCTTTCCGGTCGAGTTGTTTCCGAATTCCCCGCCGCCCCCGAAAGGGATCGACGGGCAGTTCAGCGGACGGCAAGGCCAGGTGCTTGTGGTCAAGGTGCCGCTCGCGGAAGAGGCGTCGGAGGTCAAGGGCGCGTTTCTGGATCGGACGATTCCATTTTTCCGCGAACACCGCGCCGGAGAGCCGGCCGGTTACCTGGGATTGGTCGGCATCGATATGCAGGATGCGCCGGGCACCTACGAACTCGCGGTGACCATCAGGAAGGGCGAGCAGCCGGCCACGCGTCTCAGTTACCACGTACTGGTCACGAAGGAAAAATTTGCAGTCGAGCATTTAAAACTTCCCAAAGACAAGGTCGATTTGGACGAGAGGACTGCGGCCCGTTGGAAAAGCGAGCAGGAGCAGGTGCGCCAGGCGCTCGCGGACAATTCGGCGCTTCGTTTGTGGCAAAGCGGCTTCGTCGAACCGGTCAACGGCAGGCGTACAGGCATCTTCGGGAGCGTCCGGATCATGAACGGCCAGCCCCGCAATCCGCACAATGGGGAAGACATCGGTGCGCCGCTGGGGACGGACGTGGCCGTGACCAACGACGGCGTCGTGCGGCTCACGGTCGACCATGTGTTTTCCGGAAGGGGAGTGTTCGTGGATCATGGGTTGGGCTTCTACAGCATGTACTTCCACCTGTCCGAAATTCTCGTCAAAGACGGCGATCTCGTGAAAGCCGGACAAGTCATCGGCAAGGTGGGGGCTACGGGCCGGGCGACCGGGCCGCATTTGCACTGGGGAGTGAAGCTCAACGGGGCCCGCGTCAATCCCTATGCGCTCCTCGATCTCCCCTTCAAGCAGGGGTCAGGGCCGGCCACGGTATCGAGTCCAACCCCACAGCCCGCACCCGAAGCGCTTTCCGTCACACAGTAATTTGCCCACCGGTTGGCGGTTTCGGCAGGGACCGTCACGCAATAATGTGGGCTAGTAATTCGATTCGATGCTCGACGGTGTTTTGTTGAGCACCGTGGCCGCCGCGCGGGACAGTGCCGCGTCATGCCGGTGATCGAGCGAGTAAATGCGGAATTGGACCAGCCGCGTCGGGAGCAGATCGAGGAACTCTTCGAGCGGCTCGGTCGACACCGTTCGCGTTCCGGGGTCATAGACAAAAAGCGGGATGCCGCGCTGATCCTTGGGGTCCGGCCGTGGGTCGAGCGGCGCCATGTCCACTCTGAACTCCACGGATTGAAGGGCGCGCGGCATTTCCTTCCGGATCTGCTTTTCGAAGTGGTGATGACTGGGAAAGTCCATTCCGCGCTCTTGGCCCTTCTCTTTCAAGACGGTGCTGTAGGCCATCTTCCATTTCACGTCGCGGCCTAGAATCCTGGCCCACTCTTCGCCGAGACGCCGCTCGCCGGCGTGGCGCGACGATTTCCAGCCGCGTACTGCCTCGAGCAGAGACCAATCCGTGAACGTCAGATATTCGTCCATCCGTTTCCGCGGATCGTGGGGAAACAGGAGCTTCATCGTTTCCCCGAAAATGTCCCGCAGATGAATGTCGATGGCGCGGGTCGTGCGGTGAAAGTATACGTTGGAATACAAGTACATCCTCGTATTGAGGAACATCTGCAGCGCCGGAAGGCCTGTCTTGTGGATGGTATAGCCCTTGTCGGTCACGATGGTGTAATGAATCAGCCGCGTCAGATCGACCGGCCCGACGGCGACCCCGCACATGTAGGAATCTCGCAGCACGTAATCCAAATTATCGGCCGTATAGCTGCCGGAAATTACCGGCTGCAGCATGTTGAGCCAGCGCGGTAGGCGTGAGTTGTCCTTGCCTTTTTCCTTCAAAATCACGTGCGCGATCTGGTCCGGACTGAGTTCCTCCCCCTTTGCAAAGGCGCCGGATGGGCTGCGTCGAATTTTCCTGATGACGGGGCCGAGATGGTCGCGGATGATGATCTGTCCCAGCTTCTCGTGGCTCGTGTCCAGCGCGTGGAGGTGATTGTCATCAAAGAAATGGCAGAACGGTCCGTGACCGATGTCATGGACCAGAGCGGTCACGCGCAGAAATTCTTCGACGTAATTGGCGGAAGGGACGTCCGGCGCCGCCTTCACGAGGAACGGATAGAGATGGCGCGCGAACCGGCCTGCGACATGCATGGTGCCGATCGAGTGCACAAAGCGGGTATGTTCAGCGGACGGGTACACCCAGCGGGCGCTTTGGAGCTGATAGATGTGCCGGAGTCGCTGGACCCACGGACTGTCGATCAGGTCTTTTTCCGTCCGCTCATAGGTCTCGGCCTGGTCGGTCGGGACGGTAAAGGACACGTACTTGTGGATCGGATCAGCGATGAGGGCCGATCCCTCATACGGAGCATTGGGTGGGCGAGTGGGCTCCTGCCGTGCCATGGCGCGGCAGCATCTTAGCCTAGCGGATTGGGAGGCGGCAATGGCTGCGCCCGGCCGGCCGCATTCTGCCGGTGCTTCGTGATCAGGTACAGCGCCAGCGGATACGAGAGGAGTGCGGCGATCAGGCTCAGAACGACTCCTCCGACTGCAAACGGCACCGCATAGGGCATGACCTGCTCGAAGATCGCCCGAAAACCGAGCTCGCTCCAGTCGAACGACGGACTTTCCGAGCGGCCGAGAAGGACGGCGCCGGTCCAATAGGTCGCTCCAAGAATTGGCACAATGGTCCAGGGATTGTTGATCAAGGCGCCGGCGA
>DATELB010000233.1:0-12776 GCA_035277085.1 Nitrospira sp. | reverse complement strand
TTGGTCCTGCCCGTTTTGACCTTGATCAGTATGTAGGCCTTCGTCGCCATCGCGTCTCTCCTTTCTGTCGAACCGTTTTCCCCCCGGCATGTTCTTTCTGTGTTCCGCAAAGATCACATGGATGTTGCGGCCTTGCGCGTTAAACGCGGATCGAGCCTGTGCGTACAGGTCGCACAGCAAGTCGAAATCCTCGGGCCGCATGTTGACGCGGGCGAATGAGCCTGCCAATTGTCCACGCTCCTGTCGAGAAAGCCCCCCGTACCCGTCGCACAGCGCCTCGATGAACTGGGAAGACCACCCGCCATCGCGGAATTGCGCGGCGAGGTCCTCCGCACGCGCGGGATCTTTGGCCTCCAGCGCGCGAGCCACGAATTGCCGCACGGCCGGATCGGTGCTCTTCATGAACAGACCTTGAAACTGAATCACGATTTGAATGACCCGGTTCGCGGCGGGCGTGCCTTCAGGGGGCAAAATGCCGGCTTCTTGCAGGGTAGCCAACATTGCCATGGAGGCCCCGACCGGCCCCGAGGGCGTCCGGCTCTGCGATTGCACCGCAGGCGGCATGGCCGAACCAATGAGCAACGCGACTGACAGCCATAAGCCGGCCGGATGCATGACGCGATTATACCCAAGGCCGTAGAGGCGCACCAGCTTGCGCTTGGCCATGCATTCCGCGAGGGCGAATGGAAGCATTTTCCCAATGCTGGAGCGGGTTTTTGTTGAATCGGCGGATGCCCGCTTCCTATAATTTCACGCCGCTGTCTGGCCAAGGAGTCTTCATGCTGGCGAAGGTGCGGAGCGTCGCGCTCGTCGGACTCGACGCTCACCTGATCGACGTGGAAGTGGACATTGCCGGCGGCCTCCCGCAATTTTCCGTCGTCGGTTTGCCGGACACGACGGTGCGCGAGAGCCGAGATCGTGTTCGCGCCGCACTGAAAAACACCGGGTTTCATTTCCCCGCGAAAAGAATCACGGTGAACCTGGCTCCGGCCGACATCAAAAAGGAAGGAGCGGGCCTGGACCTCGCGATCGCGATCGGCATCCTCCTCGCCGAGGAGGTGATTGGGACGGACTCAGTCACGCAGCGCGTTCTTGTCGGCGAATTGTCGCTCGACGGACAGATCAAGCCGGTGTCCGGAGCGCTTTCGATCGGCCTGGCCTGCCGCAAAGCCTATGATCTCCTGCTGCCGGCGCAGAACGCGGCCGAAGCCGCCATGATCGAAGGCGTGGCCGTGTATGGGATCCATAGCTTGCCGGAAGCTGTCGCTTTTCTTCGTGGTGAGCTCCGACTCGAACCTCAGCCGACGGACCGGGAACGAGTGTTCACCCACAGGCCGGTGCAGGACGAGGACTATGGCGATGTGCGGGGACAGGATCACGCCAAACGGGCCTTGGAGATCGCGGCCGCAGGGGGACACAACGTGCTGATGCTCGGACCGCCCGGCTCGGGAAAGACGATGCTGGCCAAGCGTCTTCCAACGATTCTTCCGCTGATGACACCCGAGGAAGCCATCGAAACGACGCGCGTGCACAGTGTGGCCGCCCAATTGCCGGCCGAGTGCCCCCTTGTCACCCTGCGGCCCTTCCGCTCGCCGCATCACAGCATCTCCGACGCAGGGCTGATCGGAGGCGGCGCCTTCCCGCGGCCCGGCGAAGTCTCGCTGGCCCACAACGGCGTGCTCTTCCTGGATGAATCACCGGAATTCCGCCGCCCGGTTCTCGACGGCCTGAGGCAGCCGCTTGAGGACGGCTCGGTGACACTCACGCGGGTCAGTGGATCTCTTCGGTATCCAGCCCGATTCATGTTGATCGCCGCGATGAACCCCTGTCCCTGCGGCTACTACGGCGATCGCTCGCGTGAATGCGTCTGTACGCCGCATCAAATTCGGAAATATCGCGCCAAACTCTCCGGCCCGCTGCAAGACCGTATCGACATTCACATCGAAGTTCCCCCCGTGGCAATGAGGGATCTGCGCGACGGAGGAACCCCCGGCGAGGGGTCCGCAGGCATTCGCGCCCGCGTGCTCCAGGCCAGGGAACGTCAGGCGGGGCGGTATCGCGAGGACGGTATTTTCACGAATGGCCAGTTGAAGCCGCGGCTGCTGAAGCGGTATTGTGGCCTCGACGCGCGGGGGCAGGATCTCCTGGAACAGTCGATGGTCAGACTCGGCTTCTCGGCGAGAACCCACGGCCGCATTCTCAGGGTTGCGAGAACGATTGCGGATTTGGCCGCCTGCGAGAAGATCGAGCCGCTGCATGTGGCCGAAGCGATTCAATATCGCAGCCTGGATCGCCGCGTGGACTTTTAAGGAGGACTGTGGCCGCGACCGTGAAAGTGTTCGTCTGGTGGTTTCTCGTTGGCGCGACGATGGCGCTCGCGGTCATCATGCTCCAGGGCGGCATGAGGGAAGTCATGCAGGCACAGGGATCGGTGTGGGAATTGAAGCTGATGGAGCTCGTGACGACGATCGTCGGCGGCGGATTGCTGGGCGGCTGCGTGGCGCTCATTCTCGACCGCATCAAGAAATCGTAGCCGGATGCGCCTGAGGCTGGACTGAGGAGAAGGAGTCACATGGACCTGGAAGTGGGCTCAAACTTGTATCAGAACACGGACGGCACGATCGAGATCGAAGGTGTGCCGCAAATTCAGGTGGCGCTGAAACCGAATGCCTTGCTGATCAGCTTCGCGGTGTTCGACGCCAATGGAAAAATGACGGCGAAGCTGGTGGATAGCACCCTGATGTTCAACGAGCGGCGGGCCTATCACGTCGAGAAGGCGCCGACTCGCGTCACGCTCACCCACGTGGAATCGAAAAACGTCGTTCTACAGATGGAGGTCAAGCAGCCGAACGTCGTCGCGTTCACGAAGGGCGGGTTCCACACGGTCAAAGGCCATCTTCTGGAGGTCTCTTCGACGGAGTGGAAAGTGGACAAGCAGCGCGCCAGCGGGACGAAGCAAAACGTCGACGGGGGCGCCGTCAAGATCGGCTGACCCGCCCGGTGAAAGGCGCGTCCCGGCGCGCCTGGGTGGGTGAGAACATGTACGCCGAAGTGGCTGGATGAGAATATCGTCAGGGCTTGGTCACCGTGGGCACGATGACCAGCCCGTCTTTCTTCATGTCGACCATTGCCGTATCGCCGTCTTTGAGTTCCCCTTTGACGAGCTGCCTGGCAATGGGCGTTTCGATTTCCTGCTGAATCAACCGCTTCAAGGGTCTCGCCCCGTACACCGGATCGTAGCCGCGCTCAGCAAGATGGCGAAGGGCCGGCCGCGACACCACCAGCGTGATGCGCCGTTCGGCCAGGCGCCCCCGCAGGCGCTCCAGTTGGATCTCGACGATCTTCGTGAGCTGGTCGGTCTCCAACGGATGGAAGACCACAGTCTCGTCCACCCGGTTCAGGAATTCCGGCCGGAAATGGCGCCGCAGTTCGGCCATCACGACTGAACGAACCTCCTCGTAGCCGGACCCCTTCTGCTGCGCCTCGAGAATCTGCGGGCTGCCGATGTTGGACGTCATGATCAGCACGGTATTCTTGAAGTCGACCGTCCGGCCTTGAGAATCCGTCAAACGCCCGTCGTCCAGGATTTGAAGGAAGACGTTGAAGACGTCATGATGGGCCTTCTCGATTTCATCGAACAGGATCACCGCAAAGGGGCGCCGCCGGACCGCCTCCGTCAGCTGGCCGCCTTCTTCATAGCCAACATACCCCGGCGGAGCACCGATGAGCCGGGCCACCGTGTGTTTTTCCATATATTCAGACATATCGATCCGGATCATGTTCGCTTCGTCGTCAAACAGCGTTGCTGCCAGCGCACGCGCGAGTTCAGTCTTCCCGACCCCCGTAGGACCGAGGAACAGGAAGGAGCCGATCGGCTTGTTGGGATCTTTGATACCCGAACGCGCCCTGAGGACCGCATCCGCGACGGCGCGGACGGCTTCGTCCTGGCCCACGACCCGTTGATGAAGAAGGTCTTCGAGCTTCAACAATTTTTCCGTTTCACCTTCCATCAAGCGCGACACGGGGATACCGGTCCAGCGGCTCACGATTGCGGCGATATCGTCCTCATCGACTTCCTCCTTGAGGAGGCGGGTTTCGCCCTGTTTTTTGCCCAACTGCTGCTGTTCGATCGCCAGTTCGCGTTCGAGGCGCGGCAATTCGCCATACCGCAGTTCCGCAACGCGGTTCAAATCATAGGCGCGTTCCGCCTTCTCGATCGCCAGCTTGACCTCTTCGATGGCCTCGCGGGTCTTCCTGAGCCTTGACACCGAAGCCTTCTCCGACTCCCATCGGGTCTTGAGCGCTTGCAGGTCACGTTGCTTTTCGGCCAATTCCTTCTCGAGGCGTTCAAGACGGGCCTGGCTGACCTGATCCTTTTCCTTTTTCAGCGCTTCCCGCTCGATTTCGAGCTGCAGGACTTTTCGCGATACCTCGTCTAATTCAGCCGGCAGACTGTCGATTTCCGTCCGGAGGCGCGCGGCGGCCTCGTCCATCAGATCGATGGCTTTATCGGGAAGAAACCGGTCGGCGATATAGCGGTGCGACAGTTTGGCCGCCGCCACAAGCGCCGCGTCCTTGATGCGGACGCCGTGATGCACTTCGTAGCGTTCCTTCAAGCCGCGAAGGATCGAGATCGTGTTTTCGACCGAGGGTTGGTCGACGAACACGGTCTGGAAACGCCGCTCCAAAGCGGCGTCCTTTTCGATGTGTTTGCGATACTCGTCCAGAGTCGTGGCGCCGATCAGATGCAATTCGCCCCGTGCGAGCATGGGCTTCAGCAGATTGGCCGCATCCATGGCGCCTTCCGCGGCGCCGGCTCCGACGACCGTATGCAATTCGTCGATGAACAACAACACTTGTCCCTGGGAGGCCTGAATCTCTTTGAGCACCGCTTTTAAACGCTCCTCGAACTCTCCGCGGAATTTGGCGCCCGCAACGAGCGCTCCCATGTCGAGCGCCACGACCCGTTTCTGCTTCAGGCCCTCGGGCACATCGCCCTTCACGATCCGGATGGCCAATCCCTCGACGATCGCGGTCTTGCCGACGCCGGGTTCGCCGATCAACACGGGATTGTTCTTGGTCCGCCGGGAGAGAATCTGCACGACACGCCGGATCTCCTCATCGCGGCCGATGACGGGATCCAGTTTTCCCTGGCCGGCCAATTTGGTCAGGTCGCGGCCGTATTTTTCCAGGGATTGATATGTTCCCTCCGGATCTTGCGACGTCACACGCTGATTTCCTCTGACCTGTTGAAGCGCTGCTAAAAATTTGTCTTTGGAGAGGCCCAGCTTCCTGAACACTCCGCCGTCTTGCACCATCGCGAGCAGGACGTGTTCGACGCTGAGAAAATCATCCTTGAGCGCGCGCTGCTCGTCCTCGGCTTTCGTCAGCACCTGATTGAGACGGGGAGCGATATGCAATTGGCCCGGCCCGGCTCCGGCCCCTTGGACCTGAGGCAGCTTGGCCAGTGCCTGCTCGGCGGCCTGGCGCACGGCAGGCAGCGACACGCCCGACTGTTCGAACAATGCGGGCGCGATTCCCCCATCCTGTTCGAGAAAGGCGAGTAGAAGATGCTCAACATCCATTCCCTGATGGTTCCGGCGCATCGCGTGGGACGACGCCGTTTGGAGGGCTTCCTGCAACTTGATCGTCATCCGGTTCATGTCCATGGAGTACCTCGTCGATTTTTAGCGGCTTTCCTCAATTATCGACATAATCACAAGCCTGCTCAAAGTCAACCTGGAAGCTTCCTTGCCTTGACCCTCCTCGAGGGCCCGGATTATTGTCAGCCATGATCAATCAGTTGGTTGCCGCGCTCGATCTGTATCGGCAGGCCCTCAGAAAGACTTGGCAGTCGCTCGTCCGGGGCTGGATGACGATCATCGCCGTCGTCGCGTTTCTCTTCCTGCTGCTCATCGCTCAACAGATTGCTGCGCCACTGGGGATGGCGGGCGGCTTCCTTCTGGGGGCCGTGAACGCGCTGCTGGTGGGAATGACGCTCAGCCTGATCGAGCAGGGAGTGTCGTACGCCCGAGCCGTCACGATCCAGGATATCTTCGACAGCTTTGGACACTACTTTTGGGACGTCATCGGGGTAGGCTTCGTCTTGTGGATTCCCCTGATGGCCCTCGATATCGGCACGCAGCAGAACCCGAACGGCCAGCTCATCTCCTTTGCCGTGATGCTCTTGATCTTCATCCTCCTGAATCCGGCTCCGGAAGTCATTTATCAGGTCCCGCATGATTCTCCGCTGGACGTCTTCAAGCGAGCCTATGACTTCGTGCTGGAGAATTGGATCGAATGGTTTTTGCCCATTGCCGTGCTGCTTCTGCCCCTGGTCGCAGCGCCGGACGGGCTCATGTCTTTTTTTCTCCTCTCCCATAGGGTAGGCAGAGGGGCGGGATTGGATTTTTCACAAATTCTGATCGTTCCGTTTACGATCCTTACCAGTTGGTTGTCGTCGTTCGGCGTCGACCCCGGCTTGGCGCAATACCTCCTCCTCATCTTCACGCCACCGTTGGCCGTTTCCATCTTATTGTTCCGTGGCCACCTCTTTGCATTACTTTCTCGGTCCTCTCACCGCCAGCGACAATTCGCCTCACAATCCAAGGCGAACGGATAGGGCGGTCGGAGTTCGGGCATTCCTAACCATAGGCAGGGAGCGGCGCGGCTCCTCCCCGGGTTGCTAAAAAGTTCACCCCCCAACCCTGTAGGACGCGGTTAACTCTTGAGTGAGAGATGAAATTAGTGTATGGATTTACCTACACTTAGATCACCATCATTATTAGAGAAACCACAGGGGACTTCGCTCGTGCGTCTGTCTATTTTCTGGCGAATCGTCCTGGCCACGTTCCTGATCATCGTGGTAATGGCCGGCGTGAACTTCTACGCCTTGTTTCAATTGCGCCAGCTTTCAGCATTGAGCACGACGCTGGCCTCGCAGAATTACCCTGCCATTGAGCAGGCCAAGCATGTCCAAGCCTTAGCCTATAACCAGCTGAATAGCGAAAAGAAGTACCTCGCCGTCCGTGACCCGACGTTTCTGCAGCATTTCGACGAGGAAGTGGAAGAATTCCATCGCGGCATTGAAAATTTGCTTCGCCAGGACAACTCCGCCGAAGGACGCCAATTGCTCGAGCAGGCGAGGCGCTATCAACAGGACCGTCTGGCCTTGTTTCACGCTGAGCTTGAGAACGCCGCGGCAACGCCGGGCTCCGTGTCCCCGGAGTATGAGGCCAAGCGGAACGAAGTGATGGATCACATGACCTCTACGCTCGACCATTACGTGGATTATCACGAAGGCGTGATCAGCGCCGGCGTCGGCCGCTCGCGGGAAAGCTCTGCCCAGGCGGAAGCGATCACGGAACAACTGGTGCTGCTGGCGCTCGTCTTCGGCGTCGGACTTGCGGGCATCGCCAGCTACACGATCCTACGGCCCCTCAGACAGCTCCAGGGCCATATCAAACAAATCGGGCAGGGAAATTTCCGGGCGTCGTTGAATATTCGGGCGCCGAGTGAACTGCGCGATTTGGTCGATACGGTCAATTGGATGGGAGGGAAACTTCAGGAGCTCGATGACATGAAGAGCGAGTTCCTCGCCCACGTGTCGCATGAACTGCGCACGCCGATGGCATCGATTCAGGAAGGTACACATCTGCTGTTGGATGAAATCCCGGGTCCGCTGTCCCAGGAACAGCGCACGACGCTGCGCATCATGGCGGACAGTAGCCGCCGCTTGATCACACTCATTTCGACCATTCTCGATCTTTCGAAAATGGACGCGGGCATGATGGAATATCGCATCGTGCCGACGGACTTGAAGCGGATCACCGACATGTCCGTGAACAAGATTCGCCTGTTGGCCGACGCCAAGCATGTGCAGCTCGTCGTGGAAGCTCCATCGCAACGCGTATGGGTCAAGGCGGACGCGATTCGTATTGAGCAAGTCCTGGATAATTTGTTATCAAATGCGCTGAAGTTCAGTCCGGAAGGCGGCATCGTCAAGACCCACATGAAAGCGGACCACAAGTCGGGGGTCCTCGAGGTTGCAGTATCCGACGTAGGTCCCGGCATCCCGGCAGACGAACTGCCGCATATTTTTGAGCGTTTTTACCAAGGCAGTACAAAATCCAGACATTCGGTGCCAGGCAGCGGGCTGGGATTGGCTCTGGCCAAAAAGGTCGTCGAAGCACACGGAGGCAGGATTTGGATCGAAAGCGAAATCAAGAAGGGCACCACTGTACGGTTTATCCTGCGGCTCACCAAGCCCAGCGCGCAAGGATGAATCCATCCGGTGCGGGTGGGCTGGCATTCGCGCTTCTCATGGCAGGCTGCGCCTCCTTTTCATCGCCGCCGCCCATGTCACAGCCGTATTTCGTCGTCGAACCATCAGACGCCAGGACGTTCCATTTGCTTGGGAAAAAACAGGACATGGTCGCCGCCAAGTGTCACGAACACAATTCCTGCGACCATGCGTATTTTACCCGTGCTCTCATAGGGTTATACGAAAGCCGGGACGTGGCTTCTAAAAACTTTGAGAAGGTGATTGCGATCGCCCCCAAGAGTCAGCTTGCCACGTCGAGCCGGCTCTGGTTGCAGCAGATACAACAAGAATCGCCGCCGTCCGATCGGTCCTGGTTCACCTCGGTCGTCGCGGCGCCTGCCGTATCGGAGAGTCAGGTCACGATGGGCCAAACGTCCGATCGGCTGGTGCGGGACTTGCTTGACCGCGAGATGATGATTCAACAGCTCCGGACGAGTAAAGATGCGGACGCGCAGACCGTGGACCAACTCCAGCGGGAACTGGCCGCCGAGCGCGACCGCAAAGACGGTGCCTCTGGAAAAAAAGACGTGCCCAAAGGTAACGCCGACGTCGCCAACGTTCAGGCGCTTCAGAAGCAGCTTTCCGAACGGGATAAGAAAATCGACGAGCTGTCGAGCCAGCTCGAAGCGTTGAAGCGCATCGATCAGGAAATGCGGGAGAAAGTTCGTCCAATCCGTCCGCCGTCCACTGTCGTACCGCCGGCGACTCCTGAGCCGGCCAATCCATAATCGAACATAAGGAAGCACCGTCATGGAACAAGAACACATTCTCGTAATCGACGACGAAGAAGGGTTGCTGCAGTTGGTCAAGATGCGCTTGAACGCCATGGGCTTTGCCGTGACCGCCTGCACGTCCGGCCGTGACGCCGTGAGCGCCGCCAAGACCAATCGATTCGATCTGGCGATCACCGACCTCCGGCTTCGCGGAGAGGACGGCCTCGACGTGACGGAGGAACTGCTGCGGATCCATCCGGGGCTTCCTGTCATCATTCTGACCGCACACGGCAGTATTCCCAACGCGGTCGAAGCGGTGCAGCGCGGAGCCTTTGGCTACCTGACCAAGCCGTTCGACGACAAGGAGCTCAAAGCGAAAATCGAAGAGGGCCTCTCGCCCCAGCGGATGAGCCGGGAGATTCAACGGCTGAAGTCGCTCGTCAACGAACTCTATGGGATGGAAAACGTCGTGGCGCGGAGTCCCGCGATGCAGCGGCTGCTTCAGCAGGTCATTCAAGTGGCCGACTCGGATGCGACCATGCTCCTGTTTGGAGAAACGGGGACCGGCAAGGAGGTGTTCGCCCGTGTCACCCACGCCAACAGCCGCCGCAACAAGGGCCCGTTCGTCGCCCTGAATTGCGCCGCGATTCCCGAGACGCTGTTCGAATCCGAGCTCTTCGGGCATGTCCGCGGCGCCTTTACCAGCGCCCATGGCCCCAAGAAAGGACTGTTCCAGAGCGCGCATGGCGGCACGCTGTTTCTGGACGAGATCGGCGAGATGCCGCTGTCCATGCAGGTGAAGCTGCTGCGCGCCGTGCAGGAGCGCGAGGTGCGCGAGGTGGGCGCCGAACATCCCACCAAGGTGGATGTCCGGATTATTGCGGCCACCAACAAGGACCTTGGGGAGGCCGTCAAGAACGGCAGTTTTAGGAACGACCTGTATTACCGGATATCCGTGGTCCCGCTGTTCATCCCGCCGTTGAGGGACCGCCGGGACGACATTCCGATCCTCGCCCAACACTTCCTCGCCAGCAGCGCGAAACGAGCCAACAAGGAAGTCCGCGGCTTCACGCCTGCCGCCTTGCACCGACTCGTCACGAATCTCTGGCCTGGCAACGTCCGCGAGCTCGAGAACGCCATAGAGAAGGCGGTCGTCATGTCGAGGGCGGACATGATCACACCTGATCTGTTGCCATCCATCGGCACTGCCCCCGATTCACAGCTGAAACCGCTCACCGAAGCAAAGGAAGAATTTGAAAAGACCTACTTGAAGAACGTGCTTCAATTAACGGGCGGCAACATCTCGCGTGCCGCACAGTTCGCCGGCCGCTACAGGGCCGACTTTTACAAAATGCTCAAAAAGTACGGTCTGCATCCGTCCACGACCAAGGGTAAGGCGGGACCAGAAATCGAAGAGGTCGAGGAAGAAAATCTTACCGAGGCCGAGACGTAACCCGCTCTCGGCTTTTGTCCTACACGGCCTTGTCCCTGTTAGCCCTCGGTTACGGAGGGTGTATAGTCAAGAAGATGAGCGCTTGGGCTCCTGCGTGAGACTATGATCAGCCACGCCGTGTATTTTTACGAAGACGATGCGTTCTTGATCGACAACGTCGCCCACTTCGTGAAGACCGGACTCGAGAAAGGGGAGACGGTCATCGTTGTCGCCACGGAAGAGCATCGCAGCGATCTGAAAGCGCGGCTTATGGCAGACAGCGTCATCGGTCTCGCTGCTCCTGCCGATGCCCGTTATCTGACGCTGGACGCCGCGTCCACCCTTTCCCTCTTCATGCTCAATGACTGGCCGGACGACCGGCTGTTCCTCAAAGTCATGGGGCAGATCATCTCCTCGAGCGCCCATGAAGGCCCCGTTCGCATTTACGGAGAAATGGTGGCGGTCTTGTGGGCTCAGGGCAAGCACAAAACTGCAATCAGGCTGGAAGAACTCTGGAACGAGCTTGCCAAGCAGCAGGAATTTTCGCTTCTTTGCGGCTACCCTGCATCCGAGTTCGAGCAATCAGCGTCAGGGCTTGAAACGGTCTGCGCCTGCCACACTCAGGTGACCGGCCGTCGGGTCTCGAAGACCGGCTGACCAGCCCATGCTGTCGAGACTTCTGCAAGCCACGACGCTTACGACCATCGCCTACCTCCTCAAACGTCTGTTCATTCGGCACAAGTCTCCACTACCTTACCGCCAGCCGCAATCCAGGCGGCCGCCTTCCTACCGCGAACCTTCTTGAACCGCTGGCAGGTCCTGGTGTTCGTTCGATGAAATCGTCGACGAGCGCCGATACGTTCGGCAACGCGACCGTCCACCAGCCAGGTGAGCGACTAAGGCGGTTTACCAGCTGTTGACGATGGGAGTTGGCGGTGAGAGTCTCTATCTACGTGAGAAGCTGCTCTGCAAGTGATCGTCGAGGATATGGGCCAATCGCTCTCTGTCATCGGGACTGATCGAAACGATCGTCGCGCCGAAGCGGGGAGGGCGAACGTTAGTCACCCGTATCTCGCACTTGAGCAGGCGGTTTACATCCAGTTCAATCGTGAGATGGAGCGCCTCACCGTTCTTCACAAACAGACGGCTTTCGACTCTGATTCCGCCTTCACTGACATCCACCACACGACAGGGCGCTGAAAAGGTCCCGCGACACAACTGGCCTGATTTGCCCAACTCGACTCGCGATGACTTCCGTTTGAAACCCATTCGACGTCTCCTGCACGGAAACCATAGCAGTTACCTCTAGGTTCGCATAGTGGATTCACAATGTTCGTCTGATCGCAGATGATCTCAGTCGAAAAAGTGAAATGTGCGCACGGCTCCGGCTCGGTTTATTCGGAACTACTCACTTGAGGATTGCCCGGCAGCGTCAATTGCGAGAGGTTCCCTGATGAGCCACCGGCTCAACCAAATTGATCCTTGAAGAAACACCGGAAGGCTTTATCCCGTCGCCAAGAGCACAAGCACGACCGACCGCCGCTATGCGATCGTCAGCGAGTCCGACCCGCAAGGAAACCACGCGATGACTCTTCCGGGCACAATTTGGGGCACAGTTCGCTCTACTTCTCTTGACCGTCAACGCCAAGTGTGCGAAAAACAAGGCGGGCTGGCGTAGCTCAATGGCAGAGCAGTGGTTTTGTAAACCACAGGTTGGAGGTTCAATTCCTCTCGCCAGCTCCAGAAATCCATGCATCTCTGCGGTTGAACCTCCAACCGTGGAGGTTTTCGAAGGAGGTGGGCTCCTTCGTGGGGAGCATACGAGGGGGCATGGCCCCCGCGTAGGAGCCGGGACGTACGCCCCAACGCTGACCCGGCGACGGTTGGATGGTTCAATTCCTCTCGCCAGCTCCAGAAGTCCATGTATCTCTCCAATCCTACAGCCCATCCTTTTATTGCACCGTTGGCCTGCGGCGTTTTAACGTAGCGGGAACTCTCTGAAGACCGTTCGGCCCTAGCGATGGCTTCCAGATCAATAGGGGATACTCATAGTACCTGCACTCCCTTAACGCACCCTACACTGCGGCAAGTCTTTGCAAAAAAGGACGCTGTCAGGAAATGCAGAAGCCTTCCCCCCCACTATATTGGGTCAAACAATGACAGAACTGAATACTCTAGAAGTCATTCTTCCTCGTGAAGCAGCCGAAAACACCGCAATTCATCGTGGGCGGTCCCAGCCGATTATGCACGGCCCCACAAGGAGTCGCCGCCATCGCAGCATTTCGATGACGGAATTGGAGCGCTTGCT
>DATELB010000232.1:0-12381 GCA_035277085.1 Nitrospira sp. | reverse complement strand
CTAATGTACGGATATCAGCGGGCGATGGAAGAACTGGATATTTCAGCCAAGAAGAACAGGATTTTGAACGCGCTTCCCAAGGCCGAGCTCCGCCAGTTGATCCCGCTGATGGAACGCGTCTCGTTGCCTGCCCGTCAGGTGCTGGACCGGCCGGGCGTCCCCACCGAGTACGTCCATTTCCCGCTGGACGCCGTCTTGTCGCTGATAGCTTCGACCCAGGAAGGGGAAACCGTCGAAGTGGCCACCGTCGGCAGCGAAGGCGCGACGGGAATGATTGCGATGCTGAGCGGTTCCCGCATGCGGACACAACAAGGCGCGCTCGTCAAGGTCAGTACGCTGATTCCGGGCTCGATCATCCGGATCAGGGTGGACGCCTTCGAGGCGGCCGTTGAGCGGAGCAGTGAAGTGAACCGCTGCGTTCTGCGCTATCTGAACGTGCTGTTTACTCAGCTGGTGTTGTCCGCCA
Organism: Nitrospira sp.; assembly: GCA_035277085.1. Taxonomy (GTDB): domain Bacteria; phylum Nitrospirota; class Nitrospiria; order Nitrospirales; family Nitrospiraceae; genus Nitrospira_C. The sequence goes on along the minus strand of DATELB010000232.1, from coordinate 11,915 downwards.
GCTGTAATCGGCTGCACTCGCTCGAGCAGCGCTGCGCAAGATGGCTGTTGGCCTGCAGAGACCGAAGCCAAGCGGATGAAGTCGCCGTGACTCAGGAGCTGCTCGCGGAGATGCTCGGCGTACGGCGCCAGAGCGTGGACCACGTGCTCGGTGAACTTGAATCCACACACGTGATCGAGTGTTTGAGAGGGTCGATTCGCCTTAACGACCCGTCAGGATTGGCTGGTGTCGCCTGTGAATGCTACGCGCTCGTGAGAGAACGCCTGGACAATTTCCTGGCCTGATTCTTGTCCTTGCCTCAGTAATCCTCCCATCTCCCTTTCAGTGAAATTCCGAATTCGCCGCTCACCTGCCTCTTCGTAAGATTGGTAGAGGAGGAGGGTCGTCATGAGAAAACGTTCCGAACATGGCGTCGAGGAGATCGAACATCTCTGTGCACGGCATCGCCTTCTCTCCATGCTGTCCGGAAAGGATCGTCGGCGGATTGCGAAGAAGGTGCGTTTGGTTTCACTGCAGCCGCTTCACCGGCTGTATGAGGTGAGCGGCGTCATTACGGACGTGTTTTTCCCTCTCTCGGCCGTGCTGTTCTTCCTAGGCACGACCACGGAGGGCGACGTCGTTGAAGTAGGGCAAATCGGGTCCGAAGGCATCGCCGGGGTGGAGGTGGCCATGCGGACCCACTTCGCCGGCATGTCGCTCATGACGGCGGCGATCGAGGTGCCTGGAATGGCCCTGCAAATGAGGGCCGACGACTTCACCGAGGAGGTCGACTGCTATGCCGCGGTCAACCGGTGTGTGCGGCGCTATCTTGGATTTGTTCTCGCCCAGCTGCAATTTCTGGTCGCTTGCAACCGGCATCACAGGGTCGAGCAGCGCGGTGCACGGTGGTTGTTGTCACTGCAGGACCGGACCGGCTCGCGCGACCTCGCCTTGACGCAACAGCATTTCGCCGACATGCTGGGAATCACGCGTCAAAGCGCAGACAAAGTGTTGACGGATTTCGAGACAGGAAACATTCTGGAGAGCCGCCGGGGAGCGGTGACGATCAAGGACCGGTCGGGACTACTCGACCGCGCCTGCGACTGTTACCATAGCATCGCCAGCCGGTTGAAAGGCTTGTTTACCACCTAACCGCCGGAGAGCCGCCGCTTAGTACGGCATCTCTTCATCACCAAGACCGACGTGATGTCCCAGTTCATGGACGACCGTGTCGCGAATTTCCTGTCTGACCTCGTCGGCGGTCTCGCACAGCCGTAAGATCGGTCCTCGGTAGATGGCGATGCGCGGCGGCTGTTGGCCGCCGGCCTGGAAGAACGACTCCTCCGCAAGGGACAGGCCTTGATAGAGACCGAGGAGATCGTCCGCCGATTCCAGCTCCAAATCCTCCAGGACTTCAGGCGGCGGCTCCTCTTCCACGACGACCGAAACGTCGCGGGCAAGGCGAGCGTAGGGCGACGGAAGCTCGGCCAGCGCCTGCTCGACGAGCGCGCCGAACTCTTCGGGTGAAAAATTACGCGGGCTTCTCATGCCCATCGCTAGTACGCTCGCGAACTCGGATCCAAGTATGATTTCTTCTCGATGTCGTGGTTGAAGCCTCCGGTGTGTTGCCGGAGCGGCGGCGAATTCCAGATCACCTTGTTGCCGGGCGCAAGGTTGGCCGCCTCGATATAGTGCTTCTTCGCTTCCGCTTGATGACCCGTGCGGTCAAGGGTCAATGCCAAATTGTAATGCGCTTCCGCCGAGCCCGCATCGACGACGATCGCCTGCCGGAAGGCTTCTTCCGCCCCAGTAAAATCTCGTGAGGCGAACAGCGTATTTCCCTTCTCGATCTGTGTCGCCGCAGCCGGCTTGGTGCCGCTCGGAGGCGGCAATACGTTTGCGGCCTTCTCGGCCTGACTCGAACAGCCGAGAGCGAGGCTGCAAACGGCAACGATGAACAATCTTTGCATGGCCATCTCCTTTGGATGAAAGACCACCGCGCGATTCCTAAAGGTCTACGCTGACACCCGCCCGCAGAAACACGAACTGGAACGCCACCTCGTGGAGACCGAGGCATCGGGCTGCCGCTTCCCGATAGACCGCCGCCTGAGCCGCGTACAGCTTCGCCCGCGCGGGAACCTCTGCCGCCGCGGCGCGGTCGGTCTTATAGTCCGCAATCCGGATGGTCCCGTCAAGGCGGTACACGACGTCCATGACGCCCTCCATGACCTGGCGGTCGCCCCACGGTATGATGAACGGCACTTCCCGTCCCAAAATCTCCGCCGACTGCAGCTGCGCATAGGCATGGGAGCCTCCGAAGGACGCAAAGAGATCGGTGAGCGCCTCGGTGACCGCCGGCCCGAGATCATTCGTCCCGGCCGGGAGAAAGCATTGAAGCGTGGGGCCGATCCGGGTCAACAGTTCGTGCGGCGGCGATCCGAAATCCCATTCTTCGAGGACGCGATGGGCAACCACTCCGACCAACCGGCTCACGTCACTGCCCACGCGGCCCGAAGTGGACCGGCCGGGAGGTGCGGGAAGATCCCTGCCCGGAGAGGTCGGCGTGACGTGCCATGTACCCGCTCGAATCTTCTCCCAGCGAGCGGTCCGTTCTTCCCAAAGCCGGGCCAGCGATGCCGAATCCACAGGCGCACCTGCTTGGTCCGTAGTCGAAAACCGTCTGGGCCATTTTCGGTCAGGCGCATGGACGACCCGATGGGACAGCGCGCTGGCACCAATCGTCACGCTCTTTGTCTCGGGATTGCCGATCGTTCCTTCGCCGATGTCTTGGAGCCACTTGAACACAGTCTCGCCGGCCGGCCGGGCCGTAAGTCCCCCCGACAGCACGAGCAGGTCCTTGGCGCGCGTCATCCCGACATAGAAGACCCGGCGCCGCTCGGCTCTCTCGCGCTCCGCCAGTTTCTCGTGCAGCCTCGCGTACCCCAGTGTCAAATGGGACCCCGCTGAGAGCCCATACATGCCGGCCGACCAGTCGTGAACCACCGCAGGCGCCGTCTTCTCGCGTCCGCTGCCTTGATGCAGCGCCGGCAGCACGACGACCGGAAATTCGAGACCCTTGGCCTTGTGGATCGTCAGAATCTGGACCGCATCCGACGTCTCTTCTGACAAGGGACTCTCGGCTTCGTCCGGCTGCTCATCCAACCGGGCCACCATCAATTCGATGAACCCGTTCAGCGTCAGCCCCGGCCGGTCACTGAGCGAAGCTGCCGTCTGTTTGACCTTGAGCAGATTGGCGACGGCTTGCTCCCCATGCAGGCTGGCAGCCGCCAGCTCAAGGATCGGAAGGTGATCGAACACCAGTTGGATCGCTTCGTCGAGCGGAACTGCCGCCATCATGCGATGGAGGCCGTCCAGGCGGTCGTAGAGGCGCCGTACGCTTTCCGCCAGTGGATGGGACCACTTTATGGCTCGATTGCGATAATCGAACCAGCCGGCCTCGCGAAGGTCGTACACCTGGCGGTCGGTTAAGCCGCCCAACGGCGAACGGAGTACGCCCAGGAGCGCAATGTGATCGTGCGGATGGTCAAGCACGCGAAGCACGTTCATCAGGTCGATCACTTCCTGACGGCGATAGAAATGCTTCTCCCCTTCAATGAGATACGGAATGCCGTACCGGCGTAGCGCGTCCAGATAGACATCGGCTTGTGTGAGTTTCCGGAACAAAAAGGCCACCTGGCCGGCGCGCGAGCCCGGGCGCGTCAACACCTCTTCTGAGAGCCAGCGCGCGAGAGCCTCTCCTTCGGCTCGCGCTGCGGCCGGTGCGTCGAACAAGGCTTCACCGGGCTTCGGCGCAATCACGTGAAGCACCACGCCGGTCTCGGGCGCGGTTGGCCTTGGGCGAGCGTCGCCTTGAAGACGGACATTCGCCGGCTGCACGAGCGGTTGGCGCAGGAAGAGCCGGTCGAACACGTCGTTGACCGGCTCGAGAATATTGGCCACGCTCCTGAAATTGGTCGTGAGACTGTACATCGATCCGCCGTCGGTCAGGACCTTTTCCACGACGCGATCAAAGGCCTCCATATCGGCGCGCCGGAAGGCATAGATCGACTGCTTCGGGTCTCCGACGATGAACAGTTTTCCCGGGTCTAGGTGCATGTCCTGCCAGTTCTTTGAGTGGCGACCCTGTTGCTCGGCCAGCGACAGGAGGATTTCGTACTGCACGGGATCCGTGTCTTGAAACTCATCGATCAGGATGGCCCGGTAGTCCCGCTTGATTCGTTCGCGGACGTCGGGATGATCCCATAGCAGTCGCCGCGCGGTCGCCAGGAGGCCGTCGAACGACATCCACCCGCTTTGCGCGAACGAATCGCGGATTGAGTGGATCAGCGGGGCGAGGAGAGTCAACAGATTGATGAAGTATGCCTGATCAAACAGCAGGAATCGTTGCACAACTTTCACTATGGATGACGCCTCGGAGAATGCCTGTGGATCCCAATCGCTGAGTGCCTGACCGGGGTCCTTGTCCAGCCATTCCCGCGCCGAAGGATCCAACTGATCCATTGCGTCAACACCTTGTGTCAGGAGTAACGTCATGAGAGCAACGGCCGCGGCGAGCATCTGTTCGATCTTGCGGCGCTTTGGTCGGTCATTGGCATTCAATAGCTGTTCTGCGCGGTCACGAAATCCGGCGATCCAGTGCTTGAGCGCTGCGTCGGGTTCAGCGCTGACTTGACGAAACAAGGCCTCGGTGTCGATCAGATCGCTGCACAGGGCATACGCGAGGTCGCGAAGCTGTTCCAGCGTGATCGAATCAAGCAGGGGTCGCCAGCGCCGGTGCTGTGTTCCCTCGCGCCCGAGTTCGTGGTCGATCCAGACGTCCCAGGCCATACGAAACGATTCGTCGAAGCGAAGGCCCTCGTCCTCGCGAAAGGCCGGATCAACGCCGGCTTCCAGCGGATAGAGGCGGAGCAGATGCGCGGCGAAGCTGTGGACGGTCCCTATCTGGGCTTTTTCGATGTCGCGCAGCGCGTCCGTCGCACGTCGGGCGATTTCCTCGGCCGTGAGCCCGTAAGCGGCCCGGAGCTCGTCGATCGTCACGGTCCCCGCCTGTGATGCGTCATCCGGATCCATCACTCGCCGGGCAAGCAACGTGAGCCGCTGCCGCAAACGCACTTTCATCTCGGTCGCCGCTTTGTTGGTGTAGGTCAAGGCGACGATCTCGGCGACGGAGAGCGGCGCGGGCTCCCTCATCAGTAAGTGAGTCAGGCGGTTGACCAGCAGCGTTGTTTTCCCCGTGCCGGCTCCCGCCACGACGACGACATTGCGATCGAACGTCGTCTCCGCGGCACGACGTGCGTCTGAGTCGGGCATGGGCGCACAGCCGCTCATGGCTTTACCTCAAGGGTCCGTAAGGCCGTCAGCTGTTTTGCCTCGTCCGACCGCGATGCCCGCCACAACGTGGGCTGGTGTTCCCGTCTGCACGCGACGCGGAATTCACACGTCCCGCAATAGGAGTCCGGAACGATGAAAAACTGCCCGTCACGGATGCCGTTGATCAGCCGGCTGAGCGTGTGACGCAGCATCGTGCCCGCTTCCTGAGTCCATACGTTCGCATCGAAACTCGACCGCCAGACAGGAGTCGACCAGGAAGGGGCAAGGAAGAGGAGCTGCGCCTCGGCAGGCGTCCCTTGCCCGGGCACGTGCAGCCGCGTGTACAAAGGGGGCTGCAGCCGATAACCTCGAACCGCGGATTGGACAAGATGACGATCCTCGATGGCGATCGACCGTCCCAATTTAAGCTTGTAGTCGATGATGCGGAGCATTCCCGACTCCCGGTGCCGATCCAGCCGATCGATGCGGCCCCGGATTTTCAAGGACGTCGCTCCCTTGGCGGGAATGTCGGCCAGGGCGCCTTCGGCCGCGACTTCGAAGGCGACCGGCGTGAACGGCGCTTCACGATAGCGGCGAGTATCGTCGTCGACGGCGGCGGTGATCACATCGCTGATCCGCGTCTTTGCACGCTCCCACAGGAGAAAGTGCCCGGTCCTGTGTTCTCGTTCGATCTCCAGGGACGCCTCCCCTATTGCCGTCTCGATGCAGAAGTCGACGGTATCGTCGGTGACCGGTTGTTCCGGCCATCCCGTGGGGAGGAGCATTTCATAGCATCGCCGTAGGGCCGCGTGGCAAAACGTTCCAAGCACGCGCCCATCCGGCTCGTCGGAGGTCGTCGTTCGAACGGGGGTGAGCCGCAACACATCCGCGGCGAAATACCGGAAGGGACATCGGGCATAGCGCTCGAGCGGAGTCGGCGCCAGGCCCCGGGCTGCGATCTTTGTCCAATGGCTGTCCAAAGCCCCGGTGAGCCCGTCGAAGTCCGTCAACGCCGGGTCCTCGTCCTCCGTGCGGCCGAGCGCCTCGGCGCCCTTTCGAAACAGAAGCGCTTCACGTCCAGTTGCCTGAAGGAACTCGGTTGGATTTGTTCCCATGACCGCCATCCACTGCGCGACGTCCGACGGCGGCAAAAACCGGCTCATTGTCGGCCGTTGGGCGAGCCGCTCGCTCATCCGCCGCGGCACGACGTCAATGGGCGGCGCAAGCATGCCTGACCGCTGGCGGACATCGGTAAGGTACGGGGAGGAGGCCAGGATGCGTCCGGCCTCATCCGCGCGCTGAAAAGATAGATACAGCCGCTGAACGGCGGCCTGAGTGAGAAGCGTGAACAGCAGGGCTTCTTCATCATAGCCCGGCAGCTTTTCATCCACTTTGTACCCGAGCGTGGTTTCCAGCACCCGGCGGTGTCGATCCCGGAGAAAGGGGTCTTCGCGAATGAACCGGGGAAACACTTTCTCGTTGAGACCCAAGACGAACAACGCCTTGAAGGGGAGCCCTCGGGCGGCCATCGCATCCGTGACGATGACGCCCTGCGGCGCCGAGGTCTCGAGGGGAACGCTCGCGCGTTCAAAGGCATGGATCAACACTTCAGCGAATTCCGCCCAGGTGAGTACTCGGTCGATCAGCGCAAGGTCGCCGACACGGACGATGGTGTGGTCAATGGCCTCCCAGAGATTGTCGATGCCGCCATCGGACGCGTCCGGCCTGCCGTCTTCGCCGTCGGTGGGCCGGGAAAGATGCTCGTCAACCAGGCGGCGAAAGGCCTTCAATAATGCGTCGAACGAGCCCTGCTCCGGAAGACCGGCGTAAGAATCGAGTAAAGGAGAGACGGCGTTCCGGAGACCAGCGATCACTTCCGGCAACACGATGAACGGGCCGATGGCTCCCGCTTCGTCGCCGCTGCCGTCGAGTTCCAGTGCGGATGCACAACATTGCTCCAGCCGTTTCCACTCGTCCATCCCCTGCGTAATGTTCAGTGCGTCGATCACCGCTCTCCATTGTTGAGGCCGGTATCCTGTGGCGCCACCGGCCGCGGCACGTCTGTGGCCGGCATAGAACGGCGAGGTCACGACGTCGAGCACGGCGTTCCGATAGAAATTCTTGACCGGAAGGGTCGCTAACAGAAGCAGCGTCTTGGAGAGCGGATGGTGGATCAGCGGTCGGCCGGCCGTGGTCGTCAAGGGAACGCAATGTCGGGCAAACACGCTGTGCAGCGCCGTGGAATACGGTTCCAGGGTTCGGGCGACCACGCCGATCTCATCGAATCGGTATGAATGGGTTTCCACAAGATCCAGGATCGCTCGACAGGTGACCGACAGTTCCTCCTCGGCCCCGATGACGCTCTGGACGGATATCTCAGGCAGGCTGGACGGCTGATCGGCAATGACGTCCACGCGCGACTGTGCGCCGAGGAGTGGTTGAATATGGCGATCAAAGAAGCGCCGCGCAAACGCAAAAGAAGGATCGTTGGCCAGGGGAAAGAAGAGAGTCGCGGGAACGCGGTCAACCACCTCCTGAAACAAGGAGAGTTGCACCTGCGTCACATCGTAGAAGCCGTAATAACACACATGCCGCAACGACGAGAGGAATCTCGACGCAGAAAGCGCATCTCGGAGCGCTTCGGCGAGATCGTCCGCAGTCCCGACGTTGAGGCGGGCGCTGGTCTCCTGAACGGCCGCCTGAAGAGAGAAGAGCCCGCGGAGCCATTCCCGATCCTCGTCCCCGAAGCACCCCTCCTCGAGCGCTTGCAGCGCGGTGGCCGGATCCACGCCCCCGTCTTTCAAGTCGCGGATCGTCGACCAGAGCGCGCCGCGCGTTCCCGGCGAATGTGCGAGCCGCCGCAACGCCGGCAGTTCATGCGACCGTCGTTCGACCAGGTGGCCGATCAGATATTCGAAGAAGAGGTCGTCGACGAGGCGGAGACCAATGTGATGAGAACCGCGTCGCTCGTCCGTCAATCGAAGGGCGAATTGATGGAAGGTCAGGAGATGAAGATTGAGGAACGACAAGCGGCGTTCGACCGCCAATACCCGGCGAATGCGGTCCAGAACCGGCTTAGAGGGTACGACGACGGCGACGGGGGCCCAGGCGTCGCTAGTTTTGATCCGTTGGATGTCTTCGACGAGCGCGGATTCGAGTGAAGGATGAAACCGGCCGGTGACGACCTTAACCATTTCGCCGTGAGGAGTGTGAAGTCCGTACCAACGGTTTGCGCACCGAACGCATTCCCCGGATGTCAGCCGGTTTCCGGTCCAAGCAGTTCCCCGTTGCAATCGACGCAGGCCCAATCGCCGTCGATGAAAGACATGGGATCGCCGCAGATCGGACAGTCCGGAGGAGGTCCTTTGTCGATGCGCGGGAGGATCGGGAGCTCAATATCGTCTTCGTCCATCGTTCTCTACCCTTCTCGAGGGCGCATTTTAAGCTGCAAAGCTTTTTCGGCGCTCTCTCGGCTGGGCACACCCACAAAGGTCAGTCGCCCGTCGATGATTGTCGCGGGCACCGCACGAACGGCATGGCGGTTGGCAAGTTCCTGGCCGTCAGGCGTGGTGATGTCGACTTCGCGATAGGAAAAACTGTATTTCACCCGCAGCTGTTTCCACAGGCTTTTGGCGGAAGGGCATGCGCCGCAGCTGGGAGAGACGAGTAACGTAATGTTGGGCATCTATCTCCGATACGGGGAATGAGGATGTTGATGTTCACACGAAACGGATCTTAACACCGGCGGAAAACGCGCTGCAACCCGTACGAACCAGTCAGCACGGTGACATTCGTCCGTGGCGGCGCCATGCACTCCGCGGAGGATGGCGCCGGCTATCAGGCGATAGCCTACCGGGAGCCTGCCCCTGCAGGCGGCTGCTGATTGGCCGCAGGCGGAGCTTGTTGGTTCGTCGCGCTGTTGTTTCCTCCGACCGCTGGATTTGATTGTTCCATGTTACGCGTGGAGGGATAGTCCTGAGCGGTGCTTTGCCCTTGCGGTTGTTGTCCGACGGGCGTCGTTTTGTCCTGATCTCGGTTGCAGGCGGACAGGGATCCGACCATCACTATAATGCAGATCGACACAGGCATGGTGCGGAGAGACATGGTGGTGTTCCCTTTCTCGAGAGGTCTGAGTCTAACGGCCCTCGGGCCAGACCGTCTGTTCTGTTGAGGTGCCGCCGACGATGGGTGGTGCCCCCGATGCGTTTCCTCCCGGATTCCCGGGTGGTGCCACAATATTGCCTGACGTATTCGGATAATACGGAGGTTGCGACTTCGGCGCGGTGCTCCCGGCCTGGCCGGTATTTTGCGAGAGGGAATTCTGCCGCGTTGCTGATTGTGAGCATCCGGCGGCCGCGGCAGCTATTGTCAATAGCGCCGCAGCCGCGCACGCGACGTATCGGTGAGAAATCACGGCTCCCCCGCTAAAGTTTTCCCACAAGATCCAGGCTGGGTCTCAGCGTACGCTGGCCGGGCTTCCATCCCGCCGGACACACCTCGACTCCGCCGTTCTCACGCACGAACGCGGCGGCTTGAAGTTTGCGGAGCAGCTCCTCCATGTTGCGCCCGATATTGTTGGCATGCACTTCATAGGCGCACAACTTTCCATCGGGATCGAAAATGAAGCTCCCTCGCAACGCCACACCCTCGCCGTGAAGATATACGCCGAGTCTTTGCGACAGCAGGCCGCCCGAATCGGCCAACAACGGAAAGGACAGGTTCTTAATGGCCGGCGACGTATCGTGCCACGCCTTGTGCACGTATACCGAATCGGTGCTGACCCCGATCACCTCTGCGCCCAGTTTCTGAAATTCCCCGTATAATTCACCAAGTTCCTCCAGTTCGGTTGGGCAGATAAACGTGAAGTCACCCGGATAAAAAACGAGAACCAGCCAACGCCCCCTATAACTGTCGAGTGTAATCGGACGGATTTCCTGTTTGTGGAACGCTTGAAATGTGCCGTTAGGAACTGCCTGTCCGATCGTCGCCATACTCCTCCTCCATGACGCCTGAATATGCGTGATGATGCTCAACTCCAGTTTCGCACTCGGGAGCGGCTGCGGTCCGTATTGTTGCCCAACCGCTCCGAGACTTGCTCAAGAGCGTCGTGTTCCGCGGCTTCTCGGCTGTCAAAAGCCTCAGTCACGAGCGATTGCTCGCCGGCGTGGTGGTCGCCGGTCCCGCATCTAATGGTGGCGCTGACCGTCCAGCCGACACCGGCCTCCTGGCCATACGTCAGGTGCACATGGCACCCCCCGATCATGATGTCCTTCTCGTCACCGTTCGGGCGGGGACTGTGCTTCATTAGATCATTGCTTCTTCGGCGGCTGTTCCTGATTGCGGCGTTCGGATGGTTCAGCAGGTTGAGACGGCGGTGCGGCCTCCGGATTGATGGCCATCTTTGGATCGACGACCGGAGGATTGACGACTGAATTGGGGTCGGGGATCGTTTCCGGTTGTTTGACCATCCCGGGATCAGCAAGGGGCGGCGTCGGTTCCGGCTTCGGCTGTTCAGACTGGGATTGCCCGGGGGGCGCCGGGGCTGGTGATTCGGGAGCCGGGATAATATCGGCCGCCAATGCCGACGCTGCGGAGAGGGCGGCCGCCAAGACGATCGCTGGCCTTACTCGTTCCATATCTCACGCTAGCTCGATATAGATCGATTCGGCTACTGGGGTATTCCCCTGCCGGAAAGCTACATGGAGGCGACGAAGCCCTAATCCAGCCAGTCTTTTTCTTTCAGTTTGCGGGGCAGGTACTTCTTGGTGAGGTATTGAAAATCTTTGTTGGCCAGCGCGTCGAGTTCGTACTTCAACCCGCTGCTAAGCATGCGTTTGATTTCCGCCTGCCAGGCAGGTTTTTGAAACCACTGGTAATTCAACAGCTCCTTGGCCCGGCCGATGTCTTTGTCGTTCAATTTGATGCCGACGTTCCTGGGCAATTCATACCGCTCGGGATCCGCGCTCGACAGCCCGATGAATTTCGCTTTCGGGATGGCCATCCGCTGGCTTTCGAACGCCAGATTGATGGATCCCTGCTTCACGACCGAATAGATGTAGTAGCCCCATGGATCGTTGTCCACGAGGACGTAGACCGGCAACTTATGCTCTTCGTGAAGCCGTCTTGCCAGTCGCCGTACACCGCGCGGCGGCTGACCGTTGCCCGTCAACAGCACGCAGTTGTACCGCCGCCAGAATTTATCCTCCGACAAGCGGTTCCATTGCGTCCCCTTTTCGACCAAGAGCAGGAAATCCGCGGTGCACCGGCGGATCTCAAGATACTCGGGTTCCACGATCGAAGGCACTGAGTAGCCGCCCTTTCCCAGCCGCGTACAGTCCACCCTGTCTCCATCGTCGCCGAAGACGACCGGTCCGACGATGCTGCCGCTGTTTTCGGCCCGGACGTGCAGCTCTTCACGCAGCGCCGCCAGCGAGACTTCGAGGTCTTCAATGACCGGGTCCGATTCGTCTTGCGTATCGAAGGTGTTCTCGTGCGAATCTTTAATCGTGTGCTTGGTTCGATAGTAAATTTCCCGAAGGGACGTCGTCAGATCGGCGCGCTGGAGTTCGGACAGCGCATCGGCCACGAGCACCGTCTGCATGAAC
>DATELB010000231.1:0-14038 GCA_035277085.1 Nitrospira sp. | reverse complement strand
GGTTTCGAACGTCTGGTAGTGGAGAATGTCCGGCATCAGCACGAGATCGTACGGACTGCCCAGTTCATCCTGATTGAAATCCCCCCCGCGCAATGCGATTCGGGATTCCAAGCCCGCATCTTTGATCGTCTTTTCCGTGAGCGGAAGCGTTGCCGCCAGATCGAACACAGTCGCGGTGAGCTCCGGATAGACCTGGCAGAAGGCAATCGCATTCGTGCCTGCTCCTCCTCCCAGATCAAGGACGTGTAGCGGACCTTGAAGCCCTAACCGTCTAGCCAGTTCAGGACCGCTTTGCCGGCCGATCCGATGGAGGACCGCCAACACGTTCGTCCCCAAGGCGGGGTCGGTTTCAAACACGTGCCGGTCGACCGTCCGGCTTCCCGAACGGATCGTTTCCTCCAATTTTCCCCAGTTGTTCCATTCGGCGTCGTGCAGAAGCAGAAGGTGGCCGATGTATTGCGGAGAATGGCGGACGAGGTGCGTTTCCGCGACGCCCGTGTTGCCATAGAGGTCCGCGGTCTTCGTCAACAAGCGCATCGCCACGAGCGCGTTCAGCAGCAGCGCGAGCGCCGCCTCCTGCGCACCGATTCGAGTTGCCGCCTCTGCAGCGGTCTTTGACCTCCCGTCCAGCACCGAGAAGACGTCAAGCCGCACCGCTGTCAGGAGAATCTTCGTTTCCCAGTAGTAGCCCAGTTGGAAGATCTCGGCGAGACTTAGTTCCCGTGACACACCCATCCCCTACGCAGAACGTTGAAAAAGCCATCTGCCAGCGAGAATTCGCTTGAAAGGCGGCATCTTACCCACTTCAGAAAGTGAAAGGCAAGGCAGGTTGGATGGAAGCTGGGGGTGGAAAACACAAAGGGCAGCGGACTTCTCCGCTGCCCTTCGACGGCTGTGCCGTTGTAGTGAGCTGACGCTTACTTGAGTTCAGCCTTCAGATTGGCGGTTGCACCGTCCGCCACTTCGACTTCAAATTCCTGCTTCTTGCCCTTACCGACGAACGGATGCCAGGCCACGACCTTGTGCTTGCCGGGCGGCACATCCTTGATCTCGAACGTGCCATCGTCCTTCACCACCGCGAAGTGAGGGCTGGAGACGGGAAGGAAGAACGACTGCATGAATTCATGCTGGTCGCACTGCAGGCGGTAATAGCCGTCTTTTTCGGCACCGCCACGGAAGGTCACGGGCTTATCGAGCTTGTCGCCCTTCTTCGCGAGACCGATGTTAAAACCGGTCGCGGACGTCGAGCCCTTCACGGTGAAGCTATGGGGATTGTGGAGCACGCCCTGGGTGGACTTGGGGTCATCGGGGTCCGCGTCATGATTCTCGACCTTGAACGGACGGGTATTCACGACGACACCAGCGAAGGGCAGGAACTCACAGAATTCTGCCACGACTTCCGTGCCCGTGAATCCGTCCATCCATGCCTTGTCCTCGACATCCACGACCGCAACGACGGCGTTCTTCAACCCGCCGTCCTTGCCGACTTCGACCGTGGGCAAAAACCGCTTGTCTCCGTCCATCAGTTCCTTGTGCGGATTCTTCGGACAGAACTTAGGATTCGGGAACTTGGCGAAGGAGAACTCCTTCTTCTCGGCCTTCCCGGCGTAGGTGACTTTGCCGGCGATCGTGCCGCCCGCAAAGGAGGTGACAGGTGCCGCGATGAACGCGACGGCTGCCACGCCAAATACGATGGATAACGCACTCTTCATGTTACTGCCTCCTTGTGATTAAACGAAAACCGGCCATTAATGATTATTAGCTCGCTGTCCCGTCTTCATTCCGGTTAAGAGAGGAACAAGACGTCACTGCCCTCTCTGGGTACACGATTGACGACTTGGCTGGCGAGGCTGGTCCGAGACCAAGTACATATAAAGAATGTTACTGCGCCATGTCAACAGGTTGCAATGTCGCGCCAGCGGCCCTTTTCACGGGGCCAAGCACATGCAGCAAGGCACCGGCGGCCGTGGCGCGGACGGCGTCGTTGCGATCGTGCAGGGAGGCTTTCAGCTCTGGAACGATGCTTCCATCACCGACGTGACCAAGGGAACGGAGGGCGACCGTTTTGGGCCCGGGAAGCGGATCCTCGATCAGGCTCGACAACAGAGTGATCGCCTCCTGACGGTTGGGTGCGGTTGCTTTACCCAGCGCAAATGCCGCCGACGACCGGGAGGCCGGGTCGTTATGCTGTGCGAGCGCCAATAGCGTGGGTCCAACCATCTTGAACGGCTGGCCCAGCTGCAGTAACGCTGCCGCGATGGCAGCACGCACACTAAACGCGCCATCATTGAATTTTCGCATCAATGCCGGCACGGTGTCTTTTGCGCCGAGATCGGCAAGGGCCGCCGCGGCAGACTCGCGGACCGGAGGCACCGGATCGTCCAGAAGCTTTTCGATGTCCGCTCGGGCCTCATTCCGATGGAGATGGCCAAGTCCTCTCGCGGCAGCCGCACGGACCGAAGGCTGCTTGAACCCCAACAGACTTTTCATCAACGGCGCGGCTCGTTGATCCTTTAGATCGGCCATCGTGCGGAGGGCCTCTGCACGATCCTCGGGATTAGCCGCCCCGGCCGCATTCTGTAATTCTTCCCATGCCTCGGCACGGCCGAGCCGGACCAACGCGCCGAACGCGGCAATACGAACAGTCGCCAACTCGTCCTTCGCAGCCTTTTCAATCAGCGGAAGTAGGGAACGGTCGCCGCTCCTCCCGAGCACCTTTACCGCCCGCGCCTTCACGATACCTGCCTGGTCCTCGAGCGCGAGCCGCAGCTTCTTCGACTTCCGACCCTTCTCCGATCGTCCCAACCCTTCAACGGCCAACATCCTGACGGGCCCCGACCCGTCGCTCAGGCCGTCTTCAAAATACGGAATGGTTTCGTTGGAGTCGATCTCCTTCAAGGCGGTATACGCTGCTCCCCGCATCTGCTCCCGCATGTCCTTAACGAGGACCAGGATGAATCCCAATGCGACCTCGCGCAACAGCGCAGTGTCCTCTCGAGCCAGTGCCGATTCAAATTGGTCATACTCCGCAAGCGCGCCCTGTGGATTTCCGGATTTGACGAGTGCCTGTACTTTCAGACGCCGGACATCCGGAGCGGTCTGGGCCTCAGGACTCAGCTTCGAGATGCCATCGAGGACGCCCTGGTATTGTTTTTGGTCGTACAACCTTTTGAGGTCCGGCGGCGCCGACGCCGATGCCGACACCGCGGTAAGGACTATGAGAAGAACGAGCGCAGCCCGTGTCATATGAGACCCATCACGCTATCCCTGTTGGCCTCGAACCGTCGGCACCGGCCGCCTTTGATAGCCCAGCGGTTCGTTGAAATAGTGAGCGGGTTGTGGAGACCATCTGATTCGTTCATAGGCGAACGACCAGTCGCGATCGCGGCTGACAAGCTTGAGTACCATGTGTGTTTCCGCATCCACCCATTCGTACCACCGTTCCGTTCGACCCTGCCGGCCTGTTTGGACTTCATATAATTGAGCGGTCCTTCCGACGGCCGTAGCGTCACCGACCAATGTTCTGCTGTGTTCTCCGGGAAGAGCGGGATCTATGGGCAGTACATCATCGGCGTCGAGCGGGGTGACAAGCAATTCTTTCTGTTGCGCCAATAGATACCATGCCTCAGCAAGGTCCAGCCGGATAATTTCAATTGCAGCGTAGCCGTAGTCCGTGCGGATGGCATATTTGTATTCGAGCCTCAGGCGGTCGCTCTTCGCAAACACTTGTGCTTCGTATTTTTTCCCATTCACCTGTTTGATGAGCGTTCCCGAAAACTCACGGGGATGTGCGATTGCAGTGTCAGCCGCCGAGGCAGCGAAGGATGGCCAGAGTAGCGTATTCACGACGAAGTAGAGGCAAAGCGCTTGACCGTTCCTCCTTTGACGGGTCCGCATAAGAAATCACACTGACGGTTCTGCCGGTCCGCCGGCGTCACCCGGCGGACTGGCTTTATGGGGTGGGTCAGTGCTGATGCTCAACGAAGGGGTCGATATTGACGGAGCGGCCGAGCGATTCCGGGCCAAAGCGCGGATTGTCGATCACTCTGAAAGCAGACCGGTGGCCTTTGGGCGCAGGCAGCGAGAGTTGCTCCGTCACCTTCCCGTCTGGTTTTACGGTGACGGTCTTGCTCACACCGGGGCCGGTCTGCGGATGCCAGACGACCAGCTGATAGGTGCCGGGAGGAACATGTTCGAGCGAAAATTTTCCGTTCTCGTCCGTGAGCGCGTAGTAAGGGTTGTTCACCGCCATGGCCCAGCTTTCCATGTAGGCGTGGAACCCGCACTGCATGTAAAAGGTGCGCCTGCCTTTGTTGAGATAGATTGGTCCCACGAGCGACTTACCCGGCGCATGATTATGAATGGCGTGCAGATCGCCGCGATTGTGCTGCTGGTTCATCACCAGCGGCGTGTTGAACAGCACGCGGGCTCCGGCTTCCAAAGAGGTTTCATAGCCCTGAATATCATGCATGACGGGGTCCATGTTGACCACTTCCACCGCGTGACCATTGCGCACAATCGTCATGAACGGCTGAAACATGCAATCGCGCGCCTCAATCAACGGCACGGAGACCTCGAAAGGCTTCCCGGCCTCGACGCCTTCGAGCAGGACGATGGCATCTTTCAAGCCGCCCTCAGAACCCACGACAAAATCATGGAGCAGCCGCCATCCGCGCCCGTTTGAGATGCGCCCGCAATACTGCGGATCCGGAAACGTGATCAGGTTGAACCCCTTGGGTTCGGGAACCCCGCCTTCGAGCGTGACCGTCCCTTCCACGACACCGCCGTGTTCCACGTCGATGACGTCGTAGCCATGAGCGGCAGCAGCGGTGGCGATCACCGCGAGCGCGAGGCAGAATCGCAGGGTGTGCTTTAGGATTTCATTCACAGCGCTCTCCTTAATCAAACAAATAAATTGGATACGAAAATCGAATATGGCTATTTCACGGCGTCTGCAATTCGAGGGTCGGACGAATGTCGAGCGCTTTGCCGAGAGAATCCGGCCCGAAATGCGGGTTCTCCTCGATTTCATGGACGCTCCGGCGGCCTTTCGGAGATTCAAAGACGAGATTCGCCTGGGTTGATCCCTTCGCGGGAACGGTGATTTTTTTCTCGAGCACCGTCCCAACACCGGGATGCCAGGCCATGAGCGTATAGTCGCCGGCCGGAACGTCGCTGAGCGAGAAGCCTCCGTTCGCGTCAGTCAACTGGTAGTAGGGATTGTCGACCGCGAGACCCCAACTTTCCATATAGGCGTGGAAGCCGCACTGCATCACAAAAAACTTCCGGCCCTTCGTCATTCGTACCTCTTCTGTCACCGGCTGACCGGCCAAATGCTCGTGGGTCTCTGCGGTCACAAAACGCTTATGATGCGGATTCATGGGCAGTGGAGTATTGAACAGGACCCGGGGGCCCAAATGCGACGTTTCGTACGCCTGAATGTCGTGCATGACCGGATCCATGTTCATGATCACGACGTCAGAGCGGTCTCGAACAACTGTGACGAAGGGTAAAAACCGGCAGTCGCGCGCCTCGATCGTCGGCACTTCGAACTTGAACGGTTTTCCCTTGCTCGCGTCCGCCAACCACACAACCGTGTTCTTTAAGCCGCCGTCGGCGCTTAACTCGAACTCTTTTAAGATCCGCCAACCGGTCCCTGTCGAAATTCTTCCGCAATAGACCGGATCGGGAAACGTGATGAGGTTGAAGCCTTTGGGAATCGGTTTCCCCTCAGTCATCGTCACTTTTCCAGCGACGGTCCCGCCGTCGGTCACCTGAATCTCGTCGTAGGCCCAAGCCGTGGAACCGGCGATCAGCAGCCAACCGCACAACAGTACAAACGCCTTCATCATGCCTCCGGGATCAGTCCGCAAAACACAATTCCGTCATCGTACCAAATGGCCTCCGCAAAACAAAAGGGGGAGACCCCTTATGGTCTCCCCCTTCGTTGCGCTTTGCCCTGGTCGTGCAGCGCGATGTTGCTTACTTCGCCGAGACCGGAACGACCTGGATCGCGTTCTCGAGCGAAGCGCTCTTCATGCCTCCGCCGGCGCCTTGCAGAGGCAGCAGCCTCTGGTCGCCTGACGGCAACACTCGGAGATACCCCCACTGTCCGGATTGGGAGTACGGCAACCGCTGGTTGCTGTACACGTAGTCGCCCGGCAAACGATACGGTCCGCCGGCCGACGGCACGAACGCGTCCAGCACTTCCGAGCCGGAGAACTCGACCACGCTGATCTGATCGGCCCCCCGCATAAACGGCTCGATGGGCCATTCATGTTTCTCGACGCTGAACATGCCGTTCTGCTCGTTGTTCGCTCCGATCACGTGGATGCGGACGGGATCGCCCGCGTGAGACTCAATGATCGGTGTTGCCGGGTCCTCGGGCTTGTCCGCTTTGCACGGCTGGAACACCTTGCCCAGCGAGCAACCCTGCTCCTCGCGATACTTGTACGGCTCGGACCGGTAATTGACGCCGGTCAGGCCCGCAACGTTCTGCACGTAGGGCATGAAGCTCGTTCCGATGATGTTGTCCTCGTCCTGGAAGAACAAGGCGACGTCACGGTAGTTGGGCCTGGATTCATTGCCCGGAACGGAGCGGTCGATAATGACGTCCGCCGCCCACGCGTTCTTGTTCGAGAGATCGGCACCGGTCTTCGGATCACGATACTTCGATCCCTTCGGACCGACCACCACGGCTCCGAACAAGCCGTTGCGAGGATTGGTCATCACATTGCCCCAGTCCCAGACGAGCGAGGTCGTCTCACCGTTGAACGGATCCGCATAGTACGTGTAGGTCCGATCGCCGCCCGGGGCGATCGTCTGATCGCCGGGGTTGTTGCCGACGTTGGCGCCCATCGAATCTTTCGGATCAAACGCCAACCCGATGGCCGAGAACGAAGCCTTGCTCTCCTTCATCTTGTTCTTCAGGTGCACCTTCACGCAATCGCCGACGTTCACCCGCAGCGTGAGCGGCATCGGATGAGATCCGCCCGAAACCTTGGCCGCGTCTTCTTCCAACGCGTAGATCTTGGCCTCGGGGTTCGTGATCTGAATCTTCCGCTCGAAGTCGACTTCGATCGCCTCGGGCGCCTTCGCGTTGAACGTCATGGCGGGATAATCCATCGCCACCACGTTGAACGTCTTCACTGGAGCGTCGGCCGGGCAGACCGGCAACGCTTTGGGAATTTCGCCCTTGACCGAGAACCCGGCCGGGAGCTTCTTCAGGTCCTGCTGCTCCTTGTCATACACCCTGATAATGCCCCAGCCGCCCTCGGAAAACTTCGAGGACCGTCCGTTGAAGTGAATGTAGTCCCCGGCTTGATGCCGGGGCCCGCCCGCTTCCGGCACCACGAGGTCATACCGCTCGGCGATCCCGATGTGTATGGAGTTCTTGCGATTCGCATCGGACGCATAGCGCTCGGACCAGAACGTGTGACCGGACAGGGTCCAGGTCATCGTCTCGTTCATGAGCGTGTGCAGCAGCCGGAACACCATCGTATCTCCGGTGTACGCGCGCAAGAGCGGCGTATACGGATCGCCGTGGATCTGGCTATTGAACGCTTGCGACACATCCGGATTGGTCGCCAACCGCTGCGCGATTGGGCCGGCCCGGAAATTGAGCCCGCTGCCCGTCGTATGCGTTCCGCCGTTAAGGAACGGCATCGGCGTCATGTACAGTTTTTCCGGCATCATGAACGAGACGGTTTTGCCCGCCTCGAGCGCGACCTCGACCGGCTGCCCCGGAGGATTGCCGGCCGTCACGATGTTCACGGTGTGCGGCACGGTATCGTGCACCTGCACCATCAACTCGCGGAAGCTGTTGTTCACGCCGTGACCGACCGGCTCGTTGGTATGAATGTCCGCGATCGGACCGCTCCAGACGAGCTTGCCTGTTTTCGGATCATGATAGGTTGATCCGACCGGCTCGGCGATGAACGTCCCGAACCCGCCGTGCGGCCAGGTCGTCGCACCGAACGCATGGTCGTGCCAGAACACCGTGCCGACGTCCGCGTCGACCCAGAATCGCTGGCGGACGAATTCGACCGTGATGATGTCGTTCGCTGGATGATCGTTCTTCAATCCCTTCGCCAGGGTGATCGTGTTGCCATTGATCGCCTTGATGCGGGAGATCTCATTGCCTTTGACGTTGTCGGCGCCGACGAGGATCAACGTGCCGACGTGGTACTGCTTGGCATTCTTCACAGCCAGGCTGTTGGAACCCTTCTTCGCGGCCGCCGTCAACACCGTATTCATCGGCATCGGCAGCCCCTTCTTGTTCTTCTTCTCCAGCATCGTGAACGGCCGCACCGACTGTTCATACGAGAAGCCGGTGATCACGCCGTCAGACGCCTGATTGTCGAACTGCAGGAAGTGCCAGTGGGTGTTGATTTTCGACGACTGGAAGTTCGTATAGTCGTCATCGTCCCACTCGCTGGTGAGCATCCAGTCCACACAATCATAGATGTTGCCGCGGACGACCAATGGATATTTGAGGTCGTCGTTGGCCCGGATGGCCGCTTCCTCTTCATGCAGCACATAGATCAGGCCGTTCGGATCGACCACGGGCGGCTCCTTCCCCTGCGCCTTGGCGATCTTGATCGGCAGCTTGATGAAGTGCACGTTGTAGCTCTTGCGGCCGGCGTTCACCGGGCAGAGACTCCAGTTGCCCTGCTCGCCCGGCTGCGCCTGCTCCACGCTCTCCTCGCCGCTGGCGTCACGACGGATCATCTCCAACCATGGGGCGCCGACGTGGTTCGGAGAAAACATCACGCGCTTGCCGAAGTGCGGCGTGAGATGCGGCCATGCCACCTTTCCGGTGAGCGGCTCGAACATGATCGGATGCCGCTTGCCCGGGTGGGTGGATTTATACTTCGGATTGTCGATCGTGCTTTCCTTCTCGCTCATCGCCACATTGCCGTTCCAGGTCCAGTCCAGCACGGTGGCGTCGTAGGACACGATCTGACCCTTCTCATCGTCCTTGTGACCGGGCTTGCCCGGCGTCGGCAGCTGCATCTCCACCCAGTCCTTGATGGTGATCGTGGCCGGATTGCTCTTCCAGTTGCTCTTGCCTTTGTCGACGATCTTGAACTGCGTACCGAACCAATCGACCGTCTGGCCGACCAACTTGTCGGATGCAATCGGCGTCTTGATACGGCCCTTGCGATCCGGCAGCTCGCGCAGATCCGGCATCACGTCGTTGCGTAGGTCACCCTGTTGGATTGTGTTGTAGACCCGCCAATAGCCCCACATCCCCGCGACATAATGGTGCGCCACGTGGCAGTGGAACAGGAAGTCGCCTGCGAGTTGCTGGCAAAGACCCGATCCGCACTCGGTCTCGAGATCAAGCGCCTCGGAAGGTCCGATGACTTCGACGTCGACCCGATCGGTCTTCGCCCGAATGACGGGATACTTCACGGGGCCGTTGGCGCTGGTGGCCCACAGATTCATGTCGTCGATCGCGCGCGGGCTGCGCGGCCAGCGGATGGTGCCCCCGTGCGGATGGTGGCTATGGAATACTTCCGATCCGCCGTGCACCAGACGGAACTTGGCCGGATCGCCCATGTAAGACCGAGGGATCGTCGGGGACGGATCGCCGAACGTATAGGAACTGTAGCCCATCGACTCGTCCTCAAAGCCGAAGTACTCGTGCTGCACGTGCATGTTGTTGATGCCGAACGGCTCGCTGCGGTAGTTGATCGCGCGGCCGCCTGGACGATAGGCGTCGGTGAGCGGATCGCGCTGCGGCAGGAAGTCGCCCTTCTTGTTCAGCGGACGGAAGGCTTCATCGCCGACTTCGTGGTAGATCAGCACGAATTCGCGGAAGTCCGGACCGGTGCCGTTCTTGATGATGGTCTGCCAGCCGCTCGTGGCCGGCGTCGGGTCGCCAGAGCCCAGCGGTTCGAGGTAGCTCGAGCCGCGAGGCTCGACCACGAACGCGCCGAAGAGACCCATGACCGTCAGCTCCCGATCGTTGCTGAACGTATGGAATTGCCGAACGCCCTCCTGGGTGCTCGGATGGATGTACCATTCATAATCGCCGCTCTTGTCCTTCGCGACGATCGTATCGGGGTTGGTCGTCGTTGCCGCCGCGCCGGTGGCGCTCACGACCGCCGCCGAGCCGTGGATGTGCAGGCTGACGTCTTCGCCGCCTTCCAGCTTGTTGCTGAGCTTGATTTTGACGCAGTCGCCCTGGTTGCCGCGGATGACGAGCGGCTGAATCCATTGCGCCTGCACGCCCGGGAGGACGGCCCCTGGATCGTGCCCTTCCTTGTCACGACTTTCTTTGTTCGTATTTTCCTCCGCACGTACTTTGTCGATGTTTTCGTCGAGCACGTACATGTAGCCGGGATAAAAATCGAGCCACTGGTTGAGTGTAATCTCGACGTTGATCGCGGACACGTTGTACTGCTTGACCGGAGCCGTGGCCGGGCACTTGCCGCCGCTCGTCATCGCCACCGGCTCGACGCGAGGATCGGAGACCAGCAGCATGTCCTGCCCGCCCGCGCCATACTGGTGCATCATCGCGGACGTGTTGTACATGCCGGTGTTGACACCCTGCACCTGCGGATCATGGCTCATGTGCTCCATGACGCGCTGATGCTGCTGCTCGACCATCGCGGCACGCTCGCCGTTGCCGGACATGGTGTCTTCGACGATCGTCTGTCCTTTGAGTTGTTCCGCCCAAGCTGGAAGTTGGTGATTCATCGCCCCATGGGACGATGCGTTCTCGGCGGAGGCGAGCGGAGCCCACAGCAGGGCCACAGCTGCCAACACGCCGAGCGTGCAGGTGGGTCGAGTGACCCCTGTGAAATGGGAATGGGAAAGCATGGACTGGCCTCCTTGCCTATGAATGAAAGAGTGGAGCTAACAGAGAACTGGTAGATTCCGGGTGAAACCCTCCCAAAATATATGCGACCGACGAAATGAAGACGGACAACAATCCCATGCCGGCCTTTGCGGAGCCCGTCAAGGGAATCGGAAAGATACGCAAGTTTCCTAAGGCTGTCAACCCCTGATTCCTACTGGTATTATTGACAGTGCGTGCCAATTCCACGGTTCCGAACTGAGTCCTTTGCCACACCCCACAGGGCTTCTTCTCCTCTCGTTCGCGCGGTGTTTATGCGATAATCTTGTCTATGGTTCTCAAGCGTTGGCTTGTCGGCTATCCGATTAAGACTGCCCAAGCCGAACACGAACGGCTCTCCAAACGGCTCGCGCTCGCCATATTCTCATCGAATTCCATTTCCTCAGTCGCATACGCCACCGAAGAAATCCTCTTGGTGTTGATTCTCGCCGGGACCGCGGCACTGGCATGGTCCATCCCCGTCAGCCTTGCCATTCTATTTCTGGTCATTGTGCTGACGATTTCCTATCGCCAAATCATCTACGAATACCCGGAAGGGGGGGGCGCATACATCGTCGCTCGCTCGAATCTCGGCGAAATGCCTGCATTGATAGCCGCAGCGGCGCTGATGATCGACTATGTCCTTACCGTGGCCGTCAGCGTCGCGGCGGGAGTGGCCGCCATCACATCGGCAGTTCCGGAATTGTTTAGCCACCGCACAGTGATGGGGCTCGTCTTCATTGTTTTTATCGTCGTGGTGAACCTTCGTGGCGCCAGGGAAAGCGGCAAGTTTTTCGCTGTGCCGACGTATCTCGCAATCGGCGCCTTGGGCCTTATGGTGCTCGTGGGGACGTTTCGCTCGCTTGCAGGCTCGGGGTTTGTGCTTCCGCCCGTGAGTCCGCCGCTGTCGGGAAGCGGAGGTGAAACCCTCACGCTGTTTCTCATCCTTCGCTCTTTTGCCGCTGGCTGCGCCGCCGTCACCGGGATGGAAGTGATCTCGAATGGAGTCAAAGCGTTTCGTCATCCCGAATCACATAACGCCGCCGTTACGATGGTGTGGATGTCGGTAATTCTGGGATCGCTGTTCATGGGCATCAGTTGGATGGCCTATCACTACGGCATCATGGCAAAGGAAGATGAGACTGTCGTTTCGCAGCTAGCGCGCCTGACGTTTGGAACCGGTGTCATTTACTATGCGATTCAAGTCGGCACCATGATGCTGTTAGTCCTCGCAGCAAACAGCGCCTTCGCCGGGTTCCCTCATTTATCGTCTATTCTTGCCCGCGACGGGTACATGCCTCACCAGATGGCGACCTTCGGCGACCGTCTCGTCTTCTCCAACGGCATCATTATTCTTGGCTTCTTCGCCTGCCTGTTGCTGATGGTCTTCCAAGGCGACACTCATGCGCTGATTCCGTTGTACGCCATTGGAGTGTTCGTCTCATTCACCTTGTCCCAGGCAGGGATGGTCCGGCGCTGGCTGCTAAAGAAAGGATTGCACTGGCGCAAGAAGCTGATCGTCAACAGTGTTGGCGCCGTGACGACTGGAATTGCCACGACCATCATCGCCGTCACTAAATTCTTGCAAGGCGCCTGGATCGTTTTTTTGCTCGTCGCGGCGCTCATCATGATGTTCCGGGCCATCCGCTCCCACTACAAGGCGGTCGCCGAGCAGGTTCAGCTCTCCCGCGACGCCCGTCCTCCCCGCCCCCGGCGCAACCTCGTCCTCATTCCGATCGGCGCCGTGAACAAGGCGGTGGTTCGGGCCGTCGATTACGCCAGAAGCCGCGGTGGCGAGGTGCGCGCCGTCCTCATCGATGTCGACAAGGAGGAAACGGCGCTCGTGGAAATCAAATGGGCACAATGGGGCTGTGGGGTGCCGTTGATCGTGCTCCCGTCCCCCTACCGGTCTATCCTGGGCGCGCTCCTCGACTATATTGAGGAAAACCTGGACAAAGACCCCGAGTGCTGGATCACCGTGGTCTTGCCGGAGATTTTGCCGGCCCGCTGGTGGCAGAACATTCTGCATAATCAACGGGCGTTGCTGCTCAAGGGCGCCTTGCTTTTCAAGGATCGCGTCGTGCTGACCGACGTTCCTTTCCATCTGACGAGGTGATCGATGAACCATCACAGGTGCGCTCCGAGGCGTCTGTCGGGATGGACGATGTTCGCGGTGCTGTGCGGAAGCATTCTTGCCGCTTTCCCGACGCAGGCATTTAAGATCACGGAGCCGCCGCCAGGCGCTACGCTGCCGGCCGGGCAAACCGTAACCGCCCACGTGGATCTTGGGAACGACATTGGGATCGTGAAAGTCCGCTACTACTGGTATCGAGAACAGGACGAAACCCTCGTCCAACAGGAAGAGAGCGACGCCGCGCGATCGAAGTCGGACGCCAAGATCTCGGTCGACAAATTCCTCCAGAAAGACAGCGTGGTCGGCGGCTCGGTCGTCTCCTTGCCGGTGCTCGTCTCGACGGGAGACATGGATCCGGCGTTCGGCGGCCCCCTCAAAATCCCGCCCGAAGCGATCGGACCGATGCGCTTGCTCGCTGTCGCTGACATCTCGCGCGGCCGCCTGGGCACGAGGACTGTCTTCGATGAGATCATCGTCAACACGGAACCGAAAGCGGAGCTACAGGCCATCGACTTTGAAACGGACAAGCCGTTACTCCTGGGCCGGGAGGGCCAATCCGCCACCTACGGTCAGGTGGACGTGCTCGGCAAGATCTTTGAACTCCCCGTGGTCGGCGATTTCGCCGACGGCGTTTCGAGACCGCTCGCGTCCCCTGCAAGCGGCACCAGTTATCATTCATCGAACGACAAGGTAATCCAGGTGCTGCCGGACGGCATGCTCAAAATCGTCGGAAACGGGAAGACCGTGCTTACCGTCAAAAACCATGGCAAAGAAGCCTCTCTGGATGTGCACGTCGCCGTCGGCGATGAGCCCAACGAGCCGCCCATTGCGGTGGCTGGGGCGGATCGCACGGTGAAGTCGGGCTCGAAGGTGGAATTGAATGGGTTGGGCAGCCGCGACCCGGAAGGTGAAGCGCTGTTCTACACCTGGAGCCAGGTCCGGGGAGCGAAAGTGCCACTGTTGGACCTCAACATGCCGAAAGCGTCCTTTCTCGCGCCCTTCGTTTCAGAGCCGAAGCTGTTCCGCTTTAGACTGCGCGTGACCGATAAGAAGGGCGC
>DATELB010000230.1:0-2760 GCA_035277085.1 Nitrospira sp. | reverse complement strand
GGCGGCGGAGATCATGCCGGAGTTGGCGACGGATGAGATGGAAGGCCGCAGGAAGCGCCTGGTCGACGTGGCGACCCAGATGATGGTATCGCAGGGCGTCGTCGGCCGAAACGATGAAGCCGGGATCCGTTCGCTACGCGCGCGCCTCGACGAACAGTTCAAGAAGGGCCGTCTGCACGGATTTGCCTCCGCGTTGGAACTGTTTTACGAGCGACGATAAGAACACTGGGGAGTCCGCGCGGTAACGCAGGGCCACTTCGCAGATGATGTCTACGACGTATGAGCCAGGGCACCGGCCACAAATCGTCCCGCCTGCATGACGCCGACAAGGCGGTTTCGGTCACCCAGGACGTCGATCTTACGCAGCGGATTCCCTTGGACGAGGAGAAGGTCAGCCTCCTTCCCGGGCGCAATGGTGCCGATCTGTGTTTCGAGGCCGATCAACCGTGCGGCTGCCGACGTCGACGCGAGAATCGCTTCCATGGGACTCATGCCCAGCGCGACCATCCGTTCGAGCTCCTGCGCGTTGTCTCCATGATGATTGAAGGGCGTCCCAGCATCGGTCCCCATGGCGATTAAGAGTCCGCGACGATGGGCTTGCCTGAAGCTGGTCTGATGACGCTTCGTCATGGCCTTCGCCTTCTCAAGCGCGTCCTCCGGAATCCCACAGCCTCGTCGACAAGCCCCCGTCTTGGCGAGCGCCGACAACGTTGGAACCATATACACGGCGTGCTTCTCGAACAAGCCGGCGGCTTCGTCGTCCATCAAGGTGGCATGCTCGATCGAATGGACTCCCGCAGATATCGCATTTTTCATCCCGGAGGCGCCATGCGCGTGAGCGGCGACTTTGCATCCGGCCCTCGCAGCTTCCTCGACGGCGGACCGGAGCTCTTCGAGCGTCAATTGCGCTTGATCAGGTGAGGTTCCCGGCGTGAGGACGCCGCCCGAAGCGATCACTTTGATGACTTCGGCGCCGGCGTCGATCTGTTCCCGTACGACGTTGCGGACTTGTTCCGCCCCTTCGACTTCTCGGGCAATGTATCGCCGGAGATGTCCGCCAATCATGCAAATCGCGAGGCCTGCTCCGATGATCCGCGGGCCGGGAGTGAGCCCTTTCTCAATCGCTTTTTTCAGCGCAAAAATTGAATGATCACGGGAGCCGAGATCCCGTACGGTGGTGACGCCTGCCTGCAGCGTCTGTGCGGCCGCTCGGCTCGCCTTCAGCAGTGTTTCGGTGAGGGTCTCCTGTTCCGCGGCCTTGACCACGTCCGGTTCAGCACCCATGATCAAATGCACGTGACAGTCGATCAATCCGGGCAGGAGCGTAAGCCCCCGGCCATTGACGCGGGTCGCACCGCGTGGAATGGCAATCGTGCGACTGGGACCGGCTGCGTAAATCTTTGTATCGCGCACGATCACTGTGGCCGGTTCGATCAGGCGTCCGGTCCCGTCGATGAGTCGGACCTGATGTATTGCGAGGACCACGATCTTCAGCTTCCGATGGGAAACGTGATGATGATGCCGCCCATCACGTCGTTGAGCTTGAAGTCTCTGCGGGGGCTGTTCGGATGCCGGTTGTGGCAATCGACGCACGCCTGGGAAACGGCCCGATCGGCGAAGACTGCCTGGAACAGACGAGTTTCGCCGCGGCGCACGATGCCGTAATGGGGCTCGGAGGGGTCCTTTTGCACGGCCGATAATCCGATTCG
Organism: Nitrospira sp.; assembly: GCA_035277085.1. Taxonomy (GTDB): domain Bacteria; phylum Nitrospirota; class Nitrospiria; order Nitrospirales; family Nitrospiraceae; genus Nitrospira_C. The sequence continues at coordinate 1,051 of DATELB010000230.1, read as the reverse complement.
CTCGAGATCGCTGTTCGCGCCGTTCCACGCGTAAATAGGGGTCAAGCTCGCCAGACGGAACGAGAAACCGAGGTCTTTCGTGGCTACGAGTCGACCTGATTCCAGCAAGAATTGAGCGGGCAGCGGAACGCCCCGTTCATCCCTCCAGTGCTCGTGGGCCTCGATGCCGTCACGGCTGAGTTTAACCACGACGTTGTCGGTGTAGTTGTTGCGGTTGGCTTCGAGGATGGCGTGGATGTACTCCGCCGTTTTCTGAGGCGAGACCTGGTCCGACTTGAGTTGATTGGCCAGGGTGATCGCGAAGATCCAGTATGCGATGACGGCCGTAAAGGCAAACGCTCCGCCGCCGAGAACCCACAATAAAGGCTTATTCTCCATATGCACTCACACCTCCGGTCAACGTGACACCTGGCCATACACTCGAGACGCGGCCTGGAGCGCCGCGCCCGGCGTGCTCAGCCAGCCGCCTTCGAGAAAGAGCGCCTCGAGCGCGTTCAACAGCGTCAACACATTGGCCTCCGTCGACGATTCTCCCATGAGCCCGATCCGCCAGACCTTGCCCTTGAGGGGGCCAAGCCCTCCGCCAATTTCAATGCCGTATCGTGATAACAAGCCGGTGCGGATATCCGCTTCGGGGATGTGTGCGGGTACCGTGACGCAATTGATCATCGGTAATCGGTATCCAGCCGGCGGCAGCGGGGTGAGGCCCAGTTCTTCCAACCCTGCGAGCAGGGCATCGCTGTTGATCAGATGCCGTTTGTAGCGGGCCGTCAGGCCCTCCTCCTCGACGAGGCGCAATGCTTCACGCAATCCATAGAGCATTGAGATCGGCGCCGTATGATGATAGGCCCGGCTGCCTTCGGCCCAGTATTCGGAGATCAATCCCATGTCCAGGTACCAGCTCTGACAGGGCGTCCGGCGGCCCTTGACGGCGGCAAGCGCCCGCTCGCTCATGGTGAACGGCGACAATCCGGGCGGGCAGCTCAGGCATTTCTGTGTACCGCTGTAGCAGACGTCGATACCGAGGCGATCGACGCCGACCGGAAGGCCG
>DATELB010000229.1:0-75487 GCA_035277085.1 Nitrospira sp. | reverse complement strand
GTGATCTTTGAGCTTGAAACGGGTCCGACGGGCATGGTCATTGATCGAACCATCGGGCGTGTGACGTGAAAAGTGCCGTCTTCGCTCAAAGGAACACAGCGTGTAAAAATTGTGGTGAACGACTCGAAAGGCGCACGCAGTGGCAGGAGCTTGATTTATCGATACCAGCGCCGTCCGGCAAGGCTGAACTTCCCGCCGGGTGATTATTGGCACGGGAAGCTATTCAATCTTCGGCGCGGGGACGGGCACGACGGAGGACTCAGTGTCGATTGGTGACTCGGCTGGCGGCAGCACAGGCGCGCGCCGTTGGAGCTTTTCAAGGGTCTCCTGCTTTAACTTGGTGGGCTCTTCGATGCGGTTCTCGCGCTGCAGCGCATTGAGCTCAGCAGCCTTACGCGCATTGAGATCGACCATGTCCACTTCATCCCGCACAAGGGTGGGAGTCAGGAACACCAACAGGTTGAGCTTTTCTTGCTGTCGACTCTGGAACCGGAACAGCCATCCCAATAAGGGGATGTCACCTAAAAACGGAATCTTACTTTCCTGGAAGCTCAAGTTATCCCGCACGAGCCCGCCCACCACGAGTGTCTGGCCATCCCGCGCGATCGTGGTCGTTTCCATCGAGCGCTTGGTCGTCGTGGGGCCGACGGGGACACTGGCTGTACCGGTGCCGATCGTTTGGGCCACAGCTTCCGCAATGGCGGTAATCTCTTGCTTGATCTCGAGTCGAATCAGATCGTTTTCGAGCACTTGCGGAGTCAACTCGAGCGTGACGCCGACGTCTTTTCGTTCGATGGTGACCAGCGTGCCGCCTGTGATGCCTTGCGCTTGTCCCGTGGGGAACGGCCGATTCTCACCGACGACGATCTTGGCTTTCTGATTGTCGGCCGCCAGTACATGGGGGGTCGACAGCACGTTCGTGTCGGTTAAATTGAGAAGCAGATGCAAAAATGCACGAATGTTTACAGTGTTCAGTAACGGAATGGTTCCACCGCTCGACGCTCCGGCCGCGATGCCGAGGATGGTCTGGGCTACGGTTGAAATGTCCTCCGGCGTCCGATTGAAACCGCCGATCCCTTGGACACTGCCGCTCTTTCCCGCGCCCAGGACTTGTAGCGGATCCGTTCCGATCTGCCTGAGCCGGTCGACCTGGACTTCGAGAATCACCGCCTCGACGAAGACTTGTTTCCGCCGGCTGTCGAGATCCCGGATCACCGAGGCGAGCCTGCTATAGGCCAGTTTGGTCGAGCTGATAATGATCGAATTGCTCGCCTTGTCGGCGAACACCTGAACCGGGGCTTCGAATTCCGTCAGTGGCCTGATCGGCGGTCTGACGCCCGGCGTCACTTGCGACACCGTTTGGGACCGGGCAACCACGTTTGTGAGCACGGCCGCCAGATCGGTGGCGTTCGCATGCTTCAATTTATAGACGAACACGCCACGTTCGGGCGGAAGTTCTCCCATCGGGACGATCTGATGGACACCGCCTTTGGGGACAACGGCCAGGCGACTGACTTCCAAGGCAGAGACGAACATGTTGTACGCCTGATCTGGTGTGACCTTGGTGGGAGAGAACACCGAGATTTTCCCTCCGGCCTTTTTGACGGTATCGTCCAACACGAAGTTCTTGCCCGTGAGTTCACTGATAAAGCGCACGAAGACCGACAAGTCGACTTCGTTGAAGTCCAAGGCCACCCGTCCGCTGCCGTTCGGTTGGGCAAGCGCAGACAGGGGTAGCAAAGCTCCGACGACTGCGAGCAGGCAAATCCTACGGACCCACTCTCGGCAGTCGGACGGAATCTGGGGAATCGCCCGCATGAAGCCGGCCGTGCGGCCGGCGGACGGAAGACGTGTCATCCGCTCAGACTGGATAGTGAATAGAGGCAAAGCATGGGGAGACCGTATCACAAGGCTACGTAGTCGTACAACCAAACTAACGTTTCTCTGCCGGGGCAGACCGCTGGCGGCCGATTCTCGGAACTGTTGTGCAATTTTGAAGTGAAGTGCTCAGGATCGCCTGAGCTGGACGTCCTAACCATCCAGAAACAAAGCAAAAGAACAGCGCCGACGTGGGTCATGATGGCATCGGGATTGCACATCCGGTCACAGTTTTCCCCAATTGACATATCCGGCCTTGTTGGCGCGGACAGAAAAGCGGCCGATACCGGCCCAGAGAGCCGGTTTGTGCCGACATGATCTGCTAAGGTTAAAACGTGCGAACGGACAAGCGCCTTTCACAAAAACCCGACAAGAAGGCTCCCTCGCGTATCCACAAGCGGGGCATCGTTGGTTACAGCAAGAAAAGTGCGCTGCTCGAAGAAGCGATCACTCACATGAACACCGGCAAGTACGGCCGGTCCTCCGCTGCGCTCAAAGAATTGCTTGCCCTCGATCCGCAAAACATCGAAGCCCGCCGTTTGTTCGCGACGCTCCATCTTCGGCTCGGAAGCCTGGTCACGGCGAGGCAGGCATTTGAATCGCTGGCCAATGAAGCGGTTGGCCGGCAAGATTACTGGCTCGCCGAATCGCTGTTGCGCGAGTACTTAGCCGCCGGTCCCCGCTGCGTGCCCTTTCTCGAGCAGTTGGCAAAGGTGTATCAAGAGAAGGGCGACGAATTGGCCGCGGTCGCAGAGTTGGGTAAGGCGATCGAAATCCTGCGGGACGACCCGGATCCGGACAACCCGCAAAAGGCTGCGCAGCTGTATTCAAAAATCCGCGAGGTCGCTCCGGCGAGCTCCGTGGCCTTTCAACTGGCTCAGCTCTTCGATGTGCAGACGGGCGAGCTCCTGGCCCCGCCGGTCCCCTCCGCTCCGCCTTCCGAAGATCCGCAAGCCTCCCCCGAGTCCGCGTTGCTGCCGGACAGCGTTCCCGCTCGGACCATCGTCGAACATCCCCTGCCTGACGTCATGCCGTGGGAGATGAGCGATGAGCCTTCCGCGGCCACGCAGACGGAGCCGGATCAGCCCGTCAATGCGTCGGTCGAAGTCGTGGAACCGGCCACACAGGAGATGTACGAAGCGACGGAGCCTCCACATCAGGAGCCGGCCTTAGAGCGGACGGCGGCTGAGGAAACGTCGTTCTCGTTGCTGGAGACCGAATCTTCGACTGCCGAGCCGCCCCCTGAGAATCCGTTCTCCGGCATACTCTCCACTGATTCTGCCTCGATGCCTGCTCCCGGCATTCCCTCGCCGATGCCCTGGGAACAGATGGCGGACGCGTCCGTGCAGATTCTTGAACCAGAAGCGCCTCCCCCGGCAATACTGATTCCCGAACCAGAGGCGCCTCTCCCCATGGATGGAGGTCCTACTCTCGAGTCGGTGTTGGCTTCCCTCCGAACGGAAGAGAAAGCCCAGCCGCCGCCGATGATTGCCGAAGAAGCGCGTGACAACGAACCGTCTTCCATTGCAGCGCCGATTGAGCCGCCCTTCGATCTCAGCCAACCGGGGCCGGCGTCACTGTCCGCGCCTATGCCTTGGGAGCAAATTTCCGATCCCGCAATCCAGATACCCGTCCTTGAACGCGAACCTGAACCTGTATCTCCGCCTGAGCCTTTACTTCCGCCCGCGCCGGTCGAGCCGGTCGTGTCTGTTGTCGCTATGGAAACGTCGGACGTGGCCGACGCTCAGACGGCGGAGACCGAAACTCAAGCGCCGATGGATGCTCCCGCATCTGAAACGGACCTTTCCGCCGCAGCTTCGGCGGCACTCCCATCCCCCTCATCCTTCTCGTGGAATGCCGTCTTTGACAAGGCCTGGAAACTCACGGCCACCACGATGGCACCCAGCCCCACTGTTCCGGAGGAAAAGGGACTCGCGGTCACGGATGAGCTGCAGCCTGTCGATGCGCAGGATGGGCCGGGCGCTACATCTTCAATGGAGCCGCTGGTCGCTCCGCCACCGGGTGATGAGGAGCCATCAATTGCTCCTGCGCCTCCGGTGCCGGTTTCGCAGATAGAGGTTTCTGCTCCACCGGTTGAATCGTTCGACCCGACTGCCCTGCAAGCGGCTACACCGGTGACGCAGGAGGCCGCCGGGCATTGGAATACGGGCGAAGTCGCCGTCCAGGTTCATCGTCCCTCCAAGAAGAAAAAGCGTTGGGACAAAGACGAGGAAGAGGTAACCCAACCGCCACTAGAGGCAGCTGTCGAAGAGAGACGTGAATGGAAAACTCTCGACGAGCCGGCCCCGGCCGTCACGCCGGCGGCCAGCCCGCCGCACGACTTGCGACCCGAGTGGATGCAAGCCACCGAGTCGATTACCTTCGCCCGCACCGACCCGTCGCCTGCACAGGCCGGCTGGAGCGATACCCCTATCCAAGTTTCGAGCGACGCCCAGCCGGCGCATACGGCGGCGATGTCGGCGGTCGATGTGCTCTTTTCATCGAATACGACGGCGGAGGATGTCCAGCCGCATGCTCCTTTGTCGTGGTCGAAGCCCCGTCCGCGGTTCCTGGCGCGCGTACACCGGGTCCGCATCGGCATATCGTCGTTCATTGGTTCCTGCTTCTCGACCACCCGTTCACTCACCTTTCTCGCGCTGATGATTACGATTGCCGCTGCCGTGGTGGTTACAGCCGGTGTCGGCACGCTCGCCATCGTGTGGATGACGATGGAGGATCCGCCCACCCAGCTCTATCAAGCGATGACGGTCTCGCCTCCCCGGATCATCACGGACGCGAAGAAAAACGGCTATTTCCTGCTGCTCGGGTTCGATGCCCCCGATGGCCAAGACCCCCTTCAAGCGGGATACGAGCGGAAGGCGCAACCGGAGCGCGACCGTGCGCAAGCCCAGGTGTGTCTTGGCGACGAAATCCGAATGTCGACGGGGAACGCCGGAGCGTCCGATGCGGTGGTCAAGGTGTGGACCCGCAGCGGCGATGTTCTGGCCAGCGTGAGGGGGCAAGGGGGAGCGCTTAAATCGCTGGCGTCCCGGGAGTCGACGGCCTTGGCGCGCTATCAACAATGGCTCACGATGCCTTTCGATGACTGGGGTTTCGGACAATCGTTCAGTCCCAACTGTCCTCGGGTGCTGCTGGCGCACCGCCTTTTCCTGCTCGAAGGGTTTCAGCAGGATCTGTCGACGGGGCTCGACCGGTTGGAAGCCGATGCCCAGGCCTGGCGGGGTGCTCTCGGACAGGCCAAGACGCTGCCCGTCAAGATGCTCGCCGCGGCGGCGATGCAGGATGACGCCTCGCTGGCGGCTGGACTGCTCAGCCGGGGCGAACTCGACGGGGCGGCGGTTGCCAGGCTGAGTAAGCTCGTCCGTCCGCTTGATCAAGTGGAGCTCTCCGTGCGGTGGCCCATGCAGAGTCAGTTTGTGTCGGCGACCAAAACCGTCTCCTCCGAACTGAAAGACGACGAGACCCACGACCGGCCATGGCATGCCTCGGTCGCCTCGGCCATGCGTTTGCCCGTTCAACGCCGTGCCAATGCGTACGCCGAGTATTACGACGCCGCCAATAAGGCGGTGGCTGGAGGACGGTATACGAATTTACCCAAGATGTCGGCCTTCGTTCGAACGCCCCCCTCGGGAGCGATGGATTACCTGGTCAATCCCGTTGAACACATCGTAGGAATCCAGCCGCTGCCGTCGTGGGAGCCGTTTGTCTACATAATGGTCGAGCTCGATGCAAAGATTCGCCTGGCCGGACTTCAGGCATGGCTCAGACGCGGTCCGCAAGATGCCGACGTGCTCACGCGGCTTGCCAAGGCCGGTCAAGCCTACTACGATCCCTTCACAGGCTTGCCGATGCTCGTCAATCAGCGGAAAGGCGTGATCTACAGCGTCGGCCGCGACGGGAAAGACCAGGAAGGCGATGGCCTGCGCGATGTGACCGCGATGATTCCAGCGTTTTCCTCTTCTGACGCGAGGCGCCCTCAAGCCTCCCTTCATTAGCCTCTGTCCAGGCAAATCGTTTGGGCCACAGTGGCGATTACGCCGCGGATGGTCGCTTGACAGTGCCGGCCCTATTCCAGACAATCGCACTTTGCGGGAGGGCGGCTATGCCTCATGGATGGACATCGCGATTCCGTCGTGGAGTTCGCTCGACCGGACCGATCCCCACTCAGATCGTCTCGAATGAAGAGTTTATCCCCTGGCCGCGCAGCCGGCAGCAGACGTTGGTAGAAGAAGCGCTTCGGGAGACGGCCGCCCACGCATCGAAGCGACTGGGGATGAGCCGCAGAGAGTTTCTGAAGACATCGGGCGGCATGGCGGCCGCGCTCGTCGCGATGAACTCCGTCTTCGGGGCGATGTTCGACGTGCTTCAGACCGAAATCTTCGAGCCCGCCGCCTTTGCCGAGCGCCAGGGAGAGCCCTTTTTCATCTTTGACGTGCAAACCCATTACGTCAGCGCCGGCTACGATCCCGCGGATGCCGAAGGGCGCCGGCGCGGCGCCGTCACGAAGGACGCTTTGGTGGCGTTGCGGCGCCGCGCTCGGGAAACGGGACTCAATCCGAAGCTCACGGCGGATCGCGGCACCCTCGACGATCTCTCCTGGCGGAACTTCGTCAAGGAAGTGTTCCTTGACAGCGAAACCTCGATCGGTCTCATCAGTACGCCGCCCGGACCGTATCCTCAGGAGGCGGTCGTGCCGCCAAAAGAGATGGCCCACATCCGGGACGAGGTCAACCGTCTGGCCGGATCACAGCGCATGTTGGCGCATGGACTGGCGACGCCCCAATTGGGCCCGGCGGACCTCGATTTCATGGCCATGCAGGTGGAACAACTGAAGATCGACGCATGGAAATGCTATACCGGATCATGTCCGAAGGGATTCGACCATGGATGGTGGATGGACGACGAGAAAATCGCTTATCCTATGCTGGAACAGGCGAGAAAACTCAATGTGAAGCGGCTCTGCGTGCACAAGGGGTTACCTCTCGGGCCGGTCCCCGAGTACAACCATCCGAAGGACCTGATCAAAGCCGCCCAAGATTTCCCGGACATCGACTTCCTTGTCTATCATTCGGGTATGAAAACCGCCGCGTCGATTGATGAAACGTTCGAGAAGACCGCTGAAATCCCCTGGACGACCGAGTTTTGCAGAATGAAGCAGGCGCGTCCGGGCCTGAAGAACCTCTATATGGAGATCGGCTCGACCTTCGCGCAGTTGGCGACCACGCATCCGTTGGCCTGTGCGCATTTTTTCGGGCAAATTCTTGCCGCATTCGATGCGGACCACGTGCTGTGGGGCACCGATTCGATTTGGTACGGAACCCCGCAATGGCAGATCGAGGCGTTCCGGCGGTTCCAGATCCCGGAGCCGCTCGTCGAGAAACATGGATATCAGGCGCTCACGCGCGAGGTGAAAGCCAAGATTTTCGGCTTGAACGCCGCGCGCCTGTTTCATGTCGACGTTGCCGCCGTTCGAAACGCTTTGCCGAAGGACGCAGTGGGACGGCTTCGTATGAGCTATCAGGAAGAAGGGCCGGAGCCCAGCCATCGCCTGTATGGGTGGGTGGCAAAATAAGAGATTGCTTGCGGGCGTCCGGTGAACGCCGCGTCTCGGACGCGGCGGGGTGGGCGGGAGAGACTGTGAACGCCGCGTCCCGGGAAATCGATTGCAAGGCCATCGGTGGGTTGGGCGGGTGAAAATGATGAGCGCAGGGCCGGGGTGAGAAAGGGCGCCCTGTCGGTCGCACCCGCCGTCATCCTGGTGCTGGGTAGGAAGGGAAAGAAAAATGAGAACTGAGGTCTTATATCCGGGGGCCTTCCCGATGGCTCGTGTGGAGCTGACAGCCGGGGAAAGCATCAAGGCCGAATCGGGTGCGATGGTCGCATCGTCGCCCACTATCGACATCGAGAGCAAGATGGAAGGCGGTTTTCTCGGGGCGTTGTCACGGAAGTTCCTGACCGGCGAGAAATTTTTCTTCCAGACGCTTCGGGCGAGCCGAGGGCCGGGGGAGGTGCTCCTGGCGCCGACGGTTCCCGGAGAGATCGTCATGCTGGAACTCGACGGCGTCAATGAGTACATGGTGCAGAAGGACGGATTTCTTGCCGGCGCCGAGGCGATCAAACTGGATAGTCAAATGCAGAGCCTGAGCCGGGGCCTGTTGGGCGGGGAGGGGTTCTTTATACTCAAGGTCAGCGGAAAAGGGACCCTCTTGTTGAACAGCTTCGGCGCCATCCATAAGATCGAACTTAAACCCGACCAGGAATATATCGTCGACAACAGTCATTTGGTTGCATGGTCAAGCACCACCTCCTATAACATCGAGCGCGCTGCCAGCGGCTGGGTCGCCAGCTTCACGTCCGGCGAAGGATTCGTCTGCCGGTTTCGAGGTCCCGGCGTCGTGTACATCCAAAGCCGCAATCCGGGAACGTTCGGAGCGTGGATCCGTCAATTCATACCCGTCTCGGAATGACCCATAACGCCCTTTGCTTCGGCGACGAGTTCCCGGCTACGGGCCTTCCGTGTCATGTGGAGGTGTCTTCGACCGGACTGACGGTCCGTTTTGACGCAGCGTCTCCCGCGCTCGATCTATTGAGCCTGCCGTTCTCGACCGTTTCCGTGTCCGCCGGCGGTCTCGACCACGATCAACTCGTCGTGCGATGGGGAGCGCCGGCCCACGCACAGACGCTCTATCTCAAGGATCCGATCCTCATCCGTGCCATTCGGTCGGCTGCGCCGGCGGAATTGACCAAGGATCTCGAGGAGACGGCGGCGAAGGTCCGGCGGGCGAGAACTCGAAACCGCTCCGTGTGGGCGCTCGTGCTCGCCGTCCTTGGCGGCCTGACGCTCGCGGTCTGGTTCAGCACCGATGTTCTCGTCCAATGGGCAGTCGACCGCATCCCTCCCGAGTGGGAACAACGGCTCGGTCAGTCCGCGTATCACGATTTTCTCCAGCAGCAGACGGTGATCAAGGAGGGCGCCTCGGTTGCGGCCGTGCATGAGATCAGCAGCCGGCTCATGGATCAGCTTCCGAAGAGTCCCTACACGTTCGAGATCTCCGTCGTGAAGAACGACGTCGTCAATGCGTTTGCTTTGCCGGGAGGATACGTCATCGTGTTCACCGGCTTGCTCGAACAGGCCAAAAGCGGCGAGGAAGTGGCAGGAGTGTTGAGCCATGAGTTCAATCATGTCCTCGAGCGGCATGCCCTCGAACGAATCGTAAAACAGTTGGGCGTCGTCACGGTGATCGGCATTATCTTCGGGGATCAACGAGGCCTCACGGGGGTCATGAAACAGGTCGGCACCGAATTACTGTCGCTCAAGTTCGGCCGTGCACAGGAAACCGAGGCCGATGTGACGGGGCTGCAATTGCTTCATCGCGCCCGGATTGATCCGGCCGGCATGATCTCGTTTTTTCAGCGGCTTTCGGAACAGGAGCAGGGTCGCGTGGAATGGCTGTCGACCCATCCGATGAGCGCCGCCCGCGCCGAGCGGCTCAAGAAAGAAATCGCGTTGTTGCCGTCAACAGCGCCGGAACCTTTTACCTTCCAATGGGATACCGTTCAAAAAGCAGCCGGAGCACCGGCGGGCCACTGACCATGCGCAGCGCCGTCTCGATCGGCATCATTACCGATACGCACGGCGTCTACGATCCGGCCATCGAACGGCATTTTGCCGGGGTGAAGGAAATTCTTCACGCCGGCGACATCGGCGGCGCACACGTGATTCAACGTCTCCGCCGGGTGGCCCCGGTCACCGCGGTGTCGGGCAACGTGGACCGCTACGAAGCCAGCGGATTCCCCAGGCGGCTTATCGTGCGACGGAACGGCATCAGTATTGCGCTTTGCCATGTGTTGTATGAACGAGGAAAGCTCGCGCCCGATGCGGCAGCCTGGCTGGAAGAAGAGCAGCCCGACGTCTGCGTGTTCGGCCATAGCCATCGTCCGATGATTGCCAGTCACGGACGCACGCTGTTGTTCAATCCGGGATCGGCAGGTCCGAGGCGATTTTCCTTGCCGCGTGGGGTCGGCCTATTGACGCTGAGACCCGGCAAGGCGACGCCCCGGCTGATTCGTCTCGACGACCGGGTTGCGACCGGCGCATCACCCACCATCGGCAGAAAAGCGAAACGGGTCTCAAGATGAACGGCAGGATTCTCTCGTCAATTTTTTGCGGACATCAATGGCCGATTTGGGTATACTTGGCCTAAGTACTGCCTATTAATCATAGGCACCGGCGGTACAGACAACTATTTCACGAAGGAGGACTTATGATGAAGAGAGTGCTCGTAATCGCGGTAGCGGTGCTGTTCGGTTTGCAGGCCGGCTTTGCGCTCGCGGCAGCCACCGGCAATCCCGATACGGGACCGGGCTGCGGGCTAGGGAAGCTGGCCTGGCAGAACTACCCTCATCAAAAGACCATCGGGGTCCAGGTGTTGGAGGCGACGACCAACGGCACGTTCGGCAGCGGGACCTTCGGCATCAGCAGCGGAACGTCCGGCTGCACCAACGACGGCCAGGTTTGGGCCTCAGAGAAAGCGAACGTGTTTGCCGCCATCAACTTTGACAATCTCGCACAAGATATGGCGCAGGGGCACGGCGAGCACCTCACGTCTCTTGCGACCCTCATGGGCATTCCTGCCAATCAGCAACCGGCGTTCTTCGCCATGACGCAGGAGCGGTACACGCACTTCGTCAAAGCGGGTGAAACCTCTCCCGGCGCGATGATCAAAGCGTTGAATGAGGCAGTGGCGACTCATCCGACGCTAGCCAAAGTGTCTTTGAACAAGTAAGTTTTGTCCTGTGGGGTTCCGGTCTGATAGGCTGGAACCCCACATGTGTTTTCGCGTCGTTCTCTTCTCGTGTTTCGCCGCCTTCATCCACTTCAGCGCGCTCTCTTCCGCCACGGCGTCCGCGGGCGACGATTCGTATCTCAAAGAGTTGATTGACCGGGCCACGACCGAGCGGCTTGCCGATCAACGCGACTGGCACGTTCTCCTTCATTACCTGCCCAATCTGTTGGGCAGCGGAGTGACCAGTATGGAGGACGATCCAGGGTTTTTCATGGCTCCGAACGGGAAGACGGATCCTCAGGCAGAACTGGCCGCCACCCTGGGGCAATTTTTTTCAGAAGAGTTGGTCGGCCGATCAAAACAACCGGCACAGTGCGCGTTCGTCGCCCGCTACCACTGGCTCAAGGAGAAACTTCAATTCGACGAACGCCGCCTTCCTCCGCAGTTTTGCGAGCGCTTTATCCGATGGTTCAATGAGTTCAACGCGCAATCGATCAGCGTCATCTTCCCCACAGGGTTCATGAACAATCCCGCCTCGATGTTCGGGCATACGTTCTTGCGCATCGATGCGAAAGGCCAGACGCCCCAGACGCGCATCCTGGATTACACGATTAACTATGCGGCCGAGGTGCCGCCGAATGCCGGCCCTGAGTACGCGATCAAAGGCGTCTTCGGGGGCTACCGCGGCCATTTTTCAACCATTCCCTACTATCTCAAGGTCCAGGAATACCGCGATATCGAGAACCGGGACATTTGGGAGTACCGGTTGGATTTGACTCAGCAACAAGTCACGCGGCTCTTGATGCATACGTGGGAAATGGGCAATGCGTATTTTGACTACTTCTTTTTCGACGAGAATTGCTCGTTCCATATTCTCTCGCTGATCGAAGCGGCTGAGCCATCCATCCACCTGACCGACCGCTTCCGCTTCTATGCGATTCCCGTGGACACGGTGAGGCGCTTGGCCGCGTCTGGACTCGTCGGGGAAGTCGTCTCGCGGCCGTCCAGAAGCACCTTGATCCGCCGCAAGCGGGAAGCCATGACCGATGACGAACGGGGATGGCTGAAGACGCTCGTTGCGGACCCGGACGCCCTGCAGTCGGATCGTTTTCGCGCCCTGAGCCCGGAGCGGCAAGCCTTCGTGTTGGAGACCGCATCGGACTATCTCTTGATGCGGGGCAGCGGCGGCGCAGAGGAGGGCGGCCCGTTTCGCGAAAAGAACAAGTCGATCCTGGCGGCTCGCAGCCGATTGAAAGTTTCCCCGGCCGACGTGCCCATAGAGCCCTACGTGAAACGTCCCGACCTCGGTCATGGAACCAGCCGCGCGGGGATTGGCGCGGGCTGGCGAAACGACCGGGCTTTCGAGGAAATCAACATACGCGCTGCCTATCACGACCTGCTCGATCCTGAGAGTGGCTATACGCCCGACGCACAGATCGAAGTGCTGTCCGCTGCCCTTCGCCATTATCACAATGACTCTCAAGCCCGCCTCGAGCGCTTCACCGCCCTGAACATGATCTCGCTCGCTCCGATGGACTCGCTGTTTCAGGCTCCCTCCTGGAAACTCGCGCTCGGCATGAACACGATTGCTCACGGCGGCTGTCAGCTGTGCACCAACGGGTATTTGAACGGCGGACTCGGCGGCGCCGTGGAATCGCACATGCTTGGACGGCAGGTGTGGTATGCGATGGCCGAAGTGGAAGCCGACGCCAGTAAGGCCTACGAGCAAAGCCATCGTGTCGGCGGCGGTGGAACGGTCGGTCTCTTGGCCGACATCACGGAACGATGGAAACTGTTGGCGACAGGAAGCTACCTCCGGTATGCGCTCGGTGAAAAGTCCGAAGACATTCGATGGTCCGTTGGGCAGCGGTATACACTCACAACCAACCTTGCCTTCCGCGTGGAGTATAACCACCGGAGTCATGACAACGATGTCTTGGCCACGTTGCACTGGTACTTTTAGCCGAAGCCGGACCCAATGTTGGATCCTTGTGGGCGCGCTGTGCCTCCTGACCCAGGCACCCGGGAGGGCCGAAGAGTCTCCGGTTGCAGCGGCACCGGCTGAGGGACCGGAGATCTATGCGGCGATTTATGCACTGGGATCACTCACCAAAAACCGCAATGTGAACGTCGGCGGCGACGAACTCCCAACCACGGTTCACAACGGCGGGGGCGGAGGTTTCAAGGCCGGCGTCTTCCCGGCCTTCGCCGGATATGTCGTAGGCATTCAGGGCGAGTCGTTCGGTCTCGGCCACGGCGTCACGGCTCCTGGCTCGACAGGGCCTTCCGGCATGCAATCGGGAAAGGGAACCTTGTTGACATGGACGACGATGGTCAGTCTCATCGTCCAGTATCCGGGCGGGCGGCTCAAGCCCTATGCCGGCATCGGCGCGGGTTGGTCGTCATCATATCTCGTCGACGCGCAGTTCACGAAAGGGGCGGTGTCGCAGAGCGGTACGCTGCGCGACACGGCTCTGGCCTTCCAATACTTTGCCGGTCTACGCGCGCATGTGACGGAGACCGTGTTTCTGTTCGGCGAATATAAGTACTTTGCGAGCCGCTACCAATGGAGCGGAAGCCTCGATCCCTCCCTCGATCTCCGGACGCATATCATCGCGGTCGGGATCGGCCTCGCGTTCTAATGAGAGCCGCGATGGGCCCTTGCCGCCCCAGATAAGTCCTGCTACAACTGACCCGATAAGCTTCCGGATCTTTTCAATGAGTCCCAACACCAATCCTCGCGACGAGCGTTCGGCCGCATCGCTTCCCTTCGTGCCGCTTGCTCCGCATCCTCCGCTCCGCCGGTATTACGCTGAAAGCGAGGGACGCCAGCGTTTTCTCAACAATCTGTTCAACCGCACGGCCTACCAATACCGGAACATCGAGAAGGCGACCGGCTTTGGCTTTGGGATGTGGCATCGTCGGAAAGCGCTCATTCGAGCGGGCCTCAGGTCCGGAATGCATCTGCTGGACGTGGCGTGCGGACCGGCCTTAGTCGCGCAATGCGCGCGAGACATTGTCGGTGGTGCCGGATCAGTGATCGGCCTCGATCCCAGCCTCGGCATGCTGCGCGAGGCGAAAAAAGGCCCGTGCAGGACTCTGGTGATCGGCGTGGGGGAGCGGCTGCCGTTCCCTGATGCCAGTTTTGATTTCCTGAGCATGGGATATGCCCTCCGTCACGTATCAGACCTTCGGGCAGCCTTTGCGGAGTATCGCCGGGTGCTGAAGCCCGGCGCGGTGGTGCTCCTGCTCGAAATTTCCCGCCCTCGCTCAGTGCTGCTCACCTCCCTCTCCCGCTTTTACATCAAGACAGTCCTGGGAGTTGCCTTTTCAGCGTCCACGGGGAACCAGGACATGAAGACGCTGATGGAGTATTGGTGGGACACCACGGAGACCTGCGTTCAGCCGGGAACGATCGTGGATGCATTGAAGGAGACAGGCTTTTCTGATTGCTCGCTCGAGCAATGGTTCAACGGCCTTTTGCGGGACTACCGTGCCGTCCGCACCGGCTGACCTGTTGCCTTGATAGGAGACCATGTCGACTCTGTCTCTCGAGCATGAACTGGCTGCACTGATCGTCGAGGCACTAAAGCTCAAAGCGGATCCGTCCAGTATTCAACCGGAGGCACCGCTGTTCGGCGATGGACTGGGTCTCGATTCCATCGACGCCCTCGAGCTCTCGTTGGCCATCGCCCAGACCTACGGCTATCAAATCAAGTCCACCGATCCCGAAATCAAGACAATGTTTTCCTCCCTGCGAGCGCTTGCGCGAGCCATTGAAAAAAATCGCACCAAGTGAACGCTGTCGCGTCATGTCCAATGCCCCGCTGATCCGACTGTATGGCCCTGACGATGTGCTGGCTTGGGAAGCCGACGGTCCGCGGTCCGTGGCCGAGTTTCTTGCCGACGTGACGGAGTTGGCGGATATGCTTCCCGACCACCCATCAGTCTTGAATCTCCTCTCAAGCCGGTATGAGTTTTTGGTGGGCTTTTCGGCGGCGATGGTGCGTGGCCACGTGACGCTGTTGCCTCAAAGCCGGGCGCCTCAGATGCTTCGCCGTATCGCCGGCGAATACGGCGACTGTTACGCCGTCACCGATCGGGGTGACCCGGTGGAAGGCCTTCCATGCGTGACGCTTCCCTCGAGGGGAAGCCGCTCAGGCCGCCCGACTCGTTCGACCGCGGTGCCCCACATTCCTCTTCAACAGGCCGTTGCCGTTGCGTTCACCTCCGGCAGCACGGGACAACCGATGCCGAACCGCAAAACCTGGGGCGCTTTGGTGTCCGTCGGTCTCGCGACCGGATCGCGGTTCGGACTCAAGGCCGGCCGTTGCCGCAGCGTCGTCGCGACGGTGCCGCATCAGCACATGTTCGGGCTGGAGGCGTCGGTCATGCTGCCCATCCAGCACGGCTTGGCGATGCACGCCGGTCGGCCGTTGTTTCCCGAGGATGTGCGCACCGCGCTCGTTGAAGCGAGTGGACGCTCGGTGCTGGTGACGACGCCGCTGCATTTGCGTGCTTGTGTCATGGCCGAGATCGCGCTTCCGTCGGTTGAAATGATTGTCTCCGCGACGTCGCCCCTGTCGCGCGAGTTGGCGCGTGAGGCGGAGACACGATTCAACGCGCCGGTGAACGAAATTTTCGGATTCGCCGAGGCGGGAAGCGTGGCTTCGCGCAGGACGGTGGTCAGCGACGAATGGCACATGCTGGACGGCGTCGTGTTGACTGGGCAAGATCCGGAGTGGTCGGTGCGGACCGAATATCTTCCGCGTCCGATCCGCGTCCCCGACCGTATCGCCGTCACGAAGCAAGGACAGTTTCGCGTTCTTGGCAGGACGCAAGACCAGGTCAACATTGCCGGCCACCGTGCTTCACTCGGCGACCTGACGCAAAAGCTGCTGGAGGTCGACGGGGTCCAGGACGGCGTCTTTTTTCTGCCTGACGGGAGCCAGGCTCCGTTGACGAGGCTCACGGCCGTCGTCGTCGCGCCCGGCAAAACCGGTGAGGACATCCGCCGCGCATTACGGTGGTCGATCGACCCGGTGTTCCTGCCCCGGCCGTTGGTAATGGTCCCGAAACTCCCCCGCAACGAGACGGGCAAACTGCCGCATGACGCGCTGCGGAGACTGGTTGAGCAGCATTCCGATCCGGAATCCACGCATGAACGTTGAACGAACGCTCACGATCCCGAGCGATCATCCTGCGCTCCCCGGCCATTTTCCCGGTCATCCCATCGTTCCCGGTGTCGTGGTCCTTGATGAAGTGATCGAAACGTTGAAACGCCGGTACGGAGGCGGATTGGTGGTCACGGGGTTGCCAGCGGTCAAGCTCTCGTCTCCGCTCAAACCCGAAGAGCCACTGAGTATTACGGTCGAATCCGCGGACGCCGGGACGGCCGCCTTCACATGCCGTGTCGGCAGCCGGCTGATTGCGTCCGGATCGATTCATTTCCGCGTCCCAGGCTGATCGTGCAATGACCGTTGCCTGGAAGGCCCAGCGCGAGCGCGGCAACCCCCGAATGATCCGGCTTATGGCCCGGATCGCGTTCACGGCGGGGAGGCGGGCGGCTCGTGCGCTGCTCGTTCCGATCTGTCTCTACTATTTGTCGCGCTCCGCGGGGGCCAACCGGATGCTGCGGACCTTTTACGTTCGGGCGCTGGGCCGCTCGCCAGGCTGGAAGGACCTATTCCATCATTATTATTGCTTCGCCTCGACCATTCTGGACCGTCTCTATTTCCTCCGCGGACGCTTCGATCAATTCGATATTCGCGTAAGCGGAGCGGACATGCTGGGCCGGATCTTGAGCGAGGGGCGCGGGTGCCTGCTGCTCGGCTCGCATCTAGGAAGCTTCGAGGTGGTGAGAGCCGTCGGATCGTTGCGTGAACACACCGAGATCAAGATGCTGATGGACGAGGAAAATGCGCCCTTGATGCGGGCGCTGTTCCGTGAAGTGAATCCTGAGGCCGCGGAACATGTCCTTCAAGCGGGGCAGCTCGATACGATGCTGCGCGTTCAAGAGTGCCTGGATCGTGGCGGGATCGTCGGTATCATGGGCGACCGATTGACGTCCCATGATCAAGCAGTATGTTGCGAGTTTCTCGGGGCGAAGGCGTTATTCCCCACGGGAGCCATGAGATTGGCTCATGCGGTCCGCGCGCCGGTCGTCATGTTCCTTGGTCTCTACCAGGGGCGCAATCGATACCAGGTGCATTTGGAGCTGCTCAGCGAGCGGATCCAGCTTTCGAAGGAGCAGCGAAATGACGGCATCCGCTACTGGACCCAGCGTTATGCGGATCGACTCGCGGATCATAGTCGTCAGGCGCCGGACAACTGGTTTAACTTCTATGATTTTTGGAATGTGTCGTAGTAGCCGCGCGTATGCCCGGCCGATCGCCGTCCTCTCGTTCGCCGTATGCCTTTGGGCTCCTGCCCAGGGCCGGCCCGCGTCCGATTGGACCGTGGAAACGCTGATGGGGTTGCTGAAAGAGCACCGACATTCCTCGGTGCCGTTCGAGGAAGCCACCTATTCGTCGCTGCTCACCGAACCTGTCACCGCCCGCGGGGTGCTCAAGTTCGTGCCCCCCGCGCGACTGGAAAAGATCATTACCGCCCCCGCACACGAGCGGTATGTCGTCGAGGGCGATCAAGTCAGCTTCGAGAGCGAGCGTAAGGGAGTGAAACAGACCGTTTCGCTCGAAGACTATCCGGCCTTGCGGAGCTTCGTCGAAGCGTTCCAAGCCACGCTGACCGGTGATTTGACGCGGCTGCGCAGCATCTACGAGGTTGCGATGAACGGGACACGGACGCACTGGACGCTCCTCTTGCGGCCGCGTGAGTCGTCCGGAAAAGCTGTTGTCGACTACATTCTGCTGACCGGTTCCGAAGGGCGGGTCGCGACTATTGCCGTCCGCGCACCCGATGGAGACCGGTCGGTGATGACGCTTCGCCCTGGAG
Source organism: Nitrospira sp. (assembly GCA_035277085.1). Lineage (GTDB taxonomy): Bacteria > Nitrospirota > Nitrospiria > Nitrospirales > Nitrospiraceae > Nitrospira_C. Next base: position 57,848 of record DATELB010000229.1, on the reverse strand, counting down.
CGGCTCAATGAGCCTGAAGCACGCCGTCGCGCTGCTCTGGGTCCTGGTCATGGCCTGCGGGCTATGGCTTTCGGCGACGGGCGTGACGGTGCGCAGCGAATTGGCGGATTTGCTGCCGGAAGGAACGACGGCGACGCAACGGCTGTTGTTGACTCAAGTGCGCACCGGGCTGGCCGGCCGGCTCATCCTGCTTGCGCTCGAAGGAGGAAACTCCAACCAACTCGCCAAGGCGAGCAGAGAGTTCAGCGAGCGGCTCCGCGCCACCGGGCATTTTGCTCTCGTCGATAACGGCGCCCAGGGCTTGTCACCGCAGGACCGAACAGTCTTGTTTGGGTCGCGATATCTGCTGAGTCCGGCCATCGGAGAGGCGTCTTTTTCCACAGATTCCCTCCGACGTGCGCTGGAACAGCGCCTTGACGACCTCCGTTCGCCGCTGGCGCCGCTGATCAAGGAGACGATTCCCTCGGATCCGACCGGAGAATTCTTTGCGATTCTGTCGGCGTGGTCGGGGCGGGACCGGCCCGGCAGATACCGCGGCGTGTGGGTCTCAAAGGACCACTCAAAAGCCCTGCTCATGGTGGAAACGCGGGCGCAGGGATTCGACGCCGATGCGCAGAGCGCCATCCAGCAGGACGTGCGTCGGGTTTTCGACTCGCTGGCCGACCGGCCGCCGGAGATGCGGCTGCTCATGACCGGTCCGGGCGTGTTTGCCGTGGAAGCGAAGCAAACCATTGAAAGGGAAGTATGGCGCTTGTCGACGGCTGCCGCGGCCTTAGTGCTGCTGTTTTTGTACGTGAGCTATCGTTCGATGGCCCTTGTGCTCCTGAGCCTGATCCCGCTGACGGCCGGCATCATCGCCGGCATGCTAGCCGTGCAGGCTTGGTTCGGGTTCATTCACGGCATTACGCTGGGGTTCGGCATTACGTTGTTGGGCGTCGTCGACGATTATCCCGTGCATCTGTTCAGCCATTTGAGTTCTCGCGGCTCGGCGCGGGCCGTCATGCAGGAGATTTGGCCGACCATGCGGCTTGGCGTGTTCACGACCGTCATCGGGTTTGCCGCCTTGCTGTTCGCTGGATTTCCAGCCTTGGCGCAACTGGGTCTTTTTTCCGTCGTTGGCATTCTCACTGGGGCGCTCGTCACCCGCTGGGTGCTTCCATGGTTCGTTCCCGAAGGATTTTTGCCCCGACCGATTGCGCCCGCGCTGCACCGGAGTCTTGAAGGGTTGACGCGAATGAAACCGTTGATTGCCGTGATGATCATCCTTGCCTGCGCGGCGTTGTTGTGGTCTCATACGCCACTTTGGGAGACGGAATTGACGAGCCTGAGTCCCGTGCCCGAAGCCAAGAAGACTCTGGACCAGCAGTTGAGAGTGGAAATGGGCGCACCGGACGTCCGCGATCTTTTCGTGATCGAGGGACAAAACGAAGAGGATGTGCTGCAATATGCCGAGGCGTTGTCGCCCAGATTGAAGGATCTGCAAACTAACGGAGCGGTCAGCGGCTATGATCTGATCAGCGACTATCTTCCGAGCCGCCGGACGCAGTTAGAACGCCAGTCCCGTCTTCCCGAGCAGGCGGTGTTGATGCGCAACCTTGAGCAGGCGGTCAGAGGGATGCCGTTCGCGCCCGGGCTCTTTGGGCCGTTCGTTGCGGCAGTCACGTCGGCGCGCAGCCGGGAGCCGCTGGACAGGAAGGCATTCGATGGCACCGCCTTCGAGGCGAGGACGGCCTCCCTCATGTTCGAGCAGGGAGGGAGGTGGGCTGCCGTCGTCCCGTTGCGGGGAGTTGCCGACCGGATGCGCCTGGCCGAGGCGGCTTCCGGATGGCAGATGCCCGGCGTCACGTATGTCGACCTCAAAGACGAGTCGAACCGCCTTATGACCGCCTATCGGGACCGGACATTCTTGATCGTGCTCAGCGGCCTGCTCGCGATCAGTGTCGTCCTCGGCGTCGGGATGCACTCCGTGGCGTCAGTATGGCCGATCTTGTTTCCCATCATGAGCGCGCTGGCCGTCGTCGCCGCGGTCGTCAATCTTTCCGGAGAGTCATTGTCTCTCTTCCACATTGCGACCTCGCTGCTCGTGATCGGTCTGGGACTCGACTACGCCTTGTTTTTCAATCGGCAGGAAGGACATGAAGAGGGACGATCGAGAACGTTGTACGGCCTGCTGGTCTGCAGCACGACTACCGTGTTGGTCTTCGGCGTCTTGGCCGGCTCGGCTATACCCGTTCTCCATGCGATCGGCATCACCGCCGCAATCGGATCGTTCTTTTGTCTGTTGTTTGCCGGCATCATGGCGAAGAAGGGATCAGCGTGCCGTCTGACCGCGGAATGACGCCTGTCACCCTCTCGGCCTATACACTCGTGACCGCGAACGGCCGCGGCGTCAACGCCGTCTCGCAGGCGCTGCGCGAACGACGATCGGGCTTGAGACTCTGCGACTTCGAAGACGCACCGCTGAAAACGTATATCGGGCGCGTCAATGGACTCGAAGACTTTGCTCTCGAAGACGGATTGGAGCGGTTCGACTGCCGGAACAACCGGCTGGCATGGCTGGGGCTCCAGCAGGACGGCTTCATGGTCTCTGTGGCTGAAGCCAAGCAGCGGTACGGCGCCGACCGCATCGCCGTCGTCATGGGGACCAGCACCTCCGGCATCCTCGAGACCGAACACGCCTACCGCAATCGTGATCCTGAAACCGGCGCGCTTCAGCGCTCGTTTACCTCGCGGTATCGTTACACCCACAACATGTTCTCGCTGGGTCATTTTGTGCGGTCATGTCTCGGTCTGCGGGGTCCGGCTCTGGTCATCTCCACCGCCTGCTCATCGAGCGCCAAGGTCTTTGCCACTGCAGCCCGCTATCTTGAAGCCGGGCTGTGCGATGCGGCGATCGTCGGAGGCGTGGATAGCCTGTGCCTGACCACGTTGTACGGGTTTTCCTCGTTACAACTCTTGTCGTCCCAACCTTGCCGTCCCTGCGACGAAGACCGAGACGGCCTCTCGCTCGGGGAGGCCGCAGGCTATGCCCTGCTTGAGTCGAGCCGGAACGCGGGGAGAAGGGGCGCCGTCGTGCTGTTGGGATACGGCGAGAGCACGGACGGGTATCACATGTCCCATCCGCATCCGGACGGGGCGGGTGCGATTCGGGCCATGCGGCAGGCATTGGACCGGGCAGGCCTCACGCCCTCCGACATCGACTACATCAATCTGCACGGCACGGCGACGGCAGCCAACGACACCGTAGAAGACAAAGCCGTGCATGCGGTGTTCGGGCGCCGGACGGCCGCCAGCTCAACAAAAGGGTGGACGGGACATACGTTGGGCGCGGCAGGCATTACTGAAGCCTTGATTGCCGCGATGTGCCTCGCGCAAGGATTTGTGCCCGGGACGCTCAACTGTGAACGAGTGGATTCCTCGCTGCGCAGCCGTATCGTGCTCGAAAACGACGTTCGCGCCGTCGGACGCGTGCTGAGCAACATCTTCGGCTTCGGCGGCAATAACTGCAGCCTCGTTCTTGGAGTATTGTAATGCGCGTTTACGTCGTGGGAATCGGACTGTTGAGCGCAGGGCTGGAGGGCTGGACGAGCGGCTGCGGAGTGCTGTCGGACGCCCGTCCATTCCGTGCACAGCCGTTGCCGGATCCTGAGCCGATGCTGCTGCCGGCCAACGAGCGCCGGCGCAGCACCGCGTCCGTGCGCTGGGCCGTGCATGTCGCCCAGGAAGCGGTTGGGCAATCGGGGCTGGATCCCACCGGCATGGCGACGGTCTTTGCCTCGTCCGGGGGCGAAATGGGGGTGCTCGATCAACTGTGCCGAGCCCTGACGACCCCTGCCCGCATTGTTTCGCCGACACTGTTTCATCATTCGGTGCACAATACGGCGGCCGGCTATTGGGGGATTGCCACAAAATGCCAACAATCCTCGACGGCGCTGTCCTGCTACGACGATTCGTGCGCTGCGGGCTTGCTCGAGGCCGTCACCTTTGCCGCCATGGAAGACTGTCCGGTCCTGTTCGTGTCCTATGATCTGCCGGCGCCGGATCCGCTCATCAGGGCCCGGCCGATTCAGTCGGGTTTCGCCGCCGCGCTGGTCCTTACCGCATCCCCTCCTCCCGCTCGCTTGGCGATGGCGACTGTGAGCCTGGCCTCCGGCGACTATGGAGACGTGACGTCGATGCCGGATCCTCAGCTCGAACGGCTCAGAGTCGACAATCCGTCCGCCCGTCTGCTGCCGCTGCTTCGGACGATTGCCCTGACAGGCCCGCAGACGATCGTCATGAATATGCTGGATGACCAACGGCTGGTGCTGAGGGTGGAGCCTTGACGTCCCTGCCCAAAGAGGAGCTTGCCCGATTGCTTCCGCACGGCCGGTCCATGTGTCTACTCGACTCGGTGGAAGGCTGGGATGACCTGACGATCCGCTGCCGGACGTCGACGCATCGGGATCCCGCGAACCCCCTTCGCTTCGGAGGAAGGCTCACGGTTGCGGCCGGTCTCGAATACGCGGCCCAGGCCATGGGCGCCCATGTGGGGCTCGTCGGCGGCCTGCAGCAAGGCGCCTACCGTGTCGGGCTCGTGGGAGGCGTGCGGGAGGTCGTGTTTTCCGCCGACCGCCTCGACGACCTCGAGGGGCCGCTCCTCGTCGCAGCCAGGCGATTGGTGGAGGGAGAGCGGGGATACATGTACGAGTTTACGGTGGCGCATGGCGGGGTGAAGCTTATTGAAGGCCGCGCGTCGATTTTTCTGAAGGTGACCGGGCCATGATCAGGAAACGAGCGCTCGTCACCGGCGGCAGCGGAACGATTGGGGCCGTCATCTGCGAACGGCTCGCGCGTGACGGCTATGCCGTGATCGTCCACGGACATCGTCATCCGGAGGCGGCGGGGCATGTGGCGGAAAAAATCACGTCGAACGGCGGCAGCGCCTCGGTGGCCTGCTTCGATGTCGCCGACGGCCAGGCGACCGCAGAGAGACTGGAGGCTATCCTCAAGGAGGGGCCGATACAAGTCGTCGTGAATAATGCTGGCGTGCATGACGACGTGCCCATGGCTGGAATGACTGCGGAACAATGGACGCGGGTCGTCGATGTATCGCTGCACGGATTCTTCCATGTGACCCAGCCGCTGTTGCTTCCCATGATCGGAACGCGATGGGGGCGCATCGTCTCGATGTCTTCACTCGCCGCGGTCACCGGCAATCGAGGGCAAACCAATTATGCCGCCGCCAAGGCCGGTCTGCACGGAGCGAGCCGATCGCTGGCGCTCGAGCTGGCGTCGCGCGGCGTGACCGTGAACGTCGTCGCGCCAGGCGTCATTGAGTCTCCCGCGACAAGACAGGCTTTTACACCCGCGCAGATCGAATCGCTGGTGCCGATGAAACGCGTGGGTGCTCCTGAGGAAGTGGCCGCGCTGGTCGCATTTCTGGTTTCCGAGCAGGCCGGATACATTACGGGCCAGGTCATCGGCATCGATGGAGGCATCTCATGAGTCCTCGGCCGAGCTCCGCATCCCGGATGTGGGTCGTCATTCCGGCCCACAACGAGGGCGCCACCGTGCGCGACGTGGCCGTCCGTGCGCTCCGGTACTGTCCCAATGTCATCGTGGTGGACGACGGGTCGACCGACGCCACAATCGAAGCCCTTGCCGGTGTGAACATCACCCTCTTGATCAACGAGAAGAACAGGGGAAAGGCGGACAGCCTGTGGCGGGGATTTCAGGAGGCGTTAGCGCACGGCGCGTCTGCAGTTCTGACGCTCGATGCCGACGGCCAGCACGCGCCGGAGGAGATCCCGGCGTTCATGACGGCGGCGGCGGGAGATCCGGAAGCGTTTCTCATCGGTGCACGCCATTCCGAGCAGAGAAAACGCGCACGATGGCGCTACGTCGCAAACCGTGTCGCTGATTTTTGGATCTCATGGGCAGCCGGACGTCCGATCGAAGACACTCAGTCGGGGTTCCGGCTCTACCCTGCGCGCTTTCTTCGAACGCTGACGGTCAAACACGGGCTGAAGGAAAGCTTCGTGTTCGAGAGCGAAGTACTGATCGAGGCCGGCAGACGGGGGATGCACTGCCGGCATGTTCCGATCCACGTCGCGCCGCGGACCGGTCCGCGGCGCAGCCATTTCCGCCCGGTCTCGGACATTGGAAGAATTACCGCGATGGTGGGAATGAAACTGCTCCTCAGCGGGTTGTATCCGCAAGGCCTCTACCGGTCATTGGTCGGCCGGTACTGCCAGCCGGTGATGAGTGACCCGCCATCCGGCCGGCAGCACGAGTTGTTGAACCGCATACACTGATGGAACGAGCGCCCTGCGCCGTGTATCAGCCGCCGGCTGCGCTGAGCCTTGCCTTGATCTCGTTATCGAGGCGCTCAATCCACCTTTGATAGTTCACATGGATGGTGCGCTTAACGGGGTCATACCGCAGATTGCTGCTGTCTTTGTAGAGAATGCTGTAATTCTTGGTCGTGTACGGAATGGTGACGTGGATCTGATGGCTCTGCACGTTGTATTCGCCAAGCAGCTCTCCGGGCTTCACCGGCGTCATGATCCACGTCTGCTTGATGCCCGCATCGATAATCGCTTTTTGCACTTGTTCCAGGGTCAGCTCCTTTCCCGCGGCCGTTTGGACCGGTGCATCTTTGACCTCATAGACTTGGCCGCCCGCGCGGCATCCGATGAGAAGCGCTAGCGCCAACGACAGGACCGAGAGGCCCGCCAATCTCTTTGTCATGATGTCTCCTTTCGTCATCGGCCCTGCCGAATGAACGGGGGCTCCTCACATCGCAAGCGTCGAAATGCGCGCACGGATTTCATTATCAAGCCGCTGAACCCATCCATTGTAATTTCCATGGATGGTTTGCTTCTCGGCATCGTATTTGAGGTTCGTGCTCTCTTTGTACAGGATGCTGTAGCTTTTCGTCGAAAAAGGGATCGTGACGACGGCGGTGTGGCTTCTGAGATTCAACGTGCCTTGCACTTCTCCGGGCTTTGTGACCGCCATGATCCAGCCAAGTTTGGCTCCGGATTCAATGATGGCGCGTTGAACCTGGTCCAATGCGACTTCCTTGCCTGTGGCGGTTTGTACTGGCGCATCCTTCACCTGGTAGACCTGCGCTCCTCCTGAACAGGCCAACAGCGTCAACAGGGCACAACTCGCAATAACGGCTCTCGTCGAGATGATTGCCATGGCGATGTCCTTTCGGTGACCGTTGCGAACGCGTTAAAAGCCCCCTGCTCTTAGTACGAGCGGTTGGCTCAAGTCAAGGTCGGGCAACGTGACGTGCATCATGTGGGCCGCAACGAAGTGCCGCTCGAAGAGATGCTCCAACAGGGCTTCGACGAGGGAGATGTTGCCTGGCCGCATGCCCATGCGGTTCCACTTCGACATGTTTCTGGGAAACTGCTGCTCTCCGGCGTGCACGAACTCCGATGGATGGCAATAAAACACCAGGTGCCGTGACTGCCGGCTGATCCACGCGATCATCCGGCCTAAAATCGGAAGCCCGAGCACCCGGAGCGTCGCGAGGTTGACGGGTAACACACAGGCGGAGGGCGGTACCTCCGTGATCACGCTGCCTCCCGCCCTGCTGAGATTCGTCTCACTTGGGCGGTATGGTGCCGTCGGCGCCCAAAAATACTTGAGGTAGTGCACCCGTCCGAATCCCAGGTCGCACCGTCGAGCCGGCACCGACGAGTCGTAGAGATATCCTTCTTCTTCCAGCACGCGCAAGGTCGTTTCGCCGATCCAGAGGTTTGGTGCGCGAAAAATGACCGGGCGGACGCCCGAGGCTTGCTGCACGGCCTCTGTGGATCGGCGAATCCATTCCCGTTGTTGCTCGTACCCGGCGGTACGGAAGTCTTCGTCTATTTCCAAGCCTCCGTGAGCCCAACCGTGCGTGCCCAACTGGTGACCCCGTTCGTGACACCTACGCACGAGATGCGGATACGCCTGAGCGAAACGGCCGGTGAAGAACACCGTGGCGGTCATGTGATACCGGTCGCAGCAATCGATCAGCGCCTCAAGGCCTTTTTCCGAGCCCGGCACCCAGTCGCAGTCGATGGTGAAGTACAACCGTTGGGTGAGATCAAACGGGTGGTTTCTGCCGGCGAGCGGTCCCGGGACTCCACCCTCGGCACATGCAGTCTGCCGCGTCACGGGCATGTCGGATCTTCGAGGTTCAGCATGCTGGGCGGGTATGCACACGTCCGTCAGTCCGCGGTCACGAGCCCTTCAACTTCGACGAGGAGCTCTCTGCGACACAGGTCGCCTTGGAGAAAGAGGAGGTCGCCGGACAGGAGAAACGGAGCCCGAAGGACGTCGCGCACAATCTCCAGATGCTTCGCGCTTCGCACGTACACCTTGAAGGCCGAATGGCGCTTGGCGCCGGGCTCGAGTGAAGGGTTCGCGAACTGAGCATGCTCGACCAGCGCCCGGAGATTGGTCACCGTTTCGATCGCCTGCAGATCGGCCGAACCGACGTGCTGGCTTTGATGCCCGACGACGCTGGCCGTTCCGGAGATGAAGAGATGCGTAGCGCTGTCCGAGCGGCACAGCGTCGCACGGGCGAAGGACGGGCTGCGCGGCCCGTAGATCGTCGGGTACTCATACGCGTTCACCTGGCGAGGATTGCCGAGATGGGTCGGGGGATGGGCTCCGGCGAGAAAATAAATCTGCAAAGGGCCATGCTGGGTTCCCACGGCCGTCCCGGCGGGTAAGGAGCCCGGGAAGCCCTCGAGCGTCTCAGTCAATGCTTCGTGACGGCCCATGCAGAACAGGCGGTAGCGTTCGAGGCCACGCTCTTCGGCATTGATGCGCGGAAAGTAATTCCATATTCGCCACAGATAGGGGAACCCCGAATCCCGGAGCAGGCGCAGCAGCTGCCGATAGGCCTTTTCGGTAGTGTGGTCCAAGCCGGCATCGGCATTGTCCGGTGCGGTGATCGAACCGAAGAGCACATCATCGGTGAAGGCCGCGGAAATCTCGCGGTCCCGATGGAGGCGGACCGGCTGATCACAGCTCCACACCTCGCACCGACTTGGACCTTCCAGCAGAGGGAGCGCAAGTTCTACGACCGGACATGAAAGCGACGGGGGCATCGGAGCACCGAAGGACACGACGCCGAGAGGGAAGGTGCCCGACGTCTCCAACCATCGGTGTACGGCGGCCGGTTCCACATAGGCCACCTTGATTTGACTCGTGAGATCTAGAACGCGCTGGCCGGATGAGGGAGAAGCAGCAGCTTGACGGTCGCGCATGCCCATGCGTGAGTTAAACCCCTGGTTACGTCGTCTTGACGGCGTAGTCCGTGACTTCGGTCACCGTCATCCGGCTGCCCTGTCTTCGCCGGCGGGCCACGGCCCAGTTCTCTCTCCAATTCAACAGGAAAAACATGTAGTACACAACTTTAAACAGGAAAAGCGGAAAGCGCATCTTCGATTGCGAGAAGACGTCGCCGGCCAGCAGGGACAGCACTGCCCGTTCGATCTTGGGTGGACGCCTGGTCGAAACGAACACGGCCTCGAACGCCGGCTGATTGAATCGGTGGATGAACCAGGAAAATGTGTCGATGCCTCGACGGACGTTGCGCTCGAACCGCTTTTGGCGGACGGCATAGTCCGGGGCGCCGCGGAGATAGGCGTCGACGACGCCCGCACCGAGGGTGCCGCTGTTGAGCGCAAGATGCACGCCGCTGGAAAACACAGGGTCGATGAAGGCGAAGGCATCACCGATCATCAAGTAGCCTTCCCCGGTCATGCTGTCGCGCCGGTAAGAGAAATTGGCGGCGGCATAGGTTGGCGTCAACGCTTTCGCCTGGTGCATTCGCTTCGCGATCGGCGGCGACTGGCGCAACGTGTCCAGCAGGAATTGGTCGAGAGACGTGCGGCGGGACTTGATGTAATCAGGATGGCACACGACGCCGACGCTCATCGTTCCGTCCTTGAAGGGAATCAGCCAGCACCACCCGTCGTTGAGCCACCCGGCGGTGATGTTGCCCTCGTCCATCCCCGTGAGTCTGGTGACCCCTTCGAAATGACCGAACACCGCCGCGCTGCCGTGTTTACGGCTCCGATGCTTCCCGCCCAGTTGGCCTGACAGAAACGTATCGCGGCCGCTGGCATCGACGACGAACCGCGCTTCCCATGTGCGGACCGCTCCTTGCCGGTCCTCGGCGTGCACCAACGAAGTCTGACCCCGACGAAATTCGACGCGCAGGGCCTTCATGCCTTCCTGGAAGCGGGCCCCCTTGGCGACCGCATTCTTGGCGAGAATTGCATCGAACTCGGCGCGCTTCACCTCGAAGGCATAGGGTTGGGATTCATCGAACGCCTTCGAGAAATGAAACATCTGGGAGCGGCCGAGCCGGTGCGACACGAGTTCCGCCCCGTACTTGATGATCCCGATCTTTTCCACCTCGGGGAGGACGCCGAGCCGCTGCAGCATCGGGACGGACTGCGGCAGGAGCGATTCGCCGATATGGAAGCGCGGGTGCGAATCTTTTTCGAGCACGTGCACGTTCCAGCCCTTGTCGGCCAGCAGGGCGGAAATCGTCGAGCCGGCCGGTCCTCCGCCGACGACCAAGACGTCGCAAGCGATGCGGGCCTGGGGGTGTGGGAAAATATGATCCATCTGATGGGTGTCGCGCGAGAACGACAGCGCAGTATACCGGAGCGCACGGGTATTGGCTAGGTGGACGGGAGGTCCGCTTTCCTGCAGCGCCACAAACCGGTAAGATTCCGATACGACGATGTTGCGAAAAAATATCCTCGATCAATTCTTCGTGTTCCATCCGCATCCCTGGTCTGACAAGGACTGGCGCGCGGCAAGCGGGCTTCCGCTTGAAGACGTGTGGTTTCAGGCGGCGGACGGCGCGAAGCTCTTCGGCTGGTATGTCGAGGCCCAGGCCGATCGTCCCGTGATCGTGTGGTGTCACGGCAATGCCGGGAACATCGTGCACCGGCTGGAGAATCTCCGGTTGTTGCTCGAACAGGAGCTGTCCGTGTTTTTGTTCGATTACCGGGGCTATGGCAAAAGCCAGAAGCTTCGGCCGAACGAGGACGGCCTGTATCTGGATGCGATGGGCGCCCATGACTATCTGACCCGTGTCCGCATGATCAAGCCTGAACGCCTGATCATCTTCGGGCGTTCCCTGGGCGCGGCGGTCGCTGCAGACCTCGCTGTGCATAAGCCGGCTGCTGGACTCATCCTGGAGTCGGCGTTTCCCTCGATCGAGTCGGTCGCCAAGTTTTACTACGGCGGCCTCCCGATGCATTGGCTCCTCGGCGCTGAATTCCGACTGATCGATCGCGTGCCCGCCCTTTCGCTCCCCAAGCTGATCGTTCATGGTGACCTGGACGAGATCATACCGCTCGAGTTGGGGCGGCAGGTGTTCGAGGCGGCGAAGCCGCCCAAGGCCTTCCACGTCATCCCCGGCGCGAAGCACAACGACACGTACCGCGTCGGCGGGACGTCGTACTTTCAGCTGCTCTCGGACTTTGCGGGCCGCGCCATCCGCTCATAGATCAAAAAATAATTTGGCCGACGGAGCAACTTTTGGTACAGTGCGCGGCGATGCCCTCACCCGTCCTTTTCCCACGACAGAGTTGAACCTCTAAGAATGTTTCCCATGGGAATCCTGCTCGCGCTGTCCGTGGTCCTGCTGGCGGCAGGGTGTGCCGGGACGTCCTCCATCGCCGCCGGCGATGCGAAGGTTTCCGATGGCACGAGCCGTCCGGCTCTCGTGTTGGTCGCAGCGGAGCAAGCCTCCGTCATCGCGGATCTGCCCACGGTCGCCGCGAAGAAGTCCCCATTGGGCGGCTCGGCGGACGAACTGTTCGATCCTTTCGCGAAGGCCGAGGAAGGAGGGGAGGAGTACGATCCCTGGGAACCCTTGAATACGATGGTGTTCGAATTCAACCGCAAGGTGGACAAATACGCCTTGAAACCCGTGGCTCAAGGGTACGATTTCATCGTCCCCGATTTCGTTCAAGTCGGCATCAGCAACATTTTCTACAATCTGCGGTTCCCGCAGCGGTTTTTGAACAATCTGTTCCAGGGAAAGGTGAAAGGCGCCGGCATCGAGGCCGGGCGCTTCCTGATCAATACGGCCGTCGGCTATGCCGGGTTTCTCGATCTGGCTAAAGAAATCGACCTCGTGACGCCCGACGAGGATTTTGGTCAAACGCTGGGTTTCTATGGCGTGCCGCCGGGTCCCTACCTCGTGCTCCCGTTTTTGCAACCGTTCACGGTACGGGATCTCGGGGGATACGTCACCGATATCTTCCTCAATCCGATTAACTGGCTGGTGGCGCCCATTATCGAGGTTGACGGTGTGCCATCATTGATCGCCCACAAGAACCGCACGACCTCGAGTCTTTTGCAGATCGGAACGCGCGTCGGCGAGATCGTCAACGAACGGTCGCGAAATCTTGAAAAGTTCCAGGGGGTGGAGGAAGCGACGCTCGATTTGTACACCGCTGTGCGCAATGCATATCTGCAATCGCGAACGAGGGCGATCCGAGAGTAGGGGAAGCTCACCTCATTTCGCGGACCGTGGAATGACGTCCAGGTCGCGGCCCACCTTCGCAAACGCAGTTACCGCCCGTTCGAGTTGCTCGCGGCTATGGACGGCCGACATCTGGACGCGAATCCTCGCCTGCCCTTCCGGGACCACCGGATAACTGAACCCCACGACATAGACGCCCTCGTCGAGCAGTCGGTCGGCCATCGATGCGGCCAGTGCCGCATCTCCAAGCATGACGGGGATGATCGGATGCTCGCCGTCGATCAACCGGAAGCCGAGTGCGGTGAGCCGGCCGCGAAAGAACGCGGCATTTTCACGCAAGCGTGCCCGCAGTTCCTCGCCTGCTTCAACGAGCGCGAGCGCCTGGAGAGCCCCGGCCGCAACGGCGGGCGGGACCGCATTGGAGAACAAATACGGCCTGGACCGTTGACGCAGGAGATCCACCACATTTCTCGCTCCTGCGGTGAATCCTCCCGTCGCGCCGCCGAGCGTCTTGCCCAGCGTGCTGGTCACGATATCGATGCGATCGGCGACGCCAAAGTGATGCGGCGTCCCGCGCCCCTGTTCGCCTACGACACCGGTCGCATGACTGTCGTCGACCATCACGGCGGCGTCATACCGTTCGGCGAGCTGCACGATCCGGTCGAGCCTGGCCAGATCGCCGTCCATCGAAAAGACGCCGTCGGTGGCAATAAGGCGCAGCCGCGCACTTCGAGCGTCGTTCAGCTTTGCCTCCAAGTCCTTCATGTCGGAATGGGCGAAACGGTAGCGTTTGGCTTTGCACAGCCTGATGCCGTCGATCACGCTCGCATGGTTGAGCGCATCGCTGATGATGGCATCGCGCTCATCGAGCAGGACCTCGAAGAGCCCGCCGTTGGCATCGAAGCACGATCCGTAGAGGATGGTGTCTTCCATGTGAAGAAACGCGCTGATCGCCCGTTCGAGGTCTTTGTGGATCTCATGCGTGCCACAGATGAATCGTACGGACGCCATCCCGTACCCGTGAGTCTCGAGGGCGCCCGCCGCCGCCTCGACAATGCGGGGATGATCGGCCAGGCCGAGGTAATTGTTTGCACAGAGATTCAACACGCGGCCCTGCGCGACGGCGATTTCCGCGTGTTGGGGGCTCAGCAGCAGCCGCTCGGATTTATACAATCCTTTGGCCCGAATCTCGGCCAACTGCTGCTCTGCAATCTCCTGTAAACGTGAATCGGCCATGGCGCCACCAGGACGTTTGAATGTCTCTGCGAGGGGCCTGTGACGGCCCGTCAAGGAAACAGCACGACCTTCCCGCATCGGCCCGATTTGATCAGATCGAAGCCCTTTTCAAAGTCGCCCATGGGCAATGTGTGCGTCACGATCGGCTTGATATCCAGGCCGGCTTTGAAGAGGCCCGCAAGGCGGTACCAGGTGCTGAACAGCCGTCGGCCGGTAATGCCATGGACGCGAATGCCTTTGAAGATGATGTCGTTTGCCAGATCGCAGGTGATCGGGCCGGTTGGAATGCCGAAGAGCGTCACCCGCCCGCCGTTTTTGACAGCCGTGAACGCGAGGTGCAGCGCCGACGGATCGCCAGACATTTCCAAAGCGACATCAACGCCTTCGCCGGCGGTGATGTCCTGAACGGCCGCCTCCAACGAGGCCTGCGTCTCCGCCTTGGCATTCAACACGTGATCGGCTCCAACCTCTTTGGCGAGATTCAGACGATATTCGCTGACATCGGAGGCGATGATCGTGGCCGCTCCCGACGTTCGGGCGACGGCCGCCGCAAAGAGACCGGTGGGTCCGCACCCGGTGATCAACAGCGTATGGCCCGTCACATCATCAACCAGCGCCGCGTCAACAGCGTTGCCGAGCGGTTCCTGAATCGACGCGTACTCGGGCGCTATCATTGGAGAGGTGTGCCAGAGCACGCTTTCCGGCAGCACCACGTATTCTGCGAACGATCCGTCGCGGTCCACCCCAAGTATCCGGTAGTTCCGGCAGACGTGCGCCTGCCCGGTGCGGCATTGAAAGCATGTGCCGCACGTGAGATGGGATTCTGCGGCGACGTAGTCGCCGGTTTTGACCAGTGTGACCGAAGGGCCGACGTCGACCACCTCGCCGCACATTTCGTGGCCGATGATGCGGGGAGGGCGAATGCGGCTGTGCGCCCAGGGATCCCAATTGTAGATATGGACGTCCGTGCCGCACAAGGACGTCGCCCGTACGCGTATAACGGCGTCATGCGGTCCCGGTGTCGGATCCGGGCAGGTTGTCAGCGTCAATCCCGGCTGCGGGGCGGTCTTGATCAGCGCGCGCATTGCCCCATTGTATCCCAGTCCCCGCCGCATGCCTAACGCTTGCCAAAATACGGTTGCGCAACCGTCCGCGGCCTAGGTAGGATGCCGTCATGCCGGCGCAACGATGTCGAACTGCGACGTGTCTTGCCGTTCTCGCTTGCGTCCTGCTGTGGTGCACGCTTGCTCCGTTGGTCGGAGAGTCTTCTGCGTCAAATCCAGTCGCCCGGTG
This sequence comes from Nitrospira sp., assembly GCA_035277085.1. Classification (GTDB taxonomy): domain Bacteria; phylum Nitrospirota; class Nitrospiria; order Nitrospirales; family Nitrospiraceae; genus Nitrospira_C. The sequence goes on along the minus strand of DATELB010000229.1, from coordinate 42,814 downwards.
GGCACGGTTTGAACTCCATCAACAGGACTCGGACGGTGATTTACAGACCGGCAAGCCGCTGTCGCTGGTCATCACGTTGGGCGGCGTGCCGCCGGCCAACGTTCCCATTGTTGCGCTGTGCGAATCGATCTTGTTTGAACCCCAAATCATCACGCTGGAACCTGACGCGGAAACTTCGACCATGAAGGCGGAGATCACCCTCGACCCGATGCCCACAAGCCGGACGTCGGTGCACCAAAAAGCCGCCCGCATTCAGGTCACGTTCGCCAGATCGCGCCCTGAGAAACTCGAACGGTTCATGAGACGCATCGTGTACGTCACGTTGGAACGCCAAGAGGTAAGCGATACGAGCGAGCCTGCTGCGATCCGTCCTGAAGAGCCTTCCTCGAGCGATCTTATCGTGGATGAGCCTCAGCCTGACGGCGCGTCGATCACCACCGGCCCTCTTATGGAAGAGGACCTGATGCCGCTGGCCGATCCGGCTCAGGGCAAGGCCTATTGGCAGCAAGTCAGCCTGCTGGTCAGCCGCAGTTGGGCGCGGCAGGTCCGCGGCGTCCGTCGCGGACCGAGCAGTGAGACCGTCCGCGTGCGCTTTAAGCTGTATCCGAGCGGTCGTGCGCAGCTGATCGAAATTGAAAAAGGGTCCGGCGTCCGCGAGATCGATGAGGCGGGCATCTATGCCGTGGTCAATGCCCAGCCGTTCCCACCGGTGCCGGCAGATGTCGGAGATGAGCCCATCGATGTGCACGTCCGCATGAGGACCGGAGCGCGGGCGAAGGCCCGCGACGTGCAGTCGGTCGGGAATCTCTCGAACGGCAAAGCCGAAGCGCCTCCCGCCGTGAAAAAATAGCGCACGCGAAGGTCGCACGCCGTAGGAGGATCATGAACCGACCGGGGTTCCGCATCGTGTTCGTCGTCCTCATCCTTGTCGGCTGGTCGATCCGGGCCGAGGCGGAGCCTGCCCATTGGAACGTCGATCCGGAGCATTCCACCGTCGAATTCCGCGTTGCCCACATGGTGGTGTCGAAAACGACCGGGTATTTTACCGACTACCAAGGCTATATCGACATGGATTCCGAGACCGGAACCGTGAAAGCGATCGAGGCGACGATCAAGACGGCGTCGGTCACCACCAAACATGGAAAGCGCGACGCCCATCTACGGAATGCAGATTTTTTCGACGTGGAGAAGTACCCGACGATGACCTATCGCATGAAGCATTATAAGAAAACCGCGGACGGGTACGAAGCTGTTGGAGAATTGACGTTGCGAGGAGTGACGAAGGACGTCGTCTTAACGGGGAACTTCAACGGCATTGCCAAGGATCCCTGGGGCAATGTGAGGGCCGGCTTCAACGCCGAAGGCAAGTTGAACCGGAAAGACTTCGGCATGGTCTGGAGTAAAACGCTCGATGGCGGCGGCCTGGTCGTCGGCGACGAAGTGCTCATCACGCTCGATATCGAGTGCATCAAGGCAAAGCCCTAACGTGGACGCAGCGAGGTGCATGATTGCCGTCAAGCCGTTCCGTGCATCCTTCCCGCCGCGCATGTCGTCATGAGGGCGATGGTTCTCGGACAGATCGGGGACATCACCGCCGATCCCCTCGCTCCGCACGATCTTCCGGTTCCTGAGCCCGGACCGGGCGAAGTGCTGGTCCAAGTCAGCGTCTGCGGCATCTGCCGTACCGATTTACACGTCATCGAGGGAGAGCTCGAGCGCCCCAAGCTGCCGCTGATTCCAGGCCATCAGGCCGTCGGAATCATCAGCCGGGTGGGATCCGGCGTGACCACGCGGCGGCCCGGTGAGCGGGTCGGCATCGCCTGGCTGCAAGGGACGTGTGGCCAATGCCAGTACTGCCGGAGCGGGCGTGAAAATTTGTGCCTGGCCGCGCGCTTTACCGGATATCAAGTCGACGGCGGCTATGCCGAGTATGCCGTGGTGCCAGCGCCGTTCGCCTATCCGATCCCCGCCGCCTTTTCAGACGAAGAAGCCGCGCCGCTGCTCTGTGCGGGTATCATTGGGTATCGGGCATTGCGGCGCACCCGGGTGCAGCCAGGGCAACGGCTGGGCCTCTACGGATTCGGGGCGTCAGCCCATATCGCGATTCAAATCGCACGTCATTGGGGATGCGACGTCTACGTGTGTTCCCTGAAACCGGAGCACCGGAGGTTAGCTCTCGAAATGGGTGCCGCGTGGGCAGGGGGCGCTTCCGAAGCGCCGCCGGTGGCTCTGCACGGGTCGATTATTTTCGCGCCGGCCGGAGAATTGGTGATCCCTGCCCTTCGCGCGCTGGAGCGGGGCGGGACTCTGGCGCTGGCGGGCATTCACATGACTCCGATTCCATCGATCGACTACGATCGTGATCTGTTCGGCGAACGGACCGTGTGCAGCGTGACGGCCAACACCCGTCAGGACGGTCTCGACCTCTTGCGGGAAGCGGCGGCGATTCCCCTCAAGCCCCGCACGCAGCGGTTCCCAATGAGCGACGCGAATCGAGCGCTGCAGTCGTTGAAGGCTGGCGCGATCAACGGAGCCGGGGTCTTGGCGATTCGATAGATTGCGCCGGCGACAAGCGCCCGTTGCCCGGCTTGTCAGACGGAGAGAGGTGTTGCGGCGGCGCATGCATGGTAGGATGGCGTGATGCGCCGGCGACTGAGCGTCCTCGTTCTTCTCATGGTTGGATTCACCGCCCCGGATGTGGCCTTCGCCCTGGAATTTACCGCAGACCAGATCACCAAGATCGATGGCCGGACCCACAAGGCGTTCATCTACTATCGCGATCAGATGTGGCGGATCGAGCATCATTCGCTCGGGCCCGTTAATGTGACGATCGTGCGCAAAGACAAGCACGTGGTCTGGCATATCTTGTCTCGAATGAAGCATTTCAAAACGCTCCCGTACGATGACCAACAGGAGTTGCGCGTCACGCCGGCGCTCGAGGGAGAGATCTCACGGCAGGAGATCGGGACGGAAGTGCGAGAAGGACATCCGACGATCCTCTATGAAGTGACGACCAAGCAAGGCGAGAGGGTCGAGCAGTACTATCAGTGGATCGCGACCGATCTTCAGTTTCCAATGAAATTGGCCAAAAAAGACGGCAGTTGGATTGTCGAGTATCAACATGTGAAAATGCGGGCCGTGTCCGATTACCTGTTCAACCTGCCGGTCAACTTTCAACCGCTGGAAGACTTCGACAAAGAGCCGGCCAGCCGGTGAAGAGCCGTAACACCAATCAGGAGGGAATCGTGCGAAGGGCGAGCATTACAGCGGGTCTGATCCTTGGGGCCGTGATCAGCATCGGTTTGTCGGCATGGGGCTTGGACGTGGCGGACGTGACGAGGGAATGGACTCCGGAGGGAAAGAAAGTCGCGGCTGAGCGGGCGAAACTGCCGGCGCATGACGAAATGGTCAGCATTCCCGCTGGCACGTTCTTGATGGGCAGCGACAAAAAAGTAGACCGTAACGCCTATCCGGCGGAGCTTCCACAACGGAAAGTATACCTCGACGCGTATGAGATCGATAAATTCGAGGTTACGACGGTGCAGTTTCTGAAATTCGTTCTTGCGACCAATCGGGCTCCTTTGATCGACTGGCAATACGACGGCGGAAACTTTCAGGAAACGATGGCCAGCCATCCGGTCATGCACGTGTCCTGGTTTGACGCAGAGGCGTATTGCACATGGGCCGGCAAGCGCCTGCCAACGTCGGCGGAATGGGAAAAGGCCGCGCGCGGCGAAGACGGAAGGATTTATCCCTGGGGCAACGAACCGGCCGGACTCAGCCGCGCCAACTTCGGCCGCACCGGATTATCGGGCCCCGTGCGCGACCGGCCGGAACGCCTGTTGCTATACCCTCCGATCATTTCCGTTGATAAATATGAGAATGCCGTGAGCCCGTACGGCGTATACCAGATGTCAGGCAACGTGGCCGAATGGACGGCCGACTGGTACGATCCCGGCTACTATAAGAAGGCGCCCGATCGGAATCCAAAAGGTCCCGAGAAAGGAACACAGAAGGCGTTTCGGGGAGGCGGCTGGATCGACAGTACTCCGTCCGTGCGTCCCGCGCAGAGGAACGGCACCGAACCGACTACCAAGATGAACTGGCTGGGTTTCCGCTGTGCGCGGGATGTGAAGGGGCCAGCCGAATCCGCCGCGCAACCCTCGCAAACGAGCGTGCAATAAGGCAGCCGCGTCGCCGCTCATGAGGCCGCTTGTTGATTCGACTTGGCCTGCCGGAGGGCGTGGATGGTCTCGCTGAGTTCCTTCACGAGGATGCCCATTTTGGGATGTGACGGCTCGAAATCGACGGGAAGCTCGTGGTGTTTGAGGCCTTCGCTCGCCGTCGGCCCGATTGATGCCACGACGATGCGCCTGCACGCCTTTCTGAACGCTTCCGTCACGTTGCCCCGCTCGGCAAGTTGCATCACGTGATCGATTTGGGCTGCATTGGTAATGAGCATGGCATCACAACCGCCGCTCGTGACTTGTCCGATCGCCTCTTCAAGAGGACCCGTGTCTTCCGGAAGCGCCCAACGGTAGACGGGTACGGAAAACACCTCAGCCCCGCGTTTCTTCAAATCGTCGGTCATCTCCGGCTTCGAGACGCCGTATTCCTGGATTGCGATCTTCAATCCCTGTACCGGGCGGTAGTAATCCAGGGTGGCAATGACGTCATGCCACGTGTTGGGTTCCGGCACGGTGATATTGGCTTCGACCCCCAAGGCCTTCAGCGCCGCCAGGGGCTTGGGACCGCGGGTGACAAGAATCGTTTTCTTGAGCGCTTCGATGATTTCGGCCAGCGGATAACGGGTCTGCAGCACGTCGAAGAGCGCCTTGGTCCCGACGCCCGTCATTAAAATCACAATATCGACTTGATGGAGAATGAGTTTCACTCCGAAGCGAAACACCGCGCCGTTGTCCTGCAGCGGAATCGGAATTTCCCTCAATGCCGGTACGATCAACGGCTCTCCGGCATGGCGCCGGATCAATCGCGCCATTTCCGACGCCATCCGGCTTTCGAACGACAACACCCGCAAGCCGTGAAAATCGTTCGGCAGCGGGGGCGGTGGCGGAGGAGCCTCGAGTTGCGGCGTCGGGGCAGGCTCGGCTTCGGAAACGGGCTTCTCCGGTTCCCCGCAGATCGACAGGAGCGCCACGATGTCGGATGCTTCGTCGAGGAGGGCTTGAATCGCCTGGTCCTGGTCGGTCCCTGCTGCGGCCAGCAGCTCCAGCCAAAACACGCAGTCGTCGGCATCCCCCGAGGCCAAGTTCCGGTTGCGGTGAAAATCGTCCTCCGACCATGCCCGGGCAAGGGCGCGGCAGTTAGAGGCTAGAGTGGTTGCCGCTTTGACGAGAGGTGTTTGAATGGCGAGGGTTTCAGGCGTCTTCGGCAGCGGCCCGCACAGCTTGAGGATGCCGATCGCGAACTGTTTCGTCCTGTTCCTGAGTTGATCTGTCTGGTCCGATCCGATCATGACACCGTTGTACCACGGCGGCGGACGAGAGGCTCAGTGCAAACGACTATTTGGCATTGCGGGCGCAGCGGAATCCCGTCGACTCGTTTCTGATGAGCGGATCGCTGTCCACCCGCGTGAAGATGCGGACCGTCGGGGTTTCATTCTGCCAACCCGACCCGCGAAGGACCCGTCTCTCGCCCGTTTCCGGACCCTTGGGGTTCTTCTTCGGACTAGTTTCATAATATCGCGCGTCATACCAGTCGTTCACCCACTCCCAGACGTTGCCTGCCATGTCGTAGACGCCGTACGGACTCTTGCCGGCTTCATAACTGCCGACCGGCATCAAGGTCTTTTCGCCGATCCACTGTTGATTGTAGTTCAGATGCTTCGTCGTCGGTTCGACGTTACCCCAAGGGAAACGCCAATCATGGTTGCCCTTCGCGGCCTTTTCCCATTCCGCTTCCGTGGGCAGCCGTTTGCCGGCCCATGCGCAGTAGGCGGCGGCGTCATGCCAGTCGACATTGACCACGGGACGGTCGACGAGCGAGTCGGCGATCGCGTCACCCTGCCAGAGGTTTCTCGTGGGATTTTTCGGATTCTGCGGCACCCGGTGTCCCGTGGCCTTGACGAAGTTGAGGTAGTGCCCGTTCGTGACCTCATACACGTCGATCGCATAGGCATCAAGGTACACTTCATGGCGCGGGTATTCGTCGCGTCCTCCGTCACGGTCGCCTGGCGGGACGCCCATGGGAAACGGACCGGCCGGGATCACCACCATGGGACTCGAGTCGTTCTCCGTTGAAGCGGACTCAGCGGCGAGTGCCTTGCCGGCGCTCAACAGCAGCGGCGCCATGATGACGAAAATCAGAAGCAATGGGGACATGCAAAACTCCCTGTATGGGTGAAGCATCGTAACACAACACCGAGGGAGTCACACGGCGGACAGGGCGAAATTCGTTTGACGGCGCTCTAGAGGCCCACCTACTATACGAGGACAAGCTGTCGTGACCGTTTACCTGTGCTGTCGGATGAATCATGGAGCGAGCCGCACATCGGGGTCTTCGCCACGTGGCGCTCCGCGTCACCGATCTTGCGAGGTCCCGCACTTTTTATGAACAGGTTCTCGGGATGAAGGCCGTCTGGGAACCCGATGCCGACAATGTCTATCTCAGCTCCGGCACGGACAACCTGGCGCTGCACCAGATTGCCCGGGGAGAGTTGGCTGCCTATGCGTCTTCACCGGCACAGTTGCTGGATCATATCGGCGTGATTCTGGATGATCCCGGCGCCGTAGACCGGATGTACGAGGCCATTCAAGCTACCATCGCGTCGTTCGGCGGGGCGATTGCCAAGCCTCCCAAGCAGCACCGGGACGGCAGCTATTCTTTTTATTGTTCAGATCCCGACGGAAACGTGATCCAAGCCCTATATGAACCGACCATCAGTCGGCGGGAGTAGATGAGTACCATTTGGGACAGGCTGCCCGGACAACACTTTCTCAGTCTTGTCCCTTGGTGCTGGGTGCAGCTCGAGAGCGCGGAGCCGCCTGGTCCTTTTCCCTTCGTCGGCGGACTCGCGCCGGAGGTTATGGCGGCGCTTCAAGAAGCGCATGCCCTCCTGGCCAGCTCGATCGATACCGCCATCAGCGACGTCTTTTCGAAGCGGGCTCCTCTTGATGATCCGGACCGTCCCGCGCGCCTTGAAGACGCCTACGCCGAACTCATTAACAGCCGTCCCCACCTCAGCCGGCACATCAAATGCGGCCGCAAGCCTGACGGAAGCTTTCGATGGGAACTGCCCTTCGAAGCGGGGAAATCCTCGACCGTCACGAACGGCGGACTCCGCATCTTCCACTCGGTTAAGCGTCAGGCGATTCCGATCGGATTCGATCAGCGTTCGCTGGGGCCGATCGTGGGAAAATTGATCGGCATGCTGGACGGCAGCCACCGGACGGAAGAAATCAAGACCGTCGTCATGTCTTCGCCGCGGGAGGCACAGTCCGTCCTACTGCGTCTGATGGACGCGCTGCAGCAGTATGAGTGCTTGTGCACCTCTACCGAGAACGGGAAGCGGCGGCGGTGGTTCGACGTCGTACGGGATCGCGACACCGTCCATCTGGGTCATGCGGCGCTTCTGTACCGGCAGCAGGACGACGTCTTTCTGTTCGATCCCTGGCTCCTGCCCTGGTTCGCCGAATCCTCTGTGCCGTCGCTCTGGCCGTCGCTGCTTCCAAAACCGGCCGCGATTTTTCTCACCCATGACCACGACGACCATGTCGATCCGCGGACCTTGCTTCATTTCCCGAAAGAGACGCCCGTCATCGTGCCCAGCCGGCGGAACAAAAAGCATTTCTTTTACGATTATCCGGCGCTGCTTCGCGAACTGGGCTTCGGACACGTCATCGAACTGGCGCATGGAGACGTCTGGGCGTTCGAAGGCGGGACGGTGGTCTCCGTGCCGTTTTACGGCGAAGACCCCTGCGATCTTCAAATGCCCCGCAACTGTTATCTCATCAGCGACCGCGGCCAGAATGTACTCGTCCACGCGGACAGCGGGCCGACGAACGATGGACGATCGGCCTTGAAGGATGACGTTATCCGGCGGCTGGTCGACAAGTACGGCCCCATCCGGCTGCTCTTCGCGTCGCAGCAGCAATTGCTCGAAATACGCAGCCATGCGGCCCATGCCCCTTTGTCCCCTCCGGGGAGATGGCTGGACGTCGGGGAAAACGGCTATCTCACGAACGGCTACCTGGCCGAGCTCTGTGCGACCGCCCGGGCGAAGCTGTTCGTTTCGTATGCGACCGGCGGAGCGGACTGGTATCCGGATCATCTGTCCTTCATGTTCAGCCGGCGCAATCCGGCGCGCACGGCCTTGCTGACGGCACATTGGGAGCGGCCTGATGCGCTGAGGACGCTGCTCGAGTCCCATGAATGCCGGTATCACTACGGGCAGGCGCTGGAGGTCTTCAGTGACAGGGGACAGGGAGACATCGAGATCCGGCCGGCTGCCGAGGCGCTGTCCCCGCTCAATCTCTACCGGGCGGCCTACGGAGAGCCGCCATTCATGAAAGGGCGCGGGGCAGTGTGATAAGGAACAACATGCTCATCGAGGGTCCACTATGACGGCGGGAAAATCTCTCACACTCGTGACCGGTGCGGCCGGGTTCATCGGCTTCCATGTCGCCCGGAGGCTGATCGAACGTGGAGACCAGGTCATCGGTCTCGATAATGTGAACGACTACTACGACGTCCGGCTCAAAGAGGCGCGCCTGGCGCTGTTGAGTCCATTGAACGGGTTTCAGTTCGTGAAGCTCGATCTGGCCAACCGTCAGGGGATGAAAGAGTTGTTTCTCGAGTACCCCATCCGACGCGTCGTACATCTGGCCGCCCAGGCGGGCGTGCGCTACTCGTTGATCAATCCGCATGCCTATACGGATAGCAACATCGAAGGCTTTTTAAACATTCTTGAGGGTTGCCGTCAGGTAAAAGCGGAACATTTGGTGTACGCCTCGTCCAGTTCGGTATACGGCGGCAACACCGGCATGCCCTTTTCGGTCCACGACAATGTGGACCATCCCGTGTCCTTGTATGCGGCAAGCAAAAAGGCCAACGAATTGATGGCCCATTGCTATGCCCATCTGTACCGGTTGCCTTGCACGGGACTTCGTTTTTTCACCGTGTATGGTCCGTGGGGACGGCCGGATATGGCGCTCTTCATCTTCACCAAGGCCATTCTTGAAGGGAAGCCGATCGAGGTGTTCAACCACGGGAAGATGCGCCGGGATTTCACCTTCATCGATGACATCGTCGAAGGCGTGATCCGGACGCTCGACCACACGGCCGAGCCGAATGCGGCTTGGTCCGGTGACAAGCCGGACCCGGGGACCAGTTCCGCGCCGGCGCGCATTTATAACATCGGGAACCACCAGCCGGTCGAACTCCTGCATTTCATCGAGGTTCTCGAGCAGACGCTGGGCAAAAAAGCCGACATGACGCTCATGCCGCTGCAGCCGGGCGATGTCCCGGCTACCTATGCCGATATCGAAGATTTGGACCGCGATGTCGGCTTCAAACCGGCGACGCCGATCGAGGTGGGAATCCCGCGCTTCGTCGAGTGGTATCGGAGCTTCTACAAGATGTAAGCCAGGCGCCGGGCCTGATGCCCGGCGCCTGGAAGAACACCGCGCTTACTGGCAGCCGACTGGAACAAACCCCGTCCCGAAGAGCCTCGATAACGTTTGATACCGGGCATTGTCATAGAATGAGAAGCTCGGGCCGCGCTGATTTCGCCCGCTGAGGTCTCCGCCGTATGACGGATCCGTCCCATAGAAAAAGCCGCCGCGCGTTTTTTGGACCAGATTGATCCATTCACCGTACAGCGAGCACACTTCCTGCTGAATCGATCCGCCGGAATAGGCAATGCTCGAGTGCCACTCCTGACCCCAGCCCGGAACCGTCTGACTTCGTCCACCCATCATGTCATGACTGCGGTCCATGGAGTAGCGCCCGTCCGAATGGGGCGTCTCAGAATAGGGCGACCGATATGTCGGCATGTGGTCCAACGAGGGTACGACCGACAATTCTTTGAGGGCCATCAGCTTACATCCGGCCCGTTCCTTATTCGTATATATCGACGATCCATCCGCCTGTATGCATTCCCACATGCGTGCGGGGTCGGACTTGACTGCCTCGTTCGTATCCGCAAACGCCGTGGTGCCCACGGCGAGCGCGGCCGCTGCAAAAAATGTGAGAACCCGCAATGGCCGCATAAAACACCTCCCTTGAAGCCGTGTCATTTTGGTCATGCGTATCGGTAAAGATGTGGCATATCGCTGCGTCGTTCCAGTGCTGACAAGCTATTCCAAGGTCGGAGAATCCGTCTATTCATCTTTGGAGGGGGTCTGGAGGAAGAGCAAACTGTCTGAAAGCCGCATCCACAGCCGATTACGGCAGACGTCTCAGTGCGGATTGCGGGGTGATTCCTTGGAGAGTTGGGACGGCTAAATCGGCTTCTTGCAGTTTATCAAGGGGATAGGTCGTGGCCAATCCCATGACCCGCATGCCCGCGGCTTTGGCCGAGCGGATACCGGCCACGGAATCTTCGACGACGAGGCATTCTGCGGCAGCGATGCCGTCATCTGACGGGTGGAGGTCGTTGAGCCGCTTGCGCGTCATGAGATAAATGGCAGGATCCGGTTTTCCAATGGGGCAGTCTTCGGCTGACACGACGATCTCGAAGGCGGCTTCGATGGGTGTCTCCGCCAGCGCTGCCTCGATTTGAGCTTTGCGGCCGCCCGAAGCGATCGCGAGCCGATAATGTTGTTTTGCCGCGCTGACGAATTCAACGACGCCAGCGAACAGCACCGGTTTGCACCTGGCGGTATGGGCATGGAAGAGTTCCGCCTTCCGGTCGGCGATGCGCCACACATCTGCTTCATCGCAGATCCCGTCCCGGTGCTCCAGCAGCAGTCTGGCGCAGGTACGCTCATCCATACCCAGGTAGCGGCCATAGTAGTCTTCCTGGGTCAGCGTCAGCCGCGCCTCGGCGAGCGCCTGCTGGAAACAGAGGAAATGCGGCGTCTCGTCGTCGGCAATGACGCCGTTGAAGTCGAAGACAATGGCTCGAATCATGGGCTCACTCTAGCCGACCTCCCCTCCGCCAACAAGCGGCAGCACCTTGTCCGTTTAGCCGGGCTGGAGTATTCTCGCGCCGGGATGCGCCGTTTGACCGCGGATCCGCGCTCCGACGTTTTCGTGAATGGCCTCTATGACTGATTACGGCGTGCTCGGCAATCTCCTGGTCATTTTCTCCGTGTCGATCGCCGTTGTTTTTCTCTTCCATCAGTTCAGACTTCCCTCCATCGCCGGCTTCCTGGTCGCCGGTGCCTTGATCGGCCCTCACGGTTTCAACCTCATCGGCGACGTCGGCACGGTGCAGATCCTCGCCGAAATCGGCGTCGTGCTCCTGCTATTTACGATCGGTATCGAATTTTCCCTGGTGCAGCTCGCATCCCTGCGCCGGCTCCTCTTCGTGGCCGGGCCTATCCAAGTCGGCAGCGTGCTGCTGATCGCCTGGATCGGCGCGATGGCCGTCGGATTGACCTGGCAGGAGGGCATCTTTTGGGGCTTTTTGGTTTCGTTGAGCAGCACGGCAATCGTGCTGAAGGCGCTTTCAAACAGAGGGGACAGCGATTCGATCCACGGCAGAACCATCATCGGGATCCTGATCTTTCAGGATATCGCGGTCGTACCCATGATGTTGCTGACACCGATTTTGGCCAGCAGACTCGAGGGTTCCGGAGGGTCGGTTGTCCTGACCCTGGGCAAGTCGCTGCTCGTCGTCGGATTGATCGTCGCCGCAGCCTGGTATGCGGTCCCAAAACTGCTCGAGCACATCGTGCGGAGCCGGAGCCGGGAGCTGTTTTTGTTGACCATCATCGTCCTGTGCCTCGGCATCGCCTGGTTGACCTCGCTGGGCGGGCTGTCGCTCGCGCTGGGAGCTTTTATCGCCGGGTTGGTGATCTCCGAGTCCGAGTACAGTCATCAGGCCATGGCCGACGTGCTGCCCTTCCGCGACAGCTTCAACAGTCTCTTTTTTGTCTCGATCGGAATATTAATGGACTGGCGGGTCTTGATCGACCATCCGGTGTTGGTGGTCGGCCTACTGCTCGCCATTCTTTCGGTGAAGTTCCTCACGGGGGCGGCCGCATCTCTTGCCATGGACATCCCGCCGCGCTCGGCGTTCATGGTCGGCGTCGCCCTCGCGCAGGTCGGAGAGTTCAGCTTCCTGCTGGCTCAGCAGGGCCAGGAGAGCGGATTACTGCGGGGGGATCCCTACCAGGTGTTCTTGGCCGTGTCCGTGCTCTCCATGATCGTGACGCCGTTCCTCATGCAGTGGTCGCCGTTGATAGCCCGTCGGATCGAAGCCGTCCAGCGGCTGAGGCATTGGCTTCCGAGCAGGACTGAGGCGCATGTCCTTCGGACGGAGGGCAAACAGATCCGTGTCAAGGACCATGTGATCATCGTCGGCTATGGGTTAAACGGCCGGAATCTGGCCCGCGTCCTCAGCGAAACTGAGATCCCGCACCTCGCGCTCGATCTCGACGGCGACACGGTTCGCCGTGAATCGCGTCACGGGGTTCCGATCTATTATGGCGACGCGACGAACCCGAACGTCTTGCGGCATGTGAAGATCGAAGAGGCGAAGGTCCTCGTCGTCGCCATCTCCGACCCGTTCATCACGAGGCGGACGGTGCAGGTGGCCAAGGTGCTGAATCCAAAAGTGAGGGTCGTCGTCAGGACCCGCTACCTGCGGGAACTGGAGGAGTTGCACGATATCGGCGCCGATGACGTCGTGCCGGAGGAATTTGAGACCTCCATCGAGATCTTTGCGCTGGTCCTAAGAACGTACAATCTGCCGCAGGACTTCATCACGATGAAGGCTGAACAGGTCAGAAGGGAAGGCTATGCTTTGCTGCGACGCAGTGAACTGCCGGAACTGGCTCATCATCTCCGCGGCGGGACCCTGACCGATGCCGAGGTGGAGACTTGCCGCATCGACGACGATTCGCCGGCGGTCGGCAAAAGCTTCGGCGACCTCTCGATCCGTCCGCGGACGGGCGCTTCGGTGATTGCTTGGACACGCGACGGGATGACCGAATCGAATCCTAACCTCAAAACGAAACTCAAAGCCGGCGATATCGTGGTGCTGCTCGGCTCGCGCCTGCAGATCCGGCGCGCCATGAGCTTACTCTTATCGGGCGAGTAACCGTGTGATTTTCGCTTTGGGGTTAGCTCTTCCAGCGAAGGGTCACCCGACCTTTTAGCGGATGGTCGAGCGGCTGTCCCGTTCGTACGGACTCAACGTGTGCCGCCTTCAATTTGTAGTACCACTTCGACGGGGTGTCTGCGTCATCGATCAACATCAACGGCGGCTTATAACGCAGGCCCACTGCTTGCCGTTCCATTGCCTGCTTATCCTGCTGCAAAAAGATATTTCCGAAATATCGAAAAATTGTTTTTGAAAAAGGCAACCAGCTCAGGACGTTCCAGGCCGCGGAGAAATCCATTCGGCATTGCTGCTCCGTGAGCGGCGTGATCATCGCTCGCATGGACACGAACATGCTACCGCACTGAACGAATTCGAATCGCTGGTTGGGCAACACAAAATCGATCGTCGTCGTGAGCGGGCCTCCGTAGAAAAAGTTCAATATTTTGTAGGGGATGCTATTCTTCGACGGGGGATGCGACACCATGCGGAAACCAGCAGGGAGCGGCTCAAAGGTCTTTGCCTTTTCATGCATGCTGGCTTGCGTCCGCCACCAGGAATTTTGATGGACGAAGGGCCCGTGGAGGGGATCCACCAAGCCGACAATGCCGTCATCGATCGCGCAGTTCAGCAACGTCGAAAACTCAACCATTCGATAGGGAGAGGAAGGCAGGGGAAGCGGAGGGACGTCGGGAATTGATTGGTGAGGCTGCAACGGGTCGGGAATGAATACCCACACGTATCCATCCCGTTCGCGGCACGAGTAGGTGGTCACGCCAATTTTGTCGGTTTGAATGGGAGAGCCCTCGATGAGCGCGGGAATATTCTGGCATCGGCCTTTGTGATCGAATTGCCAGCCGTGATAACCACACTCAATGCGATCGCCGCAGAGCCGCCCGAAGGACAGCGGCATCCCACGGTGCGGGCAGATATCCCGAAGGGCCGCGACATCTCCCGCCGAGTTTTTCCACACCACAATCGGAAGCCCCAGGAGCACAACACCTTTCATGCGACTGGGGCGGAGATCGCGACTGGAGCATGCCGGGTACCAAAACCCGAGCAACGGCGCACTTTTGGAGGACTTAATTTCTGTGATCTGATCCAAGGAGTAGGCTCACGGGGTCGTTTGGACTATATCTGCCGTAGGAATGTTGGTCAAGGTCGTTGTGTTGACAGGAAAAACATGCGGAGACTATAGTCAAAAACCTGCGAAAATCAGCACAGTCGTGCATGAATCTTATGAGGCGCTCATGACTACCACACAAATGGATCCGACGGTCGTTCTTGCCGATCTTCAAGCCGCAAAATCGGACCGAGTCACGATCGTGCTCTTGAGCGGAGATCTCGATCGGGCCATGGCGGCCTTCATTATTGCGACCGGTGCTGCCGCCATGGGCATGAAAGTGACGATGTTTTTCACCTTTTGGGGGTTGAATACCATCCGCCGGAAAGGAGCAACCAGTTCGGCCAAAGATTGGCTCCGACGGATGTTCGGCTTCTTGAACAAGGGAGGCGCACAAAATCTGCCGCTTTCCCGTTTTCATTTCGGCGGTGTTGGCACGAAAATGATGCAAAAAGTCATGAAGCAGAACAAGATGCCCGGCGTGCCGGAGCTCATGGAAACGGCCCTGGACCTCGGTGTCCGCTTCATCGCCTGCACGACGACGATGGGGCTGATGGGCATCAGCAAGGACACGCTGATCGAGGGCATCGACCAGTTCGCCGGCGTCACGACGTATCTCGCCGAGGCGAAGCAAGGCAGCGTGAATCTGTTCATTTAGCGGTGGGGGAGCATTGACCATGCAGGCCGACGTGAAGCTGGATACGCTCGGATATTTTTGCCCGATGCCGATCATCATGACGAGCAAGAAAATCAAGGAACTGACGATGGGCCAAGTGTTGGAAGTGGTGTCCGACGATGAAGGGATTAAGAAGGACATGCCCGCCTGGTGCGAGAATACGGGACATCACCTGATGGGAATGGAAGAGGAGCAAGCGACGTCCGGACGGATTTACAAGGCGTTCGTCAAGAAGACGAAGTAACACGCGCAGTGCTCGGGGGCGATCTAATTGCAAGCCGGAGGTCATGGGTTTACCTCCGGCTTTTTTATTGTGAGCGAGCGCATCAGCATGGACCACATCGTTGAATGTGTCCCGAATTTCAGCGAAGGCCGTAATCCCGCCACCATTCAAGCGTTGATCGACGCTCTTGCTTCGGTGCCGGGCGTCCGCCTCCTGGATCATACGTCGGATTGCGATCATCACCGCTCGGTGATGAGCGTCGTCGGAGGTCCGGAGGAAGTGATCGAAGCGATGTTCAGGGCGATCCGCATCGCCACCGACCTCATCGACCTGCGCAAGCATGCCGGGGTGCATCCGCGCGTCGGTGCAACCGATGTCGTGCCCTTCATTCCGATTAAGGGGATCTCCATGCGCGACTGCGTCCAGGCCGCGCGGCGCTTGGGGCAGCGCGTGGGCACTGAGCTGGAGATTCCCGTCTTTCTCTATGAACGAGCGGCATCGCACAGCGACCATGCCCCGCTCGAATCCGTGCGGCGCGGCGGCTTGGAAGGATTGGCATTTCGGATGGCTTCCGATCCGGATTGGGCTCCCGATTTCGGGCCAAGCCGACTGCATGAGACCGCCGGGGCCATCATCATTGGAGCGCGGCCCGCGCTGATTGCGTTCAATGTGGATCTCGCGTCGACCGATCTCGTCCTTGCCCGTTCGATCGCCAGATCTGTTCGCCACTCAAACGGCGGGTTGCGGCACCTGAAAGCCATCGGTGTGGAGTTGCCCAGCCGCCGTCTCGTGCAGGTGGCAATGAACTTGACGGACTATGAGGCCACGCCCCTTCATACGGCGTTCAAGGCCGTGGAAGCCGAAGCGGCCCGCCATGGCGTGGCCCTCGCCGGAGCTGAAATCGTCGGCCTGGTCCCGGAGGCGGCGATCACTGAGGCGGCGCGGGACGCGCTTCGGCTCAAGCGATTGGATCGCATGCAGATTCTTGAGGCACGGATGGAAGCGGTGTTGACTCCCGCCGCGAAATTTACGGCCGGCCCAAGTCCTGGGAAGGATTTGTTGCAGGTTTCCGTCTTGGAATTTGTGGAGGCCGTGGGGGCGCCGGCAACGGTGCCGGCTGGCGCCGCGGTCGCGGCGTTAACGGGGGCTCTTGCCGCGTCGCTCGGCGTCATGGCGGCCAGAATCAACCGTCATCCGGCCGCCGAACATCGCCTTGAGGAGATCGTCGGGCGCCTCAACCATCTGTTGCTCGCGGATGGCGAGGCCTACAACACGTTTGTCGCGGCCACAAAA
Organism: Nitrospira sp.; assembly: GCA_035277085.1. GTDB lineage: Bacteria > Nitrospirota > Nitrospiria > Nitrospirales > Nitrospiraceae > Nitrospira_C. The sequence continues at coordinate 26,271 of DATELB010000229.1, read as the reverse complement.
CTGCCGAAGAGCGATCCCGGACGGCCGGTGGCAGTGTCCTCCGCCCTTCATGTGGCCACTGAAATCCCTCTTGAGATCGCGGAGCGGTCGGTGGAAGCCGGCGGGCTGTTGTTCGCTTCCGCAAACGCGGCGAGGCCTCGATTGCGATCGGACGTGCAGGTCGCATTGATCCTTGCGGTCGCCGCAGCCGAAGCCAGCCTGCACACCACCAAAGAAAATATCAAAGTCCAGGTAAATCAGAGGCTTAGAGATTCGTTGACGGACAGATTGTTGACGGTCTCTCAGAATGTTGAGGAACTGAGAGCCCTATGCTACACTCCGACCCCTGGTCGTTCGGGCAAACATTCCGTGCAGGCATCGCCTGGGAAAGCGCAGACGAGAGACGAATGGAAATCAAAGTCTTCAACAACAATGTCGAGAAAGCCCTCAAAGTCGCGAAGAAAAAACTGGCGGGAGAAGGGCTCTTCCGAGAACTGAAGCGCCGTCGGTATTACGAAAAGCCCAGTGTTCGGAAAAAGGCGAAACAGCGGGAAGCTCAGCGTCGCCGTCAAAAGTGGTTGTCGAAGCGCCGGCCGGAATAAGCCCCTCCGTTCATTCGCATCGCCGTCCTTCATCGTCAGTTCGATTCCCTCCCCGGTCATGCACGAGGATCAGATCCATGAGGCGATCAAAATCCTCAGGCGTGAAGTCCGCCAGTGGCAGGAACCGGTCGTTGGAATCGTCGCCCGTGAATCGGCCCGGGACCCCTTCCGCATTCTGATTTCCTGTCTGCTGAGCCTCCGTACCAAGGACAAGACCACGAGCGAAGCCAGCGCCCGTCTGTTCGCGCTGGCCCACACGCCGGCCGGCCTGCTCGCGCTGTCTCCTCTCAAGATCGAACGGGCCATCTACCCAGTGGGGTTCTATCGCACCAAGGCCAAGGCCATTCATGCGATCTCGCGCCGTCTCCTTGACGTGCACGGCGGCAAGGTGCCCCGGACGATCGAGGAATTAGTCATGCTGCCGGGCGTAGGACGCAAGACGGCCAACCTGGTGGTGACGGTGGGCTACCAACGGCCGGGGATTTGCGTGGACATTCATGTACATCGCATCAGCAATCGTTGGGGGTATGTGAGAACGAAAACGCCGGAGGAAACGGAGCGGGCGCTGCGCGAAAAGCTGCCAAAACGCTACTGGATCACCTTCAATGATCTGCTCGTGCCGTATGGCCAGAATCTGTGCCAACCGGTGTCTCCGTTCTGCAGCCGCTGCAAGCTCATCGAGATGTGCGACAGGGTCGGCGTCGCCCGGTCCCGTTAGAGAAGGGATGGCCGGCCGGCTCAAATGAAGAGCGCAGTTTCGGCGTCGGCCGTCAGGGAGATGATGGCAGGAAGGCCCAGCACTTCGTCGACCTCCTTCGAGACCGCCTCTCCATCCACACCCATATACTCCAGCCCTGCGCTGCAGGCGATCATCCGGAGTTTCCCCACCAACTTGGCTTCCGCGAACATCTCCGAGATTTTTGGGACGTTCTTTTCTTGAAGCAAGCGGGCGACGTCCTTTCCCGACGCGGCGTATTCCAGTGGGAAGTCGATGTCATCCATCCTGCCTTCCGCAAGCTTCTTGATGGTCCAAAACAGCAGCACAACGATCACGTCTTTACCCATCGCGGCTGCGGTCAAGCCGAGGGTGGCTACCTGATGGAGCTTGTCGTAAGTCGCGTTGTGGGCGAAAAGGACGAACTTTGGCTGCGGCCGGCTCATGGCTACGGTTTTGGCGCCCGGGCCTTCACGCTGTTGATGTAATCGTTGATCGCCGCGTCGACCTCAACCGGGGCCAGTGGCCGATCGTGTGTCTCGCTTTCGTCGAGCACGTACTGATCGCGATCCTTCTCCTGTCGGACGATCACGGTGTTTTCAGGAGTCACCTCGACCAGCATGAACCACTCGCGCGCTCCCTGCGTCATCACGACCTCCTTGCCCAATCCTTTCTTGCTGACGGCAATTTGCAGGTCTTCGGCCGCGGCGCGGTCCAGCGCCGGAGCTCCGAAGGACGCCAGAGCGAGCGGCGCGAGCATCGACAAACGGAGGCAGAGCAGTGCCGCGCGCATGGACGGATTATAGCCGTCGCCAGAAGCGCAGTAAACCGGGCCGCCGGCCGAGCGTTGTCTTGAGTGACCGTAGGTCGCATGTTAGGATCTTCTCCCCATGGACGGGCTGCTCTCGACGGTTCAGCAATATGTTTCTACGGACACGCTGATCTGGCTGACCGCGCTGTCGTTTGTCTTCTTCATCGGCACCCTGATCGCGATTCCGTTCATTCTTGTCCGGCTGCCGGCAGATTATTTTGACGTCCGAGTCCCCCGTCCCTGGATGCAGGATCACCATCCGGTTTTGCGCGTCGCGGGGCACGTCGTCAAGAACGTCGTCGGGGCGGTATTTGTGTTTGCGGGGTTTCTCATGCTGTTTCTTCCAGGGCAGGGGGTGTTGACCATGCTCATCGGGATTTCGATGCTGGACTTTCCCGGCAAGCGGAAACTTGAAGCCAAGCTGATCGGCCAGCCCACAGTCCTGGGTGTGATCAACAGCATGCGCAACCGCCGTGGGAAACCGCCGCTCGTCCTTGCCCCGCAAGACACTCCGGAGCGCGGCCTCCGGACTGAAAGCTAAGATTCTTGTTCCCTGAAACTGAATGCTGCCACAAGCGAGTGTCTCCAGCCGGCCGACGTTGTACCTGATCGACGGAAGCGCGTACGTGTACCGCGCTTTCTTCGCCTTGCCCGCGCTGAACAATTCCAAGGGAATACAGACCAACGCCGTCTACGGGTTCACGACCACGTTGATGAAAATCATCCGCGAACACCAGCCGAACGGTCTCGCGGTCGCGTTCGACGAGGCAGGACCGACGCTGCGGCACGAAACCTATCAGGCATACAAGGCGCAACGTCCGCCCATGCCCGACGGGATGAGCGCTCAGATCCCCTATATCCATCGGATTGTCGAGGCGCTGAACATTCCGGTCGTCAAAACCGCCGGCTACGAGGCCGACGATTTGATCGGTACGCTGGCGGTACAGGCCGAGAAGGCGGGCTATGATGTGGTCATCGTCACCGGCGACAAGGATATGTTCCAGCTGCTGACCCCGCGTGTCCGAATCTATGACCCGGTCAAGAGCAAATGGATCGGCGAGGCGGAATGCCGTGATCGCTTCGGCGTCGAGCCGGCGCGCGTCGTGGAGGTGATGGGGCTGATGGGCGACACGACCGACAACATTCCTGGCGTGAAAGGCATCGGCGAAAAAACGGCAACGAAGCTCATCGCTGAATTCGGCACCATTGAAGAACTCCTGCGGCGGATCGACGACGTGACGCCGGCCCGGATCAAAGCGCTCCTGGTCGAACAGGCGGAGAACGCTCGTCTGAGCCGGACGTTGGCCACGATCGATACGCGCGGCCCTGTGGAGTTTCATCCCGAACAGTACCAGCTCAAACCGGTCAACCACGACCGGTTTGCCGATTTGCTGCGTGAGCTCGAGTTCACGACGCTGCTCAAAAATCTGCAAGCTTCCGCGAAGGCGCCCGAGGTCAAAAGGCAGGTCATCACCAGCGTGCTCGAAAACGAGGCTTCCGCGCAGCGGTTCGTCCGGTCCTTGCCTCAAGATCTGCCCGTCGGCATTCAAGCTCTGTTGGCCGGTGGATCCGGCCTGAATGCCCAACTGATGGGAGTGGCACTCTCCGCTGGCGGGCACACAGCGTTCGTCCCGTTTGATCTTCTCCACATCGTGTCCAGCGTAACGTCGCTGCTCGCTGACCACGGTCGACCCAAAGTATTGCACGATTTGAAATCCACCTTGCTGGCGTTTCAGCAGGCGGCGCTGAACGTCGACGGTCCATGCTTGGACACCATGATCGCAGACTACCTCCTGAATCCCAACCGACGGGATCATCAGCTCGAAACGATCGCCCTGGAGACACTCGGCGCCAGACTGCAGCTCGGGCAAAGCGGCTCCGCAGAATCGCTTTTTGAGGTAGATACAGGGTCGCGCGAGGATGCCGGCGAGGCCGCGGCCGCGCTGGCCGCACTTGGCCTCCCGATGACGGAACGCTTGTCGGAGCAGGGAAGTTTGAGGCTGTTCACCGAGGTTGAAATGCCGCTCGTGCCCGTCTTGGCCGACATCGAGCGGAACGGTTTTCTGCTCGACGTGGACAGGCTGCGCGAGTTGGGCAAGGAAATGGAACGTGAAATGGACCGCACGATGGAAGCGATTGCCGGTCTAGCCGGAGGCGAGTTCAATATTAACTCGCCGAAACAGCTCGCGGCGGTCCTCTTTGACAAACTCGGACTCAAGCCCGTGCGAAAAACGAAAACCGGCTATTCCACCGATGAGGACACCCTCACGCAGCTCGCCACCCAGCATGAACTGCCGACACACATCCTGAATTGCCGCAGCCTCAGTAAACTGAAATCAACCTATATCGACGCCCTGCCGCTGCTCATCAATGCGCGAACGAGGCGATTGCACACCTCCTTGAACCAGACGGTGGCCGCCACGGGACGGCTTTCTTCCGCCGACCCGAATCTGCAAAATATTCCCGTCAAGGGCGAATATGGATTGCGCATCCGGGAGGCGTTCGTTGCTCCGGAGAATCATGTGTTGCTGTGCGCCGACTACAGCCAGATCGAACCGCGCCTGCTGGCCCACTTGTCGCAGGACCCGCGCCTGCTCGCCGTATTCGCCAAGAGCGAAGACATCCATACCGCCACGGCCATGGAAATCTTCAACGTGCCAGCGGCCGGCGTAAGCAAGGACATGCGCCGGGCGGCCAAGACCGTCGTCTTCGGCATCGTCTACGGAATCAGCCCATTCGGTCTATCTCAAAATATAGGCGTACCGCAGGCGGAGGCGAAGAAATACATTGAGACGTTCTTTGAACGGTTCCCGGCCGTGCGGGCGCTGATGGACCGCAATATCGCCGAAGGACGAGCCAAAGGGTACACGACGACGATCTTGGGACGCCGGCGGCCGATTCCTGAGCTGCAGAGCGGGGATGCGGTTCAGCGCAGCTTCGGCGAGCGAATGGCCGTCAACAGTCCCATTCAAGGATCAGCCGCAGATTTGATCAAGTTAGCGATGATCAACGTTCACAACAGCCTGCAGCATGAACTGCCGGATGTGAAAATGATCCTCCAAGTACACGACGAGTTGATCTTCGAAGTGCCCGACACGAAATTGGATAGCGCGAAACGGCTTGTGCAAGGCGAAATGGAGGGAGTCGGAAAACAGCTGGAATTATCTGTGCCGCTCAAAGTCGACATCGGCATCGGTAAGAATTGGCGAGCGGCACACCCGTAAAACGAGAAGGACGGATCCCAGGGGTTCATGTCGAACAGGAGGTGTGCCATGAATCAAGGACGCGTGACGATGATTTCGCTGGGCATCAGCCTGTCGGTGTCGACCGCCGTCATGCTTGCCGCAAGTCCAACGGCTCCTAAAGCGCAGGAAGCGAAACGGTTCGAGTACCGGATCGTCGAGGTGCTCCCGGATACCACGAACATGCAAACGAAACTCAACGAGTTCGGAATGAACGGCTGGGAGCTCGTTTCCGTCTCCATGGGCAATATGACCGAGCCCAGGCTGATTTTTAAGAAATAGTTCTCCATCGATCCATCCCGGCCTGCAGTATGAACGACAGGATTGAACCATACGCCCCTGATTCGGCCAAGGCGAGCGGCATTACCAGGAGATGCCTTTTGGTTTCCACGCTGGCGACCGGTTTTGCACTGGCCGTGCGGCCGATATGGTCAGCCACCGTCATCACTGATTTCACGGGACTGACGGCCGGTGAGATCAGAATTCCGACACCCGATGGAGCCATTCCTGGGTATCGCGCCATGCCCTCGGAAGGTGGACCCTTCGCGCCCGTGCTGGTTGTGCAAGAAATTTTCGGCGTTCACGAACATATCAAGGACGTCTGCCGTCGATTCGCCAAGCTCGGCTATCTGGCCGTGGCGCCAGAGTTATATGCGCGGCAGGGCGACGTTTCGACGTTGAGTGAGATCGACGAAATCCGGAAGATCGTAGCGAAAGTGCCTGATGTGCAGGTGATGGAGGACCTCGATGCCGCCGCGGCCTGGATCCGGGCTTCGGGCAAAGCCAACATTGAAAAGCTGGGTATCACAGGGTTTTGCTGGGGCGGTCGCATTGTCTGGCTGTATGCGGCTCACAGTAGCCAGGTGAAAGCGGGAGTTGCCTGGTACGGACGTCTCACGGGAAAAGGAAACGAATTGCAACCTCTCCATCCATTGGACATCGCCGCCGGCGTGAAGGCTCCCGTACTCGGTCTCTACGGCGGGAGCGACCAGGGCATCCCGCTCGAATCCGTCGAGCAAATGAAAAAGGCCCTGCAGGCTGCGGAGAGGCCATCCGATATTATCGTCTACCCCGATACGCCACACGCCTTCTTTGCCGATTATCGACCAAGCTACCGCAAAGAGGCCGCTGAGGATGGTTGGAGCCGCCTGCTTGCCTGGTTCAAGCAGCACGGGGTGGCCTGAGCAAGCGCGGGTCGCATCCCACCGTTCAATCCTGTGCCGGTCGTCGGTATCCCCCTTCATCTTGTGCTTCATGGCTACGTCTTGACGCGGGGTTAGCGCTGGCATCCGTTTTGCGGAGATCTTCGAAGTTTTCCTGCAGGGTCAGCCAATCGTCACACACGCGAGAAAGGTATACGGCCATGATGCATACCGTGGAGCTCGATGACCAGACCGCTTCCTTCGTGCGCCAGCTTGAGGAGCAACGGCGGATCGAGAAAAATTTGATGGTGGAACGAGTGCGGGGAGCCAAGGAAGGATTGGAGTCCGTGTTTCACGACATCAGGGAGCGGGTGGAAGCTTTGGAGCGCATGACCAGCTCGGTCAGCACCAGCTACATTGCGCCGATCGGGTGGAGTCAATTGATTTTCGCCGGATCGGACGGCGTATCCTCGTCCAACGCAATGAGCATAGGGGACCGCGAGGATGTGCTCTGCAAACATGACCGAATACGCTCCCTCGAAGAGGCGACCTATCTCCGGCTGAGCGCCAACCCTCATTACGTGGAACGCATTCTCCCCAATAAGTCTGCCCACGCCAGGGCTGCGGCGAATCCGTCGACCTGGGACAATCTTGGCTACGTGCACGTCGGTTATTCGACCCCCCTGTCGATTCCCGCCTCCTTGGAAACGACGGCCGTGTCGCTCTTATCCCGCATCAACACCTTGTTTAATTGGGTTGAAGTGAATGCGGTGGCGGACGATTGGCACGCGCATGTGGCGGCAATTGCACGACTCTGGGTGGCCTATGACGGAGAATTCCGCCAAACTCCGCCGGCGCAGTTCGTCAATCTCCTGGCGACTCCCAAGCAAGTGAAGACCCATCAAAACATGGAATCCCTCGCACCCAGTGCCGTGCTGGCCATGCAGCTCGAGGTGCCGCCGGGTAGCGGGACAACGCTCACGATTTACGAAAGCATTGAGTTGGTGGCCACGACGCCCAACGGTCATGCGTACATCGACGGCGTCTTCGCATGGGAACCGGTGGCGGCGCAGATTCGGGAAGGATGACCCGCCGTCTGATGTTCGCGCTGTCTATGACGAATACAATGCCTCGACGATCTGTGAGGCATTGAACAGCAGCGAGGATTTTCTGGTGTAGGCGGCATGACCATAGTAGTGCTCCCGCGGATTCATTGATCCGGTCGAATCCTTGTAGTCGACGAGAAGGCAGCGGCCTTCGCCCGGAAAGCGCACCGCCCGTCGTGCGCATTCAAGCCAGCGTTCGAAGCCGTCGAACGGCTCGACCATTTCCCAAACACCCTTGTTCGCCGCCTTTGCCGGTTCCGTCTGTGGAACGGCGTCGGTGCCGGCGACTGCAAGCTCCTGCACATAGTCGCCGCCCCATGCGATCGGCATTTCCATCGTGATTTGCGGCAACTCCATTTTTGCCAGCCAGACCTTGCTGTCGGTTCTGAGATTGCGGTGATTGACGATGTGCAGCAGCTTTCCGATTCCCGAGGGGTCCCATCCATAGCGCACCGGCTGCCCAAACGTCACGATGTCCAGTGCGGCGTCATTGAACGGGCTGCCGGCCGTCAGGATCGAATTCACTCGTGTGACGACCGAGGCCAGCTCCGGTTGGCCGCTCTGCTCGGCATAGGACGTCAAAATCGAAAGGAGTTTGGCTCGCCCCGTAATCGGGCTGGGGCACAACAAGTTTGACGTCAGCGCAAGCACGAGTCCGGCTTGTCCGTGGGCCTGTACGAGGATGCGGTCGCCGGATGCGAGACGCTGAGCCTCGCAATGCGCCCTCAGTTCGTGTATCAGCCTCACAGCGGCGATCGCACGCCCAAGGTGGTGGTGTTCCGAAGCCCACAACGTTCGGACACACGCCATCGGTTTCGTCTGCGTGGTGTTCACGGCGCTGCGAACGAGCGTCAGCGAAGCCTGTGTGAAGTTGCCTGCATCGCCGATGTCGTCATCGAGCAGCTTCCTCGTCGCCTCGTCATTTTTCAGGGGAGGCGTTACTCCGCCCGGGAGCAGTGGAATGCCGTTGCTCTGTTGCCGCATGGCGGCTAACAGTGCGTCCAACCCCGAGACGCCCCTGCTATAACCGCGTTTGAGCCCGCCGGCTTCATCCAGCCGTTGAACACCGAACACGTCGGTCCCGTGAATGGCGCCGTGCAAGAACACCAGGGTTCGGACTCCGGCGCGCGACAAGGCTTGGCCGTGGCGGGCCATCGCCTGGGTCCACTCGGGTGAATCCGGCGCCGGACCGGGAGTGAATTCGGTCATGCCTAATCGCTCTCCGGGATTTTTTCTCGAGAGCTCGTCGTGCTGAAAATTATTCTCAATCGGCATTGCCCAAGGTCATAACCGATCTCGGGGGGCCACTGCAATAAAAGGACTCAGCGCACGATGGGCGTCGGCGGCGAAGGATCGTTTGCCGGGGGGAGGGGCTGAAGTTTGTTTCTGGGCATCACGGCGGTCGCCGTGCAGAGTTTTTTCTCTTCATCGACCTGTCGATCGATGATCTTTACACCCTGCAGATATTCCTGGACGATCTCTTCACGGGTCAATTCAATGTCTTGATCGGCATCTTTCCCCGTGCGCTCGCGAATCCGATCAACCATGTGCTCCTTGACAAAGATGCGGATCTGTTTGGCCAGGTCCGTGCGCGCCGAGAGTTCCGATACCCGCTGGCACACGATCGGGCCTTTCGTCATGTCGCCTTGCCCGACGCCAATGACATACTGGTCCGGAGTGTAGCCGCCGGGTCCCTGGTTCTCATGCGATCCTGCATTCGAAGTCGTCATTCCGGCATGGTCGCTCCGCTGTTTGAATTGTTCGAATGATTGCGCCGCATGATCTCGAACCACATCCTGATCCGAGGCGAGACCCGCCGTGGCACACCAGGAAGGTGTGAGGCCGATGAGAATAACCGCCGCGATCTGCGTGGGCCTGCCCGCCACCGGCTACCTTCCTCTCCCTCCTCCGCGGCCGCCTCCCCCGCCTCGCCCTCCGTAGCCGCCGCGTCCGGCGCCGAAATGCCCTCTAAATTGCGGAGGCAAATGATAAGGCGCTCGCGGGACGGCCAGCGACGGTACGCGCTGCTGCATGGCCGGTGGCAGCCGGCGCGCACCCGGCGCCTGATTGGGTGGCGCGGCGGCAGGAGGTTGAAGAAACTGCTGGAGGCTTCGAACGGAACCTGAAGCAGCCTGTTGGCCGAACCCAGGAGCATGGGCCGGAGTGGACGGCGCCATCGCGACATGAGCGCCAGCAGGCCGGCTCCCCAGTTGAACCGGATGGGAAGCGGTGCTGTGCGAAATCTCATTGAGCGTCAATGGTACAGGTTTGTCGCCGGGTGAGCGAAGGACCGGCCGGGTGGCCTGCGGCAGTACGGTCGAAGGCATGGCCGGCGGCCTCATGACGATGATTTGCTGCGCCACCTCCACATGCGGATTGGCGGGATACAGACCTCGCGCGGCGTTCAAGAGTCCTTGCGGCGGCATCCCACCCCAGGAGGCGGGATACCCATAGGGACCGACGATCACCCAGTCGGTCCAGGCTTGCGAGACCATGGCATTCGATTGGGCGCGATTGAGAAGGTCTTGACGCTGGAGGCTGGCCTGTTGTGCTTCCTCGGCCGTAGTCGCGCTCGCCAGCAATTGATTGGCCGCGTCCAATTCTTGATGAAGATCGTCGAGTTCGCCTCTCAAGACGGCCAGTTGGTGCCTGGCGCTCTCATTTTCTCGAAACGCAAGGATCGCGTGGCCGACCTCATCCGTATCGATTTGGGACGTGAGATCGACGCTGACGACGACGGTATCGCCCTCCAGCCAGAGGTGAGCTTGCTGATCGAGGACAAGAATCAAGCCGGCGGTATACGTCCTGATTTCATCTTTGGAGATGTCCGTTCCATCGACGACCGTCACGCTTTCCACATAGGTCGCCACCTGCTCCAGCGCATTACGCTTCGCCGCTTCTGTGGCCAGACGCATCGCGTCTTCCCGCGTATCGCGGTCACCCATTCGAAATTCACCCTGCGAGGAGATCACCCGCATTTCAGCAGAGACGGGAGGGGCAAGACACCACAGGACGGAGCAGGACAGGCAGAAGGTAAAGGAGAAGAGCGCACAGTCGGTGGTCGGCGGCCTCCGTACCGCAATTGAGTTGCAAGGCCGGTCGGGCATGAACGTCACCTTTCAAGAAGACTGACGCATCCCTGCAAGTCTGGTTGACACCGATCACATGTCGAAGAGCATAACACCCCCCGCCGGCTTTTCGCCAGGGACCTCGGATGAGCCCCGCGCGGCTTGCCTTCACGAAAATTCGCATGCTAAGGTAACCATTCCCTTTTTGCATTCATCTCCTTGCATTCATGTAGAGAGGCAGTCATGACGGGACCTTTTGCGCGTGTGTGCGTGCTTACCCTGGGCGTATTTCTCGCCTGTGTGATCGGATCGACCGCGGCCACGATGCGTCCTGCCGCTTCCGGAGTGGATAAGGGCACCCCCACCAGTCCGCCGACGGAACACGTTATCCTCTTTGTGTTGGAAGGCTTCGGTCAGGAGTCACTGAAAGGCGGCGCCATGCCGACCTTGAGCAAGCTTATCAAGGACGGTTCGGTGACCTGGTCGGCCACCGGCGTCAAGCCGCCGCTCCGGTTGCCGACGATGGCATCAATCATTACCGGGGTTCCTGTCGAAAAACACGGCATCAATTGGAACAGTTTTGAATTCAGCCGCGGGTATCCGCGGGCGCCGAGCGTCTTCGACTATCTTGATTTGAGCGGGGGACGGGACAGCGCGATTTTTTTCATGGATGAGTCCCTGTATCAGCTTGCGAGACCGGAGCCTTACACCGATTATCAGATGTGCGGGCCGCTCAAGCCGGAATGCAGCCCCGACCGGATCGTGGCCTATATCCAGCAATATTTCAAAAAGGCGACGAGCGGCCATGGCTACGGCCACGCCATCCTTTCCTTGCCGCATTTTCTCGTCGTGCACCTTCCGGAAGCGGGCCGAGTCGGGGTCGCCCGGGGCTGGACATCGAAGGAGTATCGGGAAGCGCTTCGCGCCGTCGACAGAGCGATCAACTCTGTCTTGGACATTTATAAGAGCCAAGACCTCACGAAGCGGACCACTGTGTTCGTCACTTCACTGAGCGCGGAAGGGATGGACGCCGGTCAGCAGCAGGCGACGAATGCCTCCTCGGTCGTGCCCTGGATCGCGTCCGGCGTCGGCATTAAACCGGGCCATGCGATTCATCAACCGGTGTCGATCATCGATACCGGAGCGACGGTGATGCGCACGTTAGGGCTCCAGACGCACACTGAGTGGGAAAGCCGGCCGGTCGAGGAAATATTTCAGTATGCGTTCGTCGCGGCGGCCCCCAACTCAAACGTTCCGTGAACCATGATGAGCGGCGGTAACCGAATGCAGGCATGGCGACGGGGAATGGGATTACTGGTTATTCTGGCCGGCATCGCCGCTCCGTTCGCGGTGCCCGAGGCCGCACCTCCGCCGAGCCATACCAAGGAACATCCCATTCTCATCGATCCAACCGTGCTCGACCCGCCGTCCTGGTGGTACGTTCCCGGCGTCACGCCTTCCATCTACAACTCTGATCCTGATTCACTGGACGCGTTTAAGACGACCGATAAGCGGACGCTCGGGTTGAAGCCGGGAAAATACAAATTCATCAGCTTCACCTTTGATTTCCCGTTTTCCGTGAATCTCGAAGGTAAACTTGATTTTGCCCATTCGCTTGATCAGTGCGTGGAAGGACGTGGGACTCAAACGCTGATCGTCCGGTGCAAGCGGACGTATCCTTACGGCGGACAGCCGGACTACACGTATCAATAACGAGGATGAAATGACGCAGGCCTTGGAAGATTTGCTGGAAGCGCTCGAAGACGTCGACGATGCCACCCGCGAAGAAGCGGCGAAAGCGCTCGGCACGATCGCAGACCCCCGCAGTCTGGACGCCTTGATCAGCGCCTGCGGAGACGAGTATTGGTCGGTGCGCGCTCATGCCGGATCGGCGCTTGCGAAAATTGGCGGAGAGCGGGCCGCAGAGTCGCTTATCGGCCTGTTCAATGATCCCATTATGGAAGTGCGCAATCAGGCCGTCGAAGCGGCGGCGAGTCTCGGGACCACGGTATTGGAACGCATGATCGCTGCCCTGAAAGACGAGCGCTGGCGCGTCCGTGAACATGCCGCCAAAACGTGTGGCGAAATCCGCGATCGCCGTGCCGTTGATGCGTTGATCGTCGCGTGCCGGGACCGGGACGGTGCCGTCAAGAGCGCCGCCGCTGAAGCGCTCGGCAAGATCGGAGATCCCAAGGCCGTCCCGGTCATGATCAAGTTGTTCCGCGATTCATCGAAGATCGTCCGTGAGACGGCCGGGACGGCCTTGGTCTATATCGGGGAGCCTTCCGTCAACCCCTTGATCGAGTGTTTCAAGGACAAGGATTTCGTCGTCCGCTGCCACGCGGCGCGAGCGCTGGGCGGTATGACGACCGATTACCAGATCGGCCGAACTTGGGTGCGTGACGCCAAGGTGGTCGATGCGCTCATTGCCGCGCTCAAAGATCCCGATCGGGCGGTACGCGAAGATGCCACGATCGCGCTGGGCATGATCGGGGATCCGCGGGCCATCGACGCGTTGATCGAGGCGATGAAAGATGGCGCGGTCAAGCGCCATGCGATTGCCTCGCTTGGCATGATCGGCGATCCCCGGGCTCTCGGTCCGGTGCTCGATGCGCTCAAAGGCAAGGGGATCAAGCAGGAAGGGACTCCGACGCCCGGCTGCATCGTGAGCGAAGACGCCTTCATCAAAGAAGCCGCGGCTACGGCGCTTGGTCAATTCCGCGATCCTCGGGTGATTCCGGATTTGATTATGCTGCTGAAGGACGGCGTGCTGCGAGAAAAGGCGAGCGCGGCGCTCGCGGCGATCGGCGATACCGCGATCGAACCGCTGATCGCCTTTCTGTACGATCCCAAAGCTTCCGAAGTCTCTGCGGAAGGCGAGCGCGTGCTGAGCTATGCCTCCGTCCGCTTGAGCGCCAAGGACGCGCTTCGGCAACTCGTCCTGGAGACGCTCGAGAAATTAGGCTGGACCTTGCCGCAGGACGATCTGGCGGTAAATTCGAGCTCCGTGGACAATGCGCGCGTCGATAAGCCGTTGGGCGAAGCCGGACGCTTTGGCCCGTCCGGAGATCTCGCGAAATAGCCGCCTATTTGCGTACGGCGATTCCGTGCGTATCGGCGGTCTCTTTTCCGTCCTTCATGTTCGTGATTGCCGCCTGTCCCTTGTAATGTCCGACCTTGCCTCCTGCATCTACATGGATGACGCCGACGCCCGCCACCGTGCCTTTGGCGTTGTTGACGCCTTTGTCGTTGCCCGTCAACGGAGCGGACCCTCGCAATCCCACGAAGACATACTGACCATCGGGTGAAACGTCCATGAGATCGGGCGCCGGGTCACTGTTCTGTTCCGTGACGAGGTCGACCGAACCTACGCTCAGGTTGCTAAGTGTGTCGATGATTTCGATGTTGTTGCCGGCCCGATCCACGCTCCACAGATATCGTCCGACCGCGCCCATGCCGTGAGAATCGGCAAACTGGTTGTCTCGCTGGGAGAGCAGCTTTGCGGACACAGACTTTGGCAGATTCGTCAGGTTCAAGGCATAGATATCGTATGACAGGGGCGCAATCGGCCACCCGCCTCCCGAATTTACATACATTGTGCCGCCTGCCTCGATGCCTCCGCATCCGGCGGGATGAATCTCGTTGTTGTCCAGCGTGGCGACGACCTTCATCGGCGAAGCAGCCACATCCGCGACGAGCAGTCCGCCGCCGCGAACGGTGACCAGGGCATAGGTGCTTGTCGACTCCGTGATCGGACAGATGGGCGCGTTGTCGGGACGTTCGCCGTTTTCCATCGCTCCCAGATTCAGAACGTCCTTTTCGGAATCGAACGCGAACTTATGCGCGGTGTAGTCCGTCCAGATCCGGATCAACTTTTTTTCGGCCGTATTTGCCGCCAGCGCCATTTTGTCGTTGGGCGTGGGCCAGGCCGCGTGCACGTTTTTCCCCATCAGGAGGCAGGCATGTGGCTTTTTGGTCGCTGAGTCAAGGAAGAGCACGTGTCCGCTCAAAAAGGAGATGAGGGCGTGATCTTGCTTTGCGTTGAAAAACAGCATGTGCGGTCGGCGCACAGGTTTTTTGGTCGCCTCCTCGCAAAGCTTGCCGAGATCTCCTGCAAAGTCGATGGTCTGAGCCGGCTTGGCCGATGCGGCATTGGCGGCGAGCTGAGCGCCGTCATAGATATGGAGATACCCTCCGCTCTCTTTTCCGGTATCGGATTGATCGGTGAGCCAGACTTCATACCCGGCGCTCACTCCGATGTCGGCCGAGAGCAGCGCAAGGAACATGACCAACGTCTCCAGGCACCACCGTGCTGTCATGCGTGATTTCATGGCGACCTCCTCTGGACTCGACCGCGTCAAAGGCAGCGAACCGGGCGGGGACAGCATCGTATCCACCGGTGTTCATGGAGTCAATCATTGTCGGCTCGGACGACCCTCCAGTCGATCAGCGGCATAAGGCTCTATCGACGCCCGGTTCCGTTGACCCTGTGAAAATGCCTATGATACGCTCACCAATTCCGAGGAAGCGCTCCTATGGCCGATTCCGTTGCCGAGCAAATCGCTGCGCTGAAGGATGAGGACTGGGCCATCCGGGAGGAGGCCGCCACGGCGCTGGGTGCCTTTCGCGATCCACGGGCGGTGGGGCCTTTGGTCTGCCTGTTGCGCGACGCCGATCGGGCGGTGCGGCAAGCGGCGATCGGCGCGCTGGCCGCTATCGGCGAGTCTTCCGTGCCGGTCCTCGGTCTGTGTTTGGCCGATCCTCAGGCAGGCGTGCAGGAAGCAGCCTCCTCTGTGTTGGCCATGATCGCCGATGAGCGGGTCCTCGATCCGCTGATCGCCGCGCTGGCAAATCAGGACTGGATCGTCCGCATGCATGCGGCGAAGGCGCTCGGGCGTATCAGAGACGCACGCGCCATCGAACCGTTGCTGCCGTTGCTGCAAGACAAAGTGAAAGCCGTGCGGGAAGAGGCCGCCACCGCCCTGGCGGATCTCGGTGAGTGTGCAGTTGCCTCGCTCGTTGGCGCGTTGAAGCATTCCGAGTGGCTTGTCAGGCTCCATGCCGTCGAAGCACTCGGAAAGAGCCGTGCGGCCGAGGCCGTTCAACCGCTCCTATGGGTGCTGTTCAACGATCCCGATCAGGCGGTTCGGGAAGATGTCGTTCGGGCGTTGGGCCAACTCGGCGACGGACGCGCAGTGGAGTTTCTTGTGACGGCGATGAAAGAGCCCGGTCTTCGGACGCTCGCGGTAGAGGCACTGGGCAGGATCGGCGATCGCCGCGCGGTGCCGGTCTTGATGGCGGTTCTCGAAAGCGGCGATCGGCCTGCCTCACGTGCCGTTGCAGGGTGCGGTGACAGCTGGGACGAAGAAATGAACACGAAAGGCGCTGCCGTGCGGGCCTTGGGCAGCCTCGGCGATGACGCCGCCATTCCTTCGCTGCTGAAGGCGTTGAACGAGACGGTGACGCGTGCCGATGCCGCGACGGCGCTGGTGAGATTCGGCACCAAAGTGGTCGCTCCGTTAGTGACCATCATGACCCAGACGGCCGACGAAAACCTGCGGTTCCACGCAAAGGATGCGCTGTCAAAGGTCGGCTGGCGGGCGGGGCGGCTTTAGAGTCGCTTTGCACAGGGACGTATGTCGAAAGAAACCATTGAGACGCTTGTCGCGGAGCTGGTGCACGAAGAGGATTGGCGCCGCATGCGCGCGACGGCGGCCTGTTTGGCCGGCGGGCCGAGAGCGGTGCAGGCCCTGGTCGAAGTACTGGGTTCGGGGGCGGCGGCTTTGAAATGCGAAGCCGCAGCCATGTTGGCTCGCATCAAGGATCCTCATGCCGGAGTGGCGCTGGTTGGATTGCTCGAGGATGCCGACGACGCCGTGAAAAAGGCTGCGGCAGGCGCCTTGGAACAGATGGCCGGTGTCTTGGATGCCAAGACGGCCTCGGCGCTCGTGGAGTTGTTGCCGCGGACACAACACGCGAGCCGCGAGCTGGTCACGCGTTTAATCGGCGAAATTCCGACAGCCGTTGCTCCACTCTGTCAAATGATGAAACATCCTGATACAGATGCCCAGCTTGCCGCTGCGACGATGCTTGACCATCTGCTCGATCCCAGGTCGGTCGACGCGTTTATCGATGCCATGGGGGAACCCGCAGTTCGAGAGATTGCCGTGGGGACACTGAAGAAACTGGGAGCCATTCGAGAGCGTATTGATGACTCATTCAATGCCCTGCGCAATGTGGAGGGCGCCAGTGAGCGCGAAGAGGCCCGCATGGCTACTGTCATCAATCTGCTTGGCATCGGTCGTCCAAGCGTCGAGATTTTGATTGAATATCTGGAAGACGAGGATTGGCTCGTCCGCGAGGCGGCCGCCGATCTTTTGGGAAAAATCGCGGACGTGCGCGCCGTCGAGCCGTTGATGAAGCGGTTGGCCGTGGATCAGGACACGGGTGTGAAGGAGCTGGCCATTAAGGCGCTCGGCCTGATCGGTGATGCCCGTCCCACGCAGCTCTACCTCGAGGCAATCCCGATTCGCCCCCTGCGCGTATATGCGATGGAGGCTCTGGCCAAGATCAAAGATGTCGAGGTTTTGCGTCCTCACAAAGAACTGTTTGACCGGTTGCGAACGGACCGCGATGGATTGGTCGCATACAACGCGGGACTGATCGCGGATAAGTTGGAGGCAATGGAGAGCGTGCATGCAATGAGCCAGGAAGGACATGGCGATGAGTGAAGACGGACGGTCGGAGCGGATCGAGCAGTTGATCGGCGCATTGCGGGACGAGAATGAAGCGTTGCGTGATCATGCAATTGCCAGCCTCAGTCAATTGGGCGAGGATGCCATCGAGCCGTTGATTGGGTTGATGGCCGACGAAGACGTCCTCATTCGGGAGGCCGCAACGATCGCCGTCGTCCGGATGGGACCTTCCGTCATCGAGCGTCTGATCGAAGCCGTGGCGGATGATGAATGGGCAATTCGCGAACAAGCGGCATCAGCTCTCGGCAAATTAAAGGACACGCGCGGCGTGGATCCGCTTGTGAAAGCGCTTAAAGACAAGGACGGCGCCGTGCGGACAGCTGCCGTGTGGGCCCTTGAACGGATCGGCGATGCCCGCGCCGTCCCCGGACTGGTCGAGGCATTGACGGACGGAACGGTGCGTGAGGACGTCGCCCGTGTGCTCAAGAAAATCGGCGATGCCAGGGCCGTGGACGCTCTCATTGACGGTTTGTTGGGGAACAATTGGATGGTGCGACGGCATGCGGCCGAAGCCTTGGGCAAAATCGGCGACGCCCGTGGCATCGATGCCTTAATCGAGTCTCTGCGGGACGAAGATTGGCTGGTGAGGCGCAATGCAGCGGAGTCGCTGGCACGGCTGGGCGCAACGCAGGCCATTGATCCTCTGCTGCCTCTGTTGGAAGATGAAAATACGATGGTGCAGGAGACGGTGGAAGGGGTGCTGGCGAGCCTCGGCTGGAAGCAAGCGGATTAGTAACTCATTTTACGATGACAAGGTAAAGGATAGACAATTATGGCTGACGAAGCATCGGTGAAACTGATTCAAATCGGACCAAAAGGCGGCGTGAAGAAAGACGGCTTCAATCTCGTGACGGAACGAGTGGTTGCCGTCAATCCCGAAGCCAAGCAAGTCGAGGTCGAACTCCTGGCGTATGACGGAAAAACCGTCGTGCTGGACGTGGACGACGCGGCGCTGGAGGAGCTGAAGCAGCTCAAGCCAGGCGATGGGGCGACCATTCGCGTGGTCGAAGAGGGGGGCAAGCGGGTCGCCAAAAGCTTCAGGATTCGCGCCAAAGATCCCGATGCCGCCAAGGCGGATGCCATGCTGCTGGATCTGAAGGACAGCCATTGGCTGAACAGGAAGTATGCGGCGGAAGTTCTTGGAGAACTCCGCGAGCTGCGTGCCGTGCGTCCGCTGGTCGATGCACTGGCCGACGAAGTGGGCGACGTCAGACAACGTGCCTACGATTCGCTCATCAAGATCGGCGGAGCGGCTGTTCCTACTCTCGTGCCGCTCCTCGTGGCGGAGGAGGATGAGCTCCGACAGTCGGCGACCGAGATTATCCGAAAGATCGGAAAACCGGCCGTCGAACCATTGGCGACCGCGCTGGCGGAGGCCGACGACCGCTTGAAGACCCGCGTGTTGAAAGTGTTGGACCGAATGGGGTACAAGCCGAAAGTCAAAGAGACGACGAAAGAGGAGGCACCCCGCCTCACTCAGTCGCCGAGTTGATCCGGATCTTTGGTCGGACGTCCTACCGACACGTGCCGAAATCCGAAAGACGTCACGCGGCTCGATTCGTAGACGTTGCGCAGGTCGACCAGGATCGGCCGGCGCACCAGCGATTTCAGCTTGGAAAAATCCAGATTCCTGAACTCGTTCCACTCCGTCATCAGCACCAAGACATCCGCCTCCCGCGCCGTTTCATACGCGTCTGGACAAGGCATGAGGCCGGGAACCAGTTTCGTCGCCTCTTCCAGCGCCGCTGGGTCATAGGCACGAACTTTCGCGCCTTGGTCGATCAACGTTTGAGCGATCGAAACCGCGGGGGCCTCGCGCAAATCGTTCGTGTTCGGCTTGAACGAGAGACCAAGCATCCCGACCGTCATGCCCTCTAGGCCACCGAGCGTCTCCTTGATTTTGGCCACCATGCGCCCGCGCTGGTCGGCATTGACTGCCGCCGCTGCGCCGGCGATTTGCATCTGATAGCCGGCTTTCTCGCCCATCTGCACGAGCGCGGCAAGGTCCTTGGGAAAACAGGAACCACCAAAGCCGGGTCCAGCATGTAGGAACTTGGACCCAATCCGTTGGTCGAGCCCCATCCCTTTTGCGACCGTTTGAACGTCCGCTCCAACACGTTCGCAAAGGGTGGCAATTTCGTTGATAAAGGAAATTTTCGTCGCGAGAAAGGCGTTTGAGGCGTACTTGATCATCTCCGCCGTGGCCACGTCGGTGACCACGAAGGGAGTCTCGATCAAGTATAGAGGGCTATAGAGATCCTTCATGACGGTAATGGCGCGTTCGCTGCCCGAGCCGATGACGACCCGGTTGGGCCGCATAAAGTCCTCGATGGCGGACCCTTCACGCAGAAATTCGGGGTTGGACACGACGTCGAACGCTATTTTTTTGCTCTGGGTGCTGGCGATGACGTCCTGCAGCAGCGCTCCCGTGCCCACCGGGACCGTTGATTTCGTGACGATCACCTTATAGGAAGCCATTTTGCCGGCAATGCCGCGCCCGACTTCTTTGACAAAAGACAGGTCCGCCGAGCCGTCTTTGCGCGGAGGCGTTCCGACCGCGATGAAGATGACCTCGCCGTGATCTACGGCTCTGGTGAGTTCCGATGTGAAGCTGAGCCGTCCCTGACCGATCCCTTTGGCGACCAGTTCCGTGATGCCTGGTTCATAGAACGGAACGTCGCCTTTCTCGAGCCGAGCGATGCGCTTTTCGTCGTTGTCCATACAGAGGACGTTGACGCCGAACTCGGCGAAGCATGCGCCAGTGACCAGTCCCACATAGCCGGTGCCGATGACGCTGATCTGCATGAGAGGGACGCCTCCTTGGTCGATGTTCGATCCACAGCAGTATACCCATGGGTGCTGGACTGAGCAACGAAGTTCCGACATACGGACACTGCGGTTGAAGGCTGCTCTCCGTTTGACAGCCTCGTGATGCGCTCGGTACTATGAGCGCCCTTCTCGGAAGATCACCGGATCAATCGTCGACTTGTCATCCATGCTGACAGCCGTTCTTCCCGCATGAGCCCTTCGTCGTCCATAAAACATCCCCCATGGTTCCTGTTCCTCACGGCCTTCATCACCGGCGCGGTAGTCATGGCCCTGGAAATCTTGGGCAGCCGGCTGTTGGCCCCTGTGTTCGGCAACTCGCTCTTCGTGTGGGGAGCGCTGATTGGGGTGATTCTGGCGGCAATGAGCAGCGGTTATGCATTCGGGGGTTGGATCTCCGATCGTCGTCCGGGTGGACAAGTGCTTGCCGGACTTCTGCTGATTTCAGGCGCCTGGACCTTTCTCATCGCGTGGATCGGCCAGGCGGTCCTGTTCAGGGTTGCCGGGGCAGTCGAAGACCCCCGCTGGGGGCCTTGCCTTGCTGCCGCCATTCTGCTGGGCCCACCGGCGTTTGGATTGAGCGGTGTGCTTCCGGCGATGCTGCGCTTGGCGGTCTCGAACTTGGAGTACTTGGGCCGGCATACCGGCCGCATGATTGCACTCTCGACCGTCGGCAGCCTCGCGGGCACGTGGGGCACTGCATTTTTCTTCCTGTCATGGATCGGCAGTCACGCGCTGGTCGCATGGCTGGGAGCCGTTCAGGCGGCGCTCGGCTTATGGTGGCTCTTGAAAGGCGCTGGCGTCAGACCGTTGGCAGTCGTCCTGTGCGCGCTGTTGATCGGCGCTTTGGGGACAGCGGCCTGGTTTCCCATCCAAATGTTGAAGCCGCCCGTCTATCAGGAAGACAGCCCCTACCAACAGGTCAGAATTCGCGACGATGACTTGTTCCGGTATCTCGTACTGGATCGAACATTCCACGCGGTCATGTGGAAAGCCGAGCCGGATACGCTGTTTCTCCCGTACAGCCAGCTCATGGTGTCTTCCCTCGGTCTTGTCGCGAATCCAAAACGCGCCTTGATTCTGGGCCACGGGGGCGGATCGTTCACCAAGTGGCTTGCCCGCTATTGGCCGGAACTTGAGGTCGATGTCGTGGAATTCGATCCGGTGGTTGTCCGAATGGCGGAAGAATATTTTTCCTATCATGCGCCGCCTCAGCACCACGTGTATGTGCGGGATGCGAGAGCATTCTTGAATCAAACCGAGGCCATGTACGACCTCATATGGGTCGATGCCTTCGCGCGCCATCTGGTGCCCTTTCATTTAACGACCGAGGAATTTTTTTCCGAATTACGACGCCATCTCTCGACGGACGGCGTTCTGGTCGTCAATCTCGCCTCGTCTGGCACCGCCAGCGATCTCGGCAGAACAAAGGCGGTGGTCGAGACGATGAAGCGATCGTTTCCGGTGATCGAGACCTATGCGGTAAAAGGGCCTTGGCCGTCACGTGTAAAAGCGGAAAATCTGCTTTTCTTTGCCGGGAAACCGATTGAACGTCAGGGAAGTACGGAATTTGGAGAGAAAGTCGCCCAATTAGTCGGCCGGCAGCGTCTTCCTACCGAGGCCGTCGCCTTGCTTGCGACACGACGCATCGAGCCGTGGCCGGCGGGAATAGTATTGACCGACGATTACGCACCATATGATCTCCTGGTTGGTACGGAAACCACCGAAGAACGTGCGCAAGCGGCGAATTAGTAACGCTTTGAAAAAGCAGAGACTTGTCTGTTGATAGCCGTAGGGAATTTGGTCAGCTGAACGCGCCATATCAATGTTGCTTCCGTTTTGCCCGCTGTGCTATAAGGTTGCCTCCCAACAGATCATGGACACAAGCGCATCTTACGCGGATCGGATCAGTGGTTGTCGGAAGGGTCAAGGCTACCTGATCGTAGCGGTAGTTATTTACCAACCTAATCACATCTCTTCTTCTTTTTAAGGAGGTAGGTCATGGGCAAGACGATGTTAGGGGTCTTATTCGGCCTCATAATGGTCATTGCAGGCGCGTCTGCGGCGCTGGCGCACCAGGCTGGCGGAGTTGAGGTGGGCGACTTGGAGACCGGATCCGTAGTGGGTCAGTCGTTCAAGGAATTGGACGTGGATATCGAACTGTATGCGATTGAGGTCGGTAATCTAAAGGCCTGGTATCCACCGACGAGCGTGATCGACTTCAAAGTACGGCCCGGACGTCCGGTCTTGATCAAGGTCACGAACAACAGCTCGGCCGAGCACGGGTTCTTTTTGACCGATCCCACGACGCAGGCTGCGCCCACGGCCGTGAATGCAAAGTTGGTTCTCAAGCCTGGTGAGACAAAATACATCGGCATTCCCACCAGCGATCTGTTCTACGCCACGATGGGAAACACTCTCGGCTATCGCTGCCACCTCCATCCGGCCCACGTCGGTGGCAAACTGGTCATGCTCAAGTAGTCAGGAGGACAAGAAACGCTAACTTCTCCAGCGCCTCCGTCGCGTGAAGCGGCGGGGGCGCTGTCGTTTTTAGGTTTCTTCGGTGCGACAGTCTGCCTCGGGTTCGAGCGGAACGTTTTGACTCCCCTTGAGCTCCCCCGCCACGATCAACAGCAGAAAGCGGCTCAGCGTCGGTTCGGTGTCGCGCCGCTCTGTGACGACCGTTTGCAGGTCGACGATCATTTCATCCCCGTCCCACTGGGTTTTGTTGATCACCCAATAGTGGCTGGCGGCGTCGGGAAATTGACGTACGACAAATTTCTCGACGATCGTTCCGATGTCTCCGGTGCTCGCCATGATCGGCGGCGCGAAGAGACTGAGCGAGAGAAGGGTTCCCAGCAGGATCCAGCGGTAGCGCATCGCATCACCTCGCGTGAGGGGTAAAGCGGCTCCCCTTGATTAGACAGGCACGGGAGCCGGCTGGTTGCAGGAGCTGTTAATTGATTTTACTGCGTCGAAGGTGAGAAAGCTACAAAAGGATACATCCTCTGAACCACGCCAAAACACAAGCGCCCTGCCTCCATCCTGGAAGCGGGGCGCTTGTGAGAGGTCGGATCGAGTCCTTTGGGGAGAAAGCTCTATCTGTTAGTTCCGGACGCCGCTCCAAACTTTCGCGGCATCAATGGATTTATCAGGGTTGAGTTTGCGGGCCTTATCTAGGAGGACGTCCGTCGTCTCCGGATACGCAGGATCTGCAATGCAGCAGTTGTCGACCGGACAGACGGCCGCGCATTGCGGTTCATCGAAGTGGCCGACGCATTCCGTGCAACGGTCATGGGTAATCACGTATATACTATCTCCCACCCCCTGCCCATCGCCTACATGGTTACCCTTCGTTTCCGCATCGCTGCGAGTTTCAAAAATCGCCTCGTTCGGACATTCGGGTAGGCAGGCTCCACAGGAGATGCATTCGTCGGTAATCAGCAGTGCCATGACCCTTGCCTCCTTCTCACTACAACGCTACGAACCGGGTTGACAAAAATTGCGATGCCACGACATAGTGCGTGGCGTAATAAGGCGTCATTCTAGTCTGCCGCTCTTTTCCAAGTCAACAGAACGGCGTCGGATAAGAAGGCCTAGATTCGCTGATTTCATGGGCCTTTGGGCCCAGATTGCCTCTTGCCTGACAGCGGTGTTTTGATGGCCGCGCAGACTTCATCGGTGGACAAAAAAAAGCGGATCATCATGATGGCGCTGCTGGCCATCCTGCTGATGAGTGTGTCGATGTTTCTCGTGCCACGCGAGGAAGGAAAGACGATCATTGTTGCCTTTCCGAACGGCGTGGAACTCGAAGCAGAAGTGGCCGACACGCCGGAGAAGTTGCTCTTCGGCATGGCGTTTCACGACGCATTGCCTCCCGACGGGGGAATGATCTATATCTTCGAATCGACCGGTCCGCATCGTGTGACGACCAAAGCGTACCGATTTCCCGTTGACATGATCTGGGTGGATGAAAGCCGGCACATCGTTTCCATCGCCGAAAACGTTCCGCCTTGTCACGTGGAGACCTGTCCTTGGCATGGATCCGAGTCTTCGTCTGTACGGTACTTGATTCAAACTGCAGCGGGGTTCGCGAAGCGGACCGGTTTGGAAGTCGGTGAGGAACTGAAATACACGCTTCGCATGTGAAAAGCGAAGCCATTTCCAGGAGCAACGAAGACGTGGCCATTGAGGGGTTTCAAGCCGTCGCCAAAGTCGACGACGTCCGCCCGGGACAATCGAAAGTCGTAACCCTCGACAACCGCACGATTGCGCTTTTCAACGTCGACGGGAAGATTTACGCCATTCATAATCTGTGTCCTCACGAAGGAGGGCCGTTGAGCGAGGGCCGGGTAAAGGGATTCGTCGTGTCCTGTCCATGGCATGACCTGGCCTTCGACATTCGAAACGGCCAAGGCACCGATGGAGGAGGTTATTGCGTGGGGAGCTATGACGTTCGGATCGAGGGAAGCGACATTTATGTCGGCCCTCGCCGGAAGAGTTGACGGGGAAGCGATGCCCGACGTGACAGACGAATTGCATGGCCACGACAGAGCGATCGCCGTCTCGCTCGATCAGTCCATTGAGATTCGCCTCTGGGAAGATCGGACAAGAGGGGAGCTGTGGATTCCCACCTATGATCCGGCCGCTTTGGCGTTGCTCAGCGACGACTATCTGCGCGTCGCCGGCAACAATGCGGTCGATAATGGGCAGCGGACCTTCGAGTTCAAAGCCATCAAGCCGGGCGTGTTTAACGTCGTGTTCGAAAAGCGCATGGGTTGGAAGTTTACGGCCGAAGACCGCCGGGTATTTCATATCACTGTGTCGGCGGAAAGGAACGGCTGACCATGGGAGAAACGGCGTTTGTCAACGGGCGGTTCCTGCCGCTCGCCGGCGCCTCGGTGTCGATCGAGGACCGCGGGTTCCAATTCGGCGACGGTGTCTACGAAGTCATCCGCACGTATCGGGGCCGTCCCTTCATGTTGCACGCGCATCTGGCCCGCTTGAACCGAAGCGCCGAAGCCATCGGGTTGCGCCAGCCCTATTCGCTCGAGCGCTGGACCGGCTACATGGAGGAGGGCCTGCGTCTAGCCGCCCTCAGGGAATCCAAAATCTATGTGCAAATTACAAGAGGGGTTGCCCCTCGCGATCACGCCTATACTCCGGAGTTAGAGCCGACCGTCGTGATGACGATTCGGGAGCTGCATCCCCTCTCCCCGTCGGTGCAAATGGCCGGGGTTGACGCCATGACTCTCGATGACGTCCGTTGGGGGCGGTGCGATATCAAAAGCCTCAATCTGCTGCCAAACGTGCTTGCCCGACAACAGGCAAAGGAAGCCGGGGTCTTCGAGGCCATTCTGGTGAGGAACGGGGAAGTCACCGAAGGGTCGGTCAGTAACGTGATCATTGTCGGCAACCGGACATTGATGACTGCTCCAGAAGGACCGCGCATTCTCTCGGGCGTAACCCGCGAGGTGGTTCTGCGGCTAGCCAGGCAGGAGGGATTAGAGGTCCACGAGCAATATCCTTCGCGTGAGAATCTTTTCGGGGCGTCTGAAGTCTTTTTGACCGGAACGACGGTTGAAGTGCTGCCGGTGGTTCGAATCGACGGAAAGCCGATCGCGAGTGGGGAACCTGGTCCGCTCACCCGGCAGCTCGCGAAGCGGTTTATTGAGCAGACCGGATAGCGGGCCCCTTGCTTTGCCTCCGTTGGCATGTTAAGGTGCGACCTTCGCAAAGTGGGCTCAGGCCC
Organism: Nitrospira sp.; assembly: GCA_035277085.1. Classification (GTDB taxonomy): domain Bacteria; phylum Nitrospirota; class Nitrospiria; order Nitrospirales; family Nitrospiraceae; genus Nitrospira_C. The sequence goes on along the minus strand of DATELB010000229.1, from coordinate 273 downwards.
ACTTTTTTGTTTGCGTTTACAGAGAAGCGGGGCCAGGGGTGTTGGTGAAGGAGTCCCGATCGGTCGTCGACCGCATCAGCGAGGCAGTCTCCCCCATCTTATGGACGTTGGGCCTGGAATTGGCGGATGTCGTCTGTGTGGGGCAGGGGTCCCGTTCTGTCATTCGGGTCTTCATCGATAAACCGGAAGACGTGACGCTGGATGATTGCGAGCGCGCACACAAGGCGCTTGGTCCCGCCCTCGACGTGGCTGACCTTTTTCCTCACGCCTATA
>DATELB010000228.1:0-2017 GCA_035277085.1 Nitrospira sp. | reverse complement strand
GTCGATTCAGAGTGATCGAAGCGAAGGCGGAACCGGTACGCGTGCAGCGTTCGGGGATCGAGTAAGACCACGCAGGCAAAGGGATTCTCGCGGACGTTGCGATGCGTTTTATTGAAAAATTGGAACGAGATCGCCAGGTGCTTTTCGTCCACGTAATGGACCTGGCTGATAAACGTGATGTTTGGCGTGCCATCAGCCGCGCAGGTACTCAATGCCGCCGGTACGATCCCCTGGAAACAGGCCCACAGATCTTCGAGCAACAACTGCCGGGATGTCTTTCTCATTGCCCGATCTTCTTTCCCGCTCCCGGCCCGGGCGTCTGATCGAACACGTCGGACACAGCGATCTCTACGGCGACGGTAGGGTCGGTCATCCAGGCTTCACCGAGCGCAGCCGGGACGCCAATGGCCGTGAGCTCCGCGATGAATTCGCGATGCCACCGACGGCTCATCTCTCGATCAGCCGAGGTGGCCGGCTTCATGCTCTTCACTTGTCCTTTGAGCTGGCACGTCACGTGGTCCGTCGGCCGCGTGCATGTGACCGCAATCTGGCCATTGTCACGCAAGTTCTCCAGCGTGTGCCCGGCAAACGCTTTGGAGAGGAAGATGGTGACGCTGTCACGCTTGGCGCCCACCCGGATGCCCCATGCCCTGGTGCATTCAGGCATGAGGGAGCTGTTCCGGGTACCGACCATGACCGAGACGCCTGTCTCGAGAAGCGTGACGATCGAGTGAGGAATCATCGTGTTAGGAAAGATTTAGGCGAACCTTAGCATAGTTTTAGGAACCATGTCCCTCAGTCGCGTGGTACGGTCCCGTTCATCACGATGCGCGCCCGGAACGAGCGCCTATAACACAGGGAGGGAAACGTCATGCGACACATGCTCTACGGTACGATGCTGTTCTTGGTTATCGGAGTCGCCTCAGCTCAGGCTTCTTCAGGCGGGACTCAAAACGCTGCGACGCCGGCCGGCGGGGACAAGCCGGTGGTGTTTGTGGCTCACGACTATGGCTTCAGCGGTCCCGACCGCCTGCCAGCCGGGCGCATGACCGTCCGGATCGTCAACGAAGGTCAAGACCTTCATCACATCCAGTTCTTGAAGTTGCTGCGAGGGAAATCTGCTTCCGACTTCCGTGCGGCGATTGCAGCCGATGCCGGCCGTTTGCCGAGCTGGGTGGAGTATGCCGGTGGACCGAATGCGCATTTGCCAGGGAGTGAGGCGGCTGCCACCGTACATCTCACCGAAGGCGACTATGTGCTGATCTGCTGGATTCCGGACAAGAACGGCGTGCCCCACGTGGTCCTCGGAATGCAGAAGGCGCTGTCAGTGCGAGGCGGGAAACCGACGAAAGTGTCAACGCCTCTAGCGGCACTCAGCGTAAAGCAGGTCGATTATCAGTTCATTCTGTCCAAGCCAATTCGAGCTGGAATGCAGACGATCGAAGTGACGAACCATGGCACCCAGCCCCATGAGCTGGTCGTCGTGAAGCTGTCTCCCGGCGCGACGGTCCAAGATGCGATCGCGTCATTTGAACCGGGCGCTTCCGGTCCGCCGAAAGGTGTCCTGGTGGGCGGCATCACGGGAATCGAAAAGGGCGGGCGCGTCAGTTTTACGGGCGAGTTTGAGCCTGGCCGCTATGGGCTGATCTGTTTCATCCCTGACGCCACCGGCCGGCCGCACTTTCTTCACGGCATGACATCGGAATTCACCGTCGAGTAGCTGCCACCGACGCTCACTGTCTCGACGCGAGCATGTGAGAAAAGGCCGGTCACGCCGCAAGCGTGATCGGCCTTTCCATTAGTTGCCTGCGGCTTTCCCTTCAGTGCGACGCAACTCTCCTGGACGACTCACCTAGGACAACATGGACGAACCGACTGGGATCATCGAGCCTGCACCGTCGCATCGCCGCAGACGACTCGGACGTTACGGCCAGCGCCATTGCCTCATACTCCTGCCAATCATTCCCATCTTGTCGGCAATGACGATCGCGTTGATGAGATCATCGGTGCACAACTT
>DATELB010000227.1:0-10523 GCA_035277085.1 Nitrospira sp. | reverse complement strand
CAAATTGGCGTGCGAGCCGCAATCCACGTAGCGGAGGGTGATACTGGGCGGCGGCATCCGCAATCCTCATCCAGGTGGCGTCTCTACTGCCATCATCAATAAACAGGACCTCATAGGACTCGCCGAGGCTCTCCAGTGCGTCGGTGAGTCGCTCTATCAAAGGAGCGACATTATCCTGTTCATTGAAAACTGGCACTACGACGCTAATGAGTGGTGGGGTTGCGGTGTTAGACGCAGGTTCTTTTTGTCGCTTCCCACCGTTCTCCAACGAACGCATCGACATAACCTCGTCGACGCTCCGCTTGCGCGGTGCCACTGCGTTTTCACGCTCTTGTGATGTCGAGGCTCTCATGACCTACTCGTTCCTTATCTGCCGGGCACATGCACCTTGGCGTTCAAGCGGCCGTTCATGCATGAAAACGCTCGTGGTGAAAAAAGCGGATTAAACTACAAGCAGAGCAGATTGAGCACTAGTTTGTTCCCCAGGTATCACCCTGCCTGCCTCCCCGAGATTGATGCTATTCCGTCATGCCACGTGGAAATTCCTTTGGGATCGGTGTATACGGTCGCCACCAGACGGTAAACCACCAGGCACCATCTCCATGATTCCTGTCAAATCCACCGTGGCCCACGTGCCCGCCGGGACGTTGGAGTAGTCAGTCAGCAGTTAACCGCAAGTCCCTTTGTGCACACTTTCCGTTTCATGTGCTGTCGTAGGGAATGTGTCCAACCTACTCGCGAGTCATGTACTATTAATAAATTTTCCTGTCTATAATCTGAACTGATGTTAAATAATCCTGATTTGATTCCTCTCTCAATGACTCGGGCCCTCAGAAGTTCTCGATCGTCGAGGACCAAACATGCATGCCAATGCACATGGATACGCGTACCTCGACAGCGCTGGATAGACCACCTACTGCGTTGCTTCGGCTGGTATCCGTGGCGCTGCCGACGCTGCCATGCTCGCTCCTATTTCCGCGCCCGTGGTTTTTAGAAGCCCTTGCCAACACGTCAGCAGAACAAGTATGGCAGGCCCATCGCCGATGTGCTGTTAGCGGATGGCTCGATTGTAAACCAGAAGCTGGTTAAAGTAAGGATTCTGTGGGTGCTATCAGAAATACGCCGACCGACGATCAGGCCAATCGCAGCAGGAGTAAAGAAGCTAAGCGCGGCTTATGAAGTGATTCTGATCCGGTCACGCACCTGGCTGTACCGACGGCTGGATGTAGCAACACGCTAATGTTATAGTACGTAGGTTTTTGGTGAAGGCAATGTGTATGAACTTCAACCGCCTCAAAGGATCATCTCTCCTTACTTTCCTAGCTTTTTGGCGAAGACCAAAGCCAGTAAGATGTGGGATTTGCAGGAAGCCGATGCAGATCAGAATGAAACAAATACGCCATGGCAGGACCGAACTTTTTTGTCTCACTTGTGGCTGGACCGATCCATCTTCAGTGGAGCGTCGCCAGCAGGACCTCCGCAATGATCTGTCTCCACGAGTCAGTTAACATGATACTATCCAGCCTTCTTCCATAGGTCCGCAACATCACTCTGTTTTCGGGGCAAAATAATTTCTAGTCCGTTCACCTGCCATTGGTGGACTTTCCCATCCACCTGTGGCGAGCGACGCATTGTCGAAATCGACGATACCCTTTACACCGTTATCACTGACCACATCAATGTAGATTTCAGTATAATTCACGCTGCGGATCGTCGCTTGGCCGGCGATGGTTCCGAAAGGCACGCCGTCTCTCCATGCCTTGATAGTGCCAGTGTTGGGCAACATCGCCTCAACCATCTCAATGACATATGTATGCCATTCGTCGAACACGAGCGGCCCGAGATCGAGGGCTTGGACTGTAGGGAAGGGGCCTTGGATTCCGCCTAGATTGACTTCGAGCGGCGTGTGCGGCACCGGCTGGATTGGGTTCGCGATGTAGATGCGCCCGTTCTGCGTCCCAATCCAGCTGGTCCGGAGCTCCGGGCTGTTTGGCCCAGGATTCACCATCTGCCAGACGAGGCTGTCGTGCCCCGTCACGGCTTGGTTCGCACTGGGGAAGCGGAGGTCGATCTTGTACGTCCGGGTCTCCCCCACCACGTCATTGATCTGCCCGATCCAGGCTTCTGCCCTGATGCGAGGGCAAGTCGTGAAAAACGTAGGTCCGCAATCAGTCGGCGAAGCCGTAAGCCGTGCGTAGTGATCAGGATTTCCGCCTGTCGCATTGACGACCGAGGGGACGGCATTGCAGCAAATGGGGCCAGACGGCCAACCGCCGTTCTCGAAATCCCACGAGATCGTCGTCGCCCAGGCCAGACTACCCCAGAGACCGAGCGCCAATGCAATAAGCACCACTCTCAGCGTCGCTCTTTGCATAGCAGCTCATCTCCTTGCAATCTAAGCCCCCGTGGGCGCCGCAGCCGGCGTCGAGTCTGGCAGTGCATTGCCTGTCCCGTCAGCCCACATAGATGTAGTTCCTGAGGCGCTGTAAAATTACGATTGAGAAAAAGCGGCCTCAATAGCGCACGTTAAGGCCGACGGGAGAGATTTAAAACACTCCAGTTACCGTGACTCTTGACCGCTTTCCGCCTCAACCAGTTTCTTCCCAATCACGCCGTTGCGATTAAAAACCAAGTACAAGGAGTGTCCTTGACCGTAGCGATTCATAAAGGACTTGACCAATGCAAACCCGTGTTTTTCAAAGAGTGACACAACGTAATCCTTGGCAAGGAAACAGGGATACTTGTGCCCGGATATGAGCCACTTTTCCACTGTCCGTTCATCCAGGCAATCTTCGCATATGATGTCGAACACCACAAACCCGCCACTTTTCACAACTCGCCATATTTCTTTCCAGTAGCGGTGCGAGACAAGAAACGGCAGATAAACGAAGAGGCCATGGGCATGAAGGAGATCGACGGAATTAGAGCGTGTTTGCTTGAGGGATTCTCCATCCGCTTCATGCGAAATAATAGGATATTCTGCTTGTAGCCACTCGGCCCAGTCGCGTGCGATCTCGTAGCTTTCGTATATGGCAGGCTTGCACTCTACGAGTACTTTTTCAAGATACCGACCAGTTCCCGCTCCAATCTCGAGAACGCGAGGTTCTATTGTTTTAAATACTCCGCATGACGCCATTTGATCAATGACGCGTTGAGTGTCACCTGATTGGTCCCAGAGTTTTTCTACATAGTCGCACACAGACAATTTCTCATGCGTTGCAGCAGCGATTGTCTCTTTGGCGGATATATAACCGAGAGAAGATTGGTTGGTGGTCCCGCGTATTCTTATAGTGGAAACCCCTACCTGTGCAAGGACTCTTTTAACCACTTGTGAAAGTTGCTTCATTGGAATTTCTCCTAATTTGACGCCCAACAGCCAGTCGGAGCGTGTTATACATCATCTCAGCATGTGATGGTTAGGGGGTCAGCTACCAGAACACCCGGGAAAGGAGGCGCACGAGTGGCAGGGACTGCGAGGAAGTGATGACGCTGCTGGTTGGTCTCAGGACAGGAGTCTAGCACGCGGCGCAGGTGTGCGGTATCGAGAGAGCAGGACGGAGCACCTAGGCTCTGGAACCTAAACAAATCCTGTCGCGACACGTGGCAATTATGCTTTAGGACTGGAGGATTCAACATATTGCAATCGAAGGGCTTTTCGAATGCATTGGCGGAGAGGGGAGAACTCAAACCTAGAAAAGCCGCCAGAGATCCATCGTCCGCATTGAATGCTCGCTACGCGGCATAGCGTTATCAGGGAATATCTTCGGCTTCCGGTCTAGCCATCATTTTCTCGCGACAATAAGGCAACTCAAGTGTGCTGAACCGATGGCCATGCGCATGAGTAAGGCGATGGGGCCGCAGGTAGATTCGAGCCATACCGCTAACTTCATCACGAACCTGGTTCTCGTTCCCCGGCAACTCGTCGGAGATAATGCAAGGCTATCGCCGCGGTTGCCGCAACGTTGAGGGACTCGACATGACGGCTCAACGGAATTGTGAAGAGGCACCCCGCCTGCTTGATCGTATCCGCGGAAAGCCCTCGACTTTCATTCCCTACTGCTACAAGCAGACGAGTTGGAAGGGAGCGAAGGGTTTCCATGCCGACCGATTCGCAGCCGCCAGCGACGGCGGCAAACAACTCAATGCCCCTGCTCGTCAGTCCGCCCACAGTACGAGTCACGAAGATCGGCAGCGACAGCACAGTTCCGGCCGAGGCGCGGACAACTTTCGGATTAAAAATATCCGCCGACTCCGGGGTGAGCCAGAGGGCGTCGACGTTTAATGCTGCAGCGGTTCGGACGATCGCGCCCACGTTCGTGGGATCTTGGATGTGCTCACAATACATCCCGAAGAGCTTCGGTTGTTTGAGAACCCGGTCCTCGTTCCACTGGGGCTTCCGGACAACGGCGAGAATGCCCTGAGGAGTGTCTAGGGTGGACAAGGCGGAGAAGATGCGGTCGGAGCAACGAAATGCGGCAATCCTCGAGGACGCACGTAGATCACGCTGCTGATCGGTTTCATGCCGTTCATGGTCGGTCGAGAGCACGAGGCTTTGAACACTTGCGGGATAGTGGAGGATCGTATCGTAAACGGGCTTGGCGCCTTCGATGATGAAGGCGCCTTCAGTGTTTCGAGCCCGCTTTTCCCTGAGGAGTTGTCGGATGCGCGCCGCTTGTGCGCGCGTCAACAGGGTGGCAGGTGAAAACAATCGAGCCGTCTGTGCTATCGACGCTTCCGCCCGGACGCCGCTTCCGCTGCCCTAATCCGCTGGGCCCTTGCCTTGGCGCGTTTGAGAAGGGTCAGCTTGCCGCGAGTGCGATCATCCTCATGCTGAAGCTGCTCAAGTTGAGACTTCAGATGGGCCTTTTCCTGCTTGTGCAAAGTCGCACATTCCTCACGGGAGAGCTGCATCCAATCTCCACCGGTTTTGGCTCGCTTGATCCGTTGCTCCAATGATTCGCGCAACTGCTTGTTCCGCATGGAAAGGAGGGACTTCAACGCCTGTCTCCGCCGTTGAACCTCCTCCTCTTCAGCCATGATCCCGCGAATGTCTGTCCCCAACATGATCCGCCTCCCTTAGGCTTCGAAGAAAATGAATTGAGCGCTATTGTACCCGATTTGATTGCTCATCTTCCATAAGGAGAATCGCAGCATAAGTAATTGAAAGTATTGCGCAAAACTCTCGCGGTGGTTGTTGCGGACAAATCCCGACTTCGGATATCATCGCGCATGGCAATCGGCGCGCAAATTCAAGCCTGGCGCCTTTCGCGAGGTTACTCACCTGAATTTCTTGCCGCTGAAGCCGGTCTGTCGCTTGAGGCTCTGGACGAGTTAGAGAACGAATCCCTCGACCCTTCCATCGGAACGTTGGAACGCGTGGCGACCGCTCTTAAAGTTCCGGTCGCCTGGCTGTTTGCGCATCCTACGGCCTTCGACCTGCTCTTTGAGGAACCGGATGAGAAGAATGACAGGCCGAATGGCCCCGATCCGGTCACCGAACGAATTCTTACGGGCTCAAGGATGGATCGCTCGCTCTATGTCATGCTCACAGCTCTCATTCAGAGCGGCGAACCCAAATTGCTGCGGGCAGCGGAAATGAGTCTTAAGAGTTTGGTCAAGCAATCCAAACAGTCTGCTGTTCCCTGGCAGAATCGCCCGTCCGGCCACTTCGAACCGCCCAGCGACTAATCAAGACCCTGACCGTGAGCCGTTTTCACCGCTCGCGTCAGCGGAGCGATCGCACCGGCCTAAAGCACCTGCATGATGAAGCACTTGAGGTAGCGCGTTTCAGGCATCGCGGCGAGAATCGGATGATCTGACGCCTGGCCACGCTGCTCGAGCAGCCGCACGGGGCGTTTGGCATCCCGAGAGGCGCGTCCAATCGCGCCCCAAAGGTCCGTGTCCGAAACGTGGTGCGAACAGGAACTGGTCACGAGGAGGCCTTCGGGTTTTGTCAGACGAAGGCCGAGCAGGTTAATGTCCTTGTATCCCGCCATGGCGCCGGCAACTGCCTGCTTGCTTCTGGCAAACGCGGGGGGATCAAGGAACACCACATCGAATTGCCTGCCGCTTTGGTCCAACCGGCGCATTTCGTCGAAGGCGTCCGCCGCGCGGTACGAGCACCGGTCTTGAACCCCGTTGAGAAAGGCATGTTTTCGTGCCAGGGCCAGCGCCTCCTCGCTCACGTCCAAGCCCTCCACTCGGGCTGCCCCTGCGAGCGCGGCCAGAATCCCGAAGGCGCCCGTATGACAGAACACTTCGAGTACGTCTTTTTCGCGCGTCAATCGGGCAGCCGCGAGGCGGTTTTCCCGCTGGTCGCAAAACCATCCGGTTTTCTGTCCGTGAGCGATATCAACCCAAAAACGAGCGGGACCTTCCTGCACCTGGATCGTCGTCTCACCGCCGCCGCGGAGGAAACCGGTCATCGGAGTCAACCCTTCCAAGGCGCGGCTTTTGGCGTCATTTCGGAGATACACCCGAGCGACGGCTGCCTCTTCGCACAAGAGATCGGCTAGCAGCTCCTTACGCCGGTCCATCCCGCTGGAAAGCGTCTGCATCACGAGGATGTCGCCGTACCGGTCGACGACCAGCCCGGGCAACCGATCCGCCTCACCGTAGATCAGACGGTAGGCGTTGGTCCCGGAAACGACACGCGCCCGAAGCCGCAATGCTTGTGCGATGCGCTCTCTCCAAAACACCGGAGTGATCGATTCATCCTGAAACGTGAGCACACGAATACGGATTTTGGAGGCGGGATTGTAGAGGCCTCGCGCATAAAATCGGCCGTTCGGCATAACGACATCGACCACGTCTCCGGAAGCCGGCTGGCCGTCGACCGCATGTACGAAACCGGCATAAATCCAGAGATGTCCGGAGCCTGCGATTTCGTTGGCGCGCGCCAGCGTGACGACGCCTGCCGGAGTTTCGTGACCGGAACTCATGCGCTAGTTATCTGACGGTGGCCGACGGAGGTCAAGCCCCGCACTTGGCCGCGCAAACTCCGTGCGCTCTGCTTGACGGTTGGAGCCTGCTGTGGTTTCCTGGACGTGGAAGCGTGCCTTTGGATCTGAAAAGGGAGATGACGCGCGCCATGACGACGGACGGACGGGCAACCATCGGGTCTGCCGTACTCGATCGGCTGCACCAATTGGGCGTCCGACACATTTTCGGCATTCCCGGCGACTACGTTCTCAGTCTCTACCAGCTCATTGAACGCTCGCCAATCCGCCACATCGGTACGACACGCGAAGACTGTGCCGGCTTCGCCGCCGATGCGTACGCGCGCATCAACGGCATCGGCGCGGCGTGCGTCACCTACTGCGTCGGCGGCTTGAATTGCGTGAACGCCATCGCCTGTGCGTATGCCGAGCGCTCTCCCGTCGTCCTGCTCACGGGGTCCCCCGGTCTCTCCGAACGCGTCCGCATGCCGTATATGCATCACATGGTGCGTGATTTTTCCACGCAACGGGAGGTGTTCGAGCGGATGACAGTGGCGTCCGTTTCCCTCGACGATCCGACGACGGCCGAACGCGAAATGGATCGCGCCTTCGCAGCCCTTCTCCGGTATCGGCGGCCGATTTACATCGAAATTCCGCGCGATCTCGTCCACACACCGCTCAACCATCCACTGCGGCCGCTGTGTCTCAACGACGACCCGAGTGACGCCGCCGCGCTCGAGGAAGCAATCGGAGAAGTCCGCGCCATGCTGGCCGCGGCCAAGCGGCCGGCCGTCTTGGCCGGCGCCGAAATCGGCCGCTTCGGCCTCCAGGACGATTTGAGCCGACTGGTGGAACGCCTGAAAATCCCGATCGCCAGCACCTTGCTCGGGAAATCCGTCATCCGCGAGGATCACCCGCTCTACGTCGGCGTCTACGGCGGACTCATCGCACGCGACGAGGTCCAGCAGTTCATCAACGATTCTGACTGTCTCTTGATCCTGGGATCTATCCTGTCCGATCTCGAAGACCTCGACGCGAATTCCCCCTTACGGTCGGAAGGCCGCACCATCCACGCCACCGCCGACCACGTCAGTATTCGACATCATCGGTATGACACGATCCGGTTTCAAGACTTTGTCCAGGCCCTGGGCACGCGTGGTCTCTCCGCCCAATCGTCACGACCGCTGCCGCCTCCGCTGAACCTCGATGCGGCCGCGTCATCGCCGGACGACCAGGTGACGCTGAGGGGATTGTTCCGCCATCTGGACCAACAACTGGATAAGACGACCCTGGTCATCGCAGACGTCGGAGAATCCTTGTTTGCCGCCGCAGACTTGCGCGTGCACCGGCGGTTTGAGTTTCTGTCGCCTGCCTACTACACCTCCATGGGATTCGCCGTCCCCGCGTCGATCGGCGCCTCATTCGCGGAGCCCAGTCTCCGCCCCATCGTCTTGGTCGGGGATGGCGCGTTTCAGATGACCGGATCGGAACTGTCCACGGCGGTGCGTTATGGTCAGACGCCGATCGTGCTGGTCCTCAACAACCGCGGATATTCGACAGAACGTGAAATCCTGGAAGGGCCGTTCAACGACCTTCACGACTGGCACTACGAACGGATCTGCGATCTAGTTGGCGGCGGAATCGGCGCCGTCATCCGCACCCAGCAGGAATTCGAGCAGACGCTTGCGAAAGCCTTGGCCGATTCCAGCCAGTTATACGTTCTCAATGTGCTGTTGGATCCGGCCGATCGCTCTCCCGGCATGATCCGTCTGGCCCATCGGTTAGCCAAACGTCTGTCCACTGACCGTCCGTAAACAGCTTTCCAAGGAACCACCCGGCTGTAGGCGGGTGAAGGTTTTTCCCATCACTCCACCCGTCCCCGGACCCGTTGAATTTACGCGTCTTGGTCCATTTGTGAGGGAAATACTTACTGGCACGGCCCATGCACCGGTCAGATTCGTGGCTTCGGGCGCGATCGGTAGCTCGACGAGATCGGCGACCTCCGTCGATGGTGAGCATGGAACAGGCTCTTGCAGTACACGCGGTCAGGCCCTCCCTCGCTGAGTCACATATGCCCCACTACGTCGTGTTCACCGACTTAGACGGCTCGCTCTTGGACGCACGTACGTCCTCATGGGACGCCGCAGCGCCGGCGCTGCAAGCACTTCGTGCCAGGGGGATTCCGCTCATCCTCGTGTCGAGCAAGAGCAGGGCCGAGATTGAGCCGCTTCGCCGCCGACTGCAGCATCGAGACCCCTTCATCGTCGAAAACGGCGCCGCCGTTTTCGTACCGCACGGATTGTTCACATTTCCCTTAGAACGTGTCCGCACAAAATCCTCTTACGACGTCATCGAGTTGGGCATGCCCTATCACATGCTGCGCGACGTCCTCAAACAGATCGAAGACGCCGTCGAGACGCCGCTCCACGGGTTCGGGGATCTCTCCCTCGATGAAATCATGGAGGTGACGGGTCTTTCACGTGCCGATGCGGCATTGGCGAGCATCCGTGAATACGACGAGCCGTTCCTGCTCGAAGCGCCTCAGCCGCTCGTGGCGGAAGTCTGCCGGCAGATCGTCAGCCGCGGACTGCGGTGGAGCAAGGCGGGCCGGCTCTTTCATCTGACCGGAGACAATGACAAGGGCGACGCTGCGGACCTGCTCATGCAATGCTACCGGCGCGAGCACAGGCTGCGTTTTCAAAGCCGGGTTCTAAAAAGCGTCGGGATAGGAGAGAGCATCAACGACGTGCCGCTGCTGGCAGCAGTAGACCATCCGATTCTCGCTCAAAAACCGGACGGCTCATTTGACACGGGCGTCCATTTGCCCAGACTCGTCCGGAGCCGCGGCGTCGGCCCGGCAGGATGGAATGACGCGGTGCTGAAGCTCCTCAGATATAACTTGTCAAGCAGCATGGAAGGCATGGACCTCGCCGGCTGACGCAACGTTAATGAACGCAAGTGGTTAATGTTTTGGCGGGCCGCCCTTCGTCGCAAACACCGTCGCGTCACAGGAGAGATACTTGATCTGCTTCATCGGCACGATAATCACTTCCTTCGCCGAATCCACTTCGAGGACTTCCATATCATCGCTGATCGTATGTCTGACTGCGTCTTTCACGACCAATTCTTGGTTGTCGACGAACACGATTTTCACCCAGTATTGCACGATGCCTTCTCCTTGTTAGAGAGCCGTTCCCAGTTCCTGCGAGCGTTTTGCGGCGGCTTCGACCGCTGAAATTAATGCCGCCCGCAAACCGCCTCGCTCTAATTCATGCAGACCGGCTATCGACGTTCCTCCTGGCGATGCCACGCGGTCTTTCAACGTGCCGGGATGTTCGCGTGAATCGATGATGAGCCTTGCCGCTCCGGACACGGTTTGGGCCGCCAGCAGCTGCGCCGTCTCGCGCGGGAGTCCCATCTTTACTCCGCCGTCCGCCAGCGCCTCGATCATCAGGTAGACATACGCAGGTCCGCTTCCGCTCAATCCGGTCACGGCATCGAGCCAGCGCTCTTCAACCCTAACCACGTGTCCGATCGACTCAAACAAGGTCCGGCAGGCGGCTGCGTCCTCTTCGGACAACTGCT
>DATELB010000226.1:0-2654 GCA_035277085.1 Nitrospira sp. | reverse complement strand
AGCTGGATCATTTCAGATCAGCGTACCCCTTCTGATTCAGGTATTCATGGCCACGCATGCGTATCACGACTGAATTATTGGCCTTTCCGAAGACGCCGACAGTTGGCACACCGCTTGCCATACATGAATTGAATTAGGTAGCCGCCTCTCGGCCAGTGAGGTCGCCAGTGAGGAGGATCGCCAGCGCCGTACTCGCCTGTGTGCTCGTCGTGTGTGACAAGCCGAGCAGCGCATCAGACCTCCAACTAAAATCTGCAGCTCCAGACCATGTCGGTTTGACGCTCCAGCAATCGCCTGTCCTGTATTACTTCGTCTCCAAGGCGACGGCTCTCCCGACACGCTTTACGCTAAGAAATGCTGACACGCGCGATGTGGTTGCCGACGTGGCGCTGAGTTCTCCGACTAGAGCGGGATTCTGGCCGATCCGCTTCAAAGATCACGGGATCGTACTCGATCCGGGAGTGGACTATCGGTGGGTCGTCAGAGTGATCCGGAATGCGGACTCGCCTTCTGAGGACCTTGTTGCTGGAGGGAGTATCGAATGCTGCCCCGAGGAACTCATCTATCTTGACGTGCCTCGAGTATGTACTACGGACACAGTGGTTGAGTATGAGAAAAACGGGATTTGGTACGACACCTTCGCCTGTGTCAGTGAACTCATCGAGGCGGAGCCGAACAATCAGAAGCTTCGTCGTCTGCGAGATCAGTTAGAGACAGATATGGGGGGGCATGCTCATCGACTAGAGGGAGCGTCAACTGCGCGCCTTGAGCCTCGAGCCACTATCAATATCCCACCGTAAAGCGCTGCCGAATATGATTCGGGTGCTCCACCTCGTCGATCATCGCCATTGCGTAGTCTTGGACCGAGATCCGGCTCTGTCCTGTGGCATCCTTGAGCAGCTGGTCCGTGCCAAGTCGAAATGTTCCGGTTCGCTGGCCCGGAAAAAGGTCGGCCGAGGGTGAAAGGAACGACCATTGAAGACCCTGTTCCTGGCGGAGCATGTTGAGCGTCTCTCGCGTGGCCAACGCCCCCTGTTTGTATTCAGCCGGGAACGCCGGAAGATCCACAGACTGGACACCCGGCCTCACTTCTAAGCTGCCGGCACCGCCCACAAAGAGCAGACGTTTGACTCCGGCTTTTTTCACGCCGTTGATGATGGCTCTGCTGCCTTTGACCTGTTGATTATATATGTCGGGGTTGCCCCAGCCCGGATTGAAGGCGCTGATGACAGCCTCGTGGCCCGCGACGAATCGAGCGACGTCATCTTCGTTGTAGACATCGCCCTTCCGGCCGTGAAGTTTCTGATGCGCTTGCAATTTTTCCGGATTCCGGGCGATTGCCGTCACTTCATGGCCTCGATTCAAGGCTTCTTGCAAGATGGCCGTTCCGACAAAGCCGGTTGCTCCGATCAATGCGATGTTCATGGCGTTCTTCCCTTCAGCTCGAGGCATGAAACCGGCTCACAACCGAGAGATGATTCTCGAACTGACAGCCACTGAAGGCTATGCCGTTAACGGCGTAATTTGCAAGAATGGAATACTGCGAGATCCGGTTGCGGGGTCAAGCTGCCCGATTGCGGTCGGCGGAGTCTGAAAGGTTTCGATCCAGGGAATATAGTCCCTGGTTCAGTCGCGCGGGCGTAGGAGATGCGCGGCATCCTACGCCCCGGAACAAAGAATCGACCTCAAGTGAGAACTTTTAGTCCCGCTTTATATCCCTTGCAGCGTCGCGTGCATCGTCCTTGGCATCTCGCTTCTCCTGCCGACATTCCCTGTTACTCTTATCATCGGCTTTCTTGCACTCTTGCTTCGCCTCCCTGGCTGCCTCACGGCCCTCTTGCCGCGTATCACGCGCGTCTCTCCGGTCATCTTGCCGGTCATCCCGTCTATCTCTCCGTTCCTCACCGCTGGCATAGGCGGACGACGTCCACTGCAGACTGTCCGTGATGACCAGAGCAGACAGAGCAAACACTGTCGCTCCCAAACCTAATGCCTGCACCCAATTAAGGTTCCGTCGCGTCATGATCGCTCCTTTTGTGAATGACATTGGGGATGAAAGCCTAAGCGTTTGCAACGTGTGAGTCAATAGTAACAAGACTGATCGTGGTGAATGCACGCGGTTGGCATCGATGCCCCCCATGGTCCCAAGGTGAGCCCGGCATCTACGCGCTCGATTCCGGGATGCCGTCGGTAGACCTCCGCGATTTTCACAAGCAAATGCTCGGTGACCGATGGATCCAAGCGAGCCTCACTAAGATCGGTAAGGTGCAAATGTTTCTGCGGAGGCGGCCGCGCATCTCCATGCAACCGTGCGTGTGCGCTAAAAAGTCGCTTGCCGTGACCAGCCGGACCAGCGCACGAAAGTCATGCCGAAATCTGCGTCGACGCAGTAGCGGATTGCCATGTGTCGAGGAGGCGCATTGCATGAAGACCTTGATTTGTCTATCAGCGCCGGCCTACATGTGAAACAATTTGTCGTCGCCTTTCCTTCTCTTGCAAGGGGAACGCCCAGTTGGAGAACATCTCGTGAAGGCGTCATGTGGAGACTCAGAGGTGTCTTCTCCTAAAACAGAATATATAGGTGCCAGATGGTACAAGCCGTTCATATTCGAGCGCTATTAGCAGATGATCAGGAGATGGTTCGGCAAGCCCTG
>DATELB010000225.1:0-6213 GCA_035277085.1 Nitrospira sp. | reverse complement strand
GTTCTACACCTGGAGCCAGGTCCGGGGAGCGAAAGTGCCACTGTTGGACCTCAACATGCCGAAAGCGTCCTTTCTCGCGCCCTTCGTTTCAGAGCCGAAGCTGTTCCGCTTTAGACTGCGCGTGACCGATAAGAAGGGCGCGGACAGCATGCCGGCGTTTGTGGACGTGACGGTGGAACCTTAGACGGGCCGGAGTTAGCCGGAGTCTGCGGGTCCTGTCACGGCAAACAGGCCCACCGTGCTCGCACCCCCGCCCGGTGTAGAAATTGGCGCGGGTCCTGTCCTCGATGATCGTTCGTCCTCGCACCCGCCAGGTATAGGCAAGAAGCAGGGCCGGCCTGTCAGCCTCTTGTGCTCGCGGAACGCGGCACACGGGAAACCATTCGTATCTGCACATTGCGGTAGGCGCTCGTTCAAGCGCGCACGTTGAGGCTAAACGGGCCGCCCCTGAACGGGACGAGGAAGGGAAGATGTCCTGACCGCTGCGGGCGCCTGGTGCAAGCCGCGTTTCGGCGCGGCTGGGTGGGCGGGTGTAATATTTGATCGACAACACCCGTAATTGACAGAACGCACTCCACTGCTTCTAATTAAAACGAGCTCAACCCAAAGTTCCCATACCGCCGGCAAAGCTGGGGAATAGAGGTGGAGGATTCGGCTAAACCAGCGCGTTCAATAATCCTTACCCACTTGAAGAGTGATTGGAGCCGAACTCCCGCTCGAATCCGGGCAGAATCGCTTTGAAGAATGCGTTTTGGATGAAGCCGATCACGATCTCGACGATCTCGGTCTGAGGCCGGCTCGTCTGTCCGGAAACATGCGCCTTGGTCGCAACCGCTTGCCGCGGGACGTTTTCGAGGAAGATCGAAAGATCTTCGATCGCGCCCTCCTTCAGCTTGTCGAGTGCCGGCTTGTCCCGGTCCTGCGCAGGATCATAGACTTTGAGCTTCCTCACCAACGGTTTCACGTAACCTTCAATCGACCCGTCGTCGATCCGGATCTCTGAATAGCACGAGAACAGTCCTTTCACGACGTCAAACTTGCCGTACGCTCGCAGCAAGTTATTCATCGACCGGATCTGTGTGCCCGCGATCTTAATCTTCAGTTCCAGGTCGGGCGACTCCTGAGGAGGCCGCATCGTGCCTGAGATCTGCGTCTCGCCGGTTCCCATGAATTTTCCTTGGAGAGTGAAGGAAGCCGGACCATCGAGGAACCGGCTGCTGTACCGTTCCAAGGTCAGATCGGCATCGACCAAATAGAGCCGGTATTGGGGCTTCGCGGCCTGGTTGACGAATCCGATCTCGCCGTCAACGATGCTGATGCGATCGACGCGCACGAACGCATCTTCCTTCGCATTGATGGATTGCGCGGTCTCGACCGTGGCTTTCGCCCTCGCCGCTTCCGCTTGCTGTGTATGGGCGGCATGCACGTAATCGAGATGGAGACCGTCGATGGTCAGCCGTTTGAGATTCACGACCTTTACGGAGGGACCATATTCGATCGCGCCCTCTCCCGACATCGTGCCCCCGCTCAGCTGGACGTTGTACCGCGCGGTCACCGGCACGAGCGATCCCAGCGAGACGCCATCCATCGCCAACTCCGCTTTCACAGCCGCATGGGGCTCCGCCAGAAAGTCGGCCCGACCGTCGAGCCGGATCTTCCCCGACTCAAACAGCAGGCCCTCCAACGAGAACTCCGAGGGATACGCCTGATCGGCTGACTGCACATTGCGGATATTCGACGCCTGAAGATTCATGCGGCGCGCACGAAGCGGCTGGTCGGGCTTCGCCTCATCGACGTACAGGATTTCGCCGTCGGTGATCCTGACCTGATTAATCTTGAACGGATACACGCTTTCGACCGCATCCTGCCACCCTCTCTCTGTGACAGGCGTGTCGCTGCCGGCCTCCCGTCTGGCGAGCGTTCTCGTAATATGGAATTTGGGCCGTTCGATGTCCTGGTCGTTGACCAAATGTCCGGACAACAGGGCCCTCCAGTGGACGCTCGCCGACCAACGCGCGATCGTAGCGACGGGAGGATCCGGCTCATCGACACGCTCGAGTCGGATCTCGTGAAGATCGATCGACGCTCCGATGGGATGAAAATCCAGGGCCCCGATGTGGACCCGGTACCCCTTCAGGCTGCGATTCATTTTTTCTTCGATATAGGCGCGCAATGGCTCGTCGATGAATAAAGCGGCGGTGAGAAGCAAAAACAAGAGCAGAGCAATTCCCGCCAAGAGCTTCATCACGCGGTTCGGCATGACCCCTCCGCTCCACAGTCTACCGGCCGGAGGACAGGAGCGAAGCTAGGGGAACAGACAGGTGAGTCCCGGTCGGTTAGACCTGATCGAGGCGCGCAGGCCCGTAATTAGCGCGGGCTTGCCGCAGGCCAACCACATGCCGGCGCAATGCAGGCCCGAAGGCGGAGGAGAGCACCGCGTTGCGGTGATGAGACATCTCCACTTCCGTTGACACGATGGTGCGCTCGAGCTGTTTGACGAGGCCCGCGCCTGCTGTTGTGATCCACTTGAGGCGGCGGGCGTACTCGAGGTCGAGCAGCGAATACCGGACGGATTCGACCTCTTCGAAGCAACGAAAGCGGGCGCGCACGAGTTGCCGCGCGGTGAGTCCCGCTTCGCGCCATTGAGCCATGCCCCGCCTGGTCTCGGCCCATGCCGACAACCGTGCGAAGAGCAGAGCCCCCATTGTAAAGGTAAATGTGGCGTGCAGAATGCCACGGAGCGGCCTGAGCGTCCTCCGCCAGGGCGAATAAAAGATCTGTTGGTTCCGGTCATGGTGGTACAGGACATGTTTTCGCAACAGCAGATTTAAGTGGTGATGGCTATTTTCATGAATGACGTCATCGATGAGATCGAGGTTGTCTCGCTCGAAGCAGTTGATGAAGGAGAGGCCCGGCCGGTGACGATAGCTGAAGCTGACGACGCCCGGGGCGTTCAGCGGTATGACCCTCGACGTGAGCAGCTCCAATAACGCATGACCCTCAGGCCATGCTTCGTGAATCGTTTGCCAAGCCCGGATGATGCGCGCCGCCTGTCTCGGATCGCTGACGGAAAGCGATTTCGGTTCCCGGTTTCTTCCATAGTGCAGCGTCGGCCCTATGGTCGGCGATTCCGACCGCGCTGCGCCCGGTCGAACCGCGTCGCGCAGGGGCCAGTGCCATTGCACAGCAGTTCCTCGACGGGTCCCGACAGCATGAGCGCCCGGCCGGAGCGCAATCTCGTCCTTCGTCAGAACAAACGCAATCTGCCGCGATGGGATGATGGCTTTTCGGATCGCCGCAGGTGCGACGAGCGCGCTTCCGTCGATCCCAATGGGAATCGTATAGGCCTGTTCGGCGCGCTCGAACGATGCCTCCAACCGGCCGGCTATCGTCCACGAGTCCCGACCAGCCCGCCGTATCCATTCAAACGTCCGTCGGGGCTCCAGACACATCG
This sequence comes from Nitrospira sp., assembly GCA_035277085.1. Classification (GTDB taxonomy): domain Bacteria; phylum Nitrospirota; class Nitrospiria; order Nitrospirales; family Nitrospiraceae; genus Nitrospira_C. The sequence goes on along the minus strand of DATELB010000225.1, from coordinate 2,759 downwards.
ATTCTTGGATGATCTCGAACGCCAATCTCTTGCATAGCTGCTCGAGCCGCTCCCGCAATCCGCGGTGCCGCGCCCGCCCAAATGGAAACAATTCGTCGAGATACGTGTGTTCGAAGAACTTGTCTTCGCATTCCGTGAAGAGCTGCTCTGCAAACCCCCGCTGGTCGCGTTCATGACGGATCTGTGAGAGCAGATCCAAAAAATACACGAGGTCATTGAGCGCTTCGATCCATCCGACCAGCTTCCAGTTCGAAAACGCCGAGCGATCGAGTGTGCGGGCGAGGTACCGGAAGTAATCCAGCGGCAGCGCGAACCGCTTCGCGGAATGAGCGTATTGCCCTTCGATATCGCGGCAAAGCGCAGCAAGCAGCGTCCGCATGGACCTGCGGAACTCTTCCTGAAGACGGCTCAGCGCCGGCGCATCGATCAATGCCATTTCGTTCCTTGGAAATTCCGAAGGGCGACTGTACCGAACCGAGTAAGGGGCGGGCAAGGCGTCAGGTCGCGCGCGTGCTTGAGGGCGCTTGGAGGAATCGCCTGATGGTTCCATAGAGATCTTCGGTCGCCTGCTCCTTGCTGAGAAGCGCCGATGCGCCGGCGTCGATGAGCGCGGCGTGGGTCTGTGACGAATAATGCACGGAAAGGCCGATGACCACCGTTGCGGGTGCATCCTTCTTAATGCGTCTCGTGGCGTCAATTCCGTTGAGCCGCGGCAGGTTGACGTCCATGACCACCACGTCCGGCTGCTTGCTGATCGCCGATTCTACGGCTTCCATCCCATCGGCCGCCTCGGCGACGACTTCAAGGTCATGGTAGGTCTCAAGGATGCTGCGGAGCCCTTGCCGGACCATGGCGTGGTCATCCACCAACAACACGCGCCAGCAGGAAGATTTTGGGGGTCGGGAGGCCTTGGAGAATCGGGCGGCAGTGGCCGAAATATGCGATTTTGGCTTCGCATCGGATGGAATGGCGGTTAAGCCTAATTCGACGGTAGTTCCCTGCCCCGGCATCGAATCGATTCGGCACCATCCGGACATCGCTTCCATCCGCTCCTGAATGCTGAACAGTCCGAAATGTTCACCCGAAGGCTCGTAGTGCACTTGGTCGATATTGAAGCCCAGGCCTCCGTCCTGCACGGTCAACAACCACGTATCCCGGTCCTGCTTCCGGATGGTCACCGACGCTGCCGACGCTCCCGCGTGTTTGAGGATGTTGGTCAGGAGCTCGCGCACAGCTTGAAAGAGCAAATCGGACTGATGTTCGTCGAACGAGGGCTTCTCCTGTGTCAGCACCTTCACGTCAACCTTGAGTCCCTGCTGCGCCATCTGTTCCGCGAGCCAGTGCAGAGCGGGAATCAGTCCCAAGTCTTGGAGCACGGACGGGCTCAGCTGCGTCATCAGCGTGCGCGCATACTGAAGACATTGCAGCAGGAGGTCGTCGATTTCGGTCAGCGACGACCGACCCTCCCCGAGCTGGTCAGGCAGCCGCTGCAGGGTTTGGCCCAGCTTGATCCGTATCAAGGCCAGCAGCTGCGCGAGATAGTCATGCAGGTCGGCAGCCAACCGCCGGCGCTCCCGCTGCTCCGTCAGATTCAATTGCGACGCCAACGCGCGCAACCGCTCTTGCGAATTGACCAGTTCCGTAGTGCGCGCCCTGACTCGATCTTCCAGCTCGGTGTTCCACCGCTGCAGTTGAATCTGCGACAGTTTTCGCTCGGAGACGTCGCGGAACACCAACACCACACCGATCAGCCGTTCATCGCTGTCACGGATCGGCGCGGCACTGTCATCGATGGGGACTTCTGTTCCGTCGGGCCTTATCAGCACGGTATGGTTGGCCAGTCCAACGGCCTTTCCTTCACGAATGACGAGACCCACCGGGCAGTCGGCGGGGGTGCGCATTTCTTCGTGGACAATCTTGAAACTGTCGCCCAAGGGACGGCCGACAATGTCTGCTGCAGGGCGGCCCAAAATTCTCGCGGCGACGGCATTGACGAACGTCACGACCGCCGACGCATCGGTGGCGACGACCGCATCGCCGATGCTTTCCAGCGTCACGCGCCACCGTTGTTCGCTTTCGTGAAGGGCCCGCTGGGCGCGCTTCTGCTCCGAGATGTCGCGTGCAATCTTGGAAGCGCCGATAACGTTCCCTTCCTGGTCGGTCAGCGGTGATACCGTAATGGAAACGTCGAAGAGTTGGCCGTCTTTCTTCCGGCGAACGGTTTCATAATGATCAAGGCGCTCGCCCCGCCGAAGCTTGGAAAGGATGACGGACTCTTCCGAATGACGGTCCGGAGGAATGATTCGCAGAATCGAGGAGCCGATCATTTCCTCCGCCGTATATCCGAACATGCGCTCGGCACCTCGGTTCCAGCTGGTAATGACGCTTTCGAGATCCTTGCTCAGAATTGCGTCATCTGATGAGGCAACGATCGAAGACAGGAGCCGTTCGACATCGGCGATCTTTTGGCTGACCCGTTTGTGCTCATCCGGCATCGGTTTCACTCGAGACAAAATTTTTTTATTGTCCCCCTTGTCCTGCGCCAAAATCAAGTTTCCGGCCGGTCGCGGGGTGAAAAGGGAAGTGTCCTCGGGAAGCGTGCCGTGTAGGCAATGTTATGAGTGAAGTGTGGGGGATTAATGGAAAGAAGGAAAGTAGGAAGGGCAGGGCCGGGGCGGTTTGGCCCCGGCCCTGGTACGTTACTGAGCCGACCGTGCGGTAGGACCGCCGCTTGGCGCGGGAACTTCGTAAAATTCGTA
>DATELB010000224.1:0-3512 GCA_035277085.1 Nitrospira sp. | reverse complement strand
TCTCCGTCCGCATCCCTTGCCTTGAAGTACATGCAGAGCCAACGCCTGAGCATGACGGCGATGGGAAACTACTTCAGCATGCGATCGAGCGATAGACTCGTCGATTTTGACATGATCGGAGGCAAGGGTGTGCTGACGTGGGAGTTTGAACCGGTGCGAGAATGGAAACCGCAGCTTACTGTGGAAGGCGGCTATAATCTACAGGTCAACCGACTGATGCCCTCTAGCCAAACCGAAAACCTCTCCGGTCTTCTTCGCTTCGTGCTGGCCACGATGTAAACAAGCCTCTTTGAGCCATTTACGCTTTAGCCATACAGAGGAGAGCGTTTACGATTAGGCGGCGATGCCTGATTTCGGCTTACCACCGGCGTCCTCGCCGTCCGGGCTCGGAACAGTGCGAGTACGAGGCCAGACCTGACGAAACTCGGCTAACGCCTTCGGTCCGATGAAGACAAAGCCGATCACGCATGCCGCCAAGGTAATGAGTTTCAACATTGTAAGAATCCTCTGCGAACGTTTAACGCAACTCTAGTCCATCCGCCTCTGCCGGTCCCCTGGGGACCTCACTAGAAAATAGTCCTGCCGAGCTTGCTGGTCCTTCTTTTAGTGGTGACGAGGATGGTGCCTTGTCAGCGACTTTAGCGGAGGCGAGGGCACCGCACTTGTCGACCGGTTGCGGTCGTGAAGCGACGGCCACGTATGTTTGAGGTCCGTTGGCAGTAGGGGCGCAACGGACCGAGGTTACGTGGCTGAGCAGCCTGAGACTTAGTGCGGTCGAGCCGTAGCGGGGGAGCAAGCAAGGCACCGTCCTCGGCCCTACCACGGTTATGGTTCGCCGAGCACCTGAACGCAGCGCGAGCCTACCAGCAGGATATAGAACTCAGTCAGTTGAATCGTGCGGATGCGGGTGATAGTCGTCCGGCGATTCAGGTTAATCCGCGAGCGAAACTCTGTGACGTCTCCATATGGCCTTCCGTCCTTAAGCGCATATTCGATCCTGTTCGTACCCAATCCAAAACCAAGAATAATAGGCGTGCAGTCTTCGCCCATCAGGACGTCTTTGACGTCGGCGTCGGTCGGCTGGAGTTCATTGGTGATGTTAATGCAACCGGATAGGAGTAAGGCGACGAGGAATGTGAACATGCATCGCATAACTTCGGTGGTGTCCTCCTTCGACCGGGCGTTCATCGAGAGTATCGCACAGGCGTGGTGCTACCGGCGACGAAGTCGTTCATGGGTTTGCTCTATTGTCTTCTCACGTGGAGCAAGGTACAGGCAAGGGGCCGTACCCGTCACTCTATTGCCACAACGTTATCACAGGGTTAGCGGCTGGCGGCATCCAGACTGCTTCTCCGAACGCCTATCTATTTCCCTACCGACGCACGACAATAATGCCGTTTGTAGCGAAACAGTAGTGAGCGCGATCTCTGTTCGAGACGTCGCGACAGCTGAAACACCCAATGGCACGGAGGGGCACATGAAAGTTCTCGCTGCTGGTCTGCTCATGATCACCGGTATCATGCAGGGATGTTCGACGCTCTCTGAGGGCCGCGGAACGCCTGCCCCACCGGGCGGCGAGTATTACGAACGTCGATGTAGTTATCCTGCTCCATTGGAGCCGCTCGACGACGGTGCGCAGCAGCTCTCCTCCGAGCGCATTGCCTCGTTGAGGGGTCAGTTCTCCGTCGCGGCCTTCGAGACTGCTGCGGCGCTTGGCGTCGTGCCCTTTCTCGATCGCCTGCTGCTTCTGGAGAGTCAGGTCGGTCCGCATGGAGAAGGGCCAGCGCTCGAGTATGTCCGGGAACGGCGGCATATCACCGACCGCATCACGTTGGGCATCCTCGATGTGTCGAGCGTCGCCGTCGAGGCGGGCTGCGAGCAGGGCCGCGCAACGTTGTTGGCCGAGCATTTGCAAAAGTCTGTAGACAGGCGTCAGAACACCTATACGTTGCTGGGCATGCTGGGCAGCGGTGTCCTTACGGTCATCAGCGGAGCGATCGGCGTAGGGGCTTCGAGCATCGGCGTCTTGAACACGGCTAATGTCGCGACGGTGATTGGGGGAGCCAGCGAGCTCATTTTTGGATCAGCGGCCTTGATGGACACCAGCGCAAGCGAGGAGCTATATCATGATCGAAATCTGTTGAAAGACGTCTGGACCGGAGAGAATAGCGCTTTTGTTCCCGCCGTCTGGTCATTTCTCAACACCCGAGTGACCGATGAGCCGGCACAGTTGACCTTGAGAGAAATCCTCATCATGAGATGGCGTCAAGACGGCCGGCTCGGTCCTCCCGGCTCCGAAATAGAGCAACACCGGATCGACCTCTTTTTCGGCAAGGGAGGCCGCTATACCATCGATGAACTCCGAGCGCGAGCCGCAATGCTCGATCTCCTCGAGACGGACATCAGTCTGATGCACCAAGGCATGAATCGGCTGATCCGGGAACTGCTGAAACGAGATAAGGTTTAAGACTATGCCTTCGGCTTGTGTCGATGTGAGTGTCCGCCATGTTCGCCCGAGTGGCTATGGTCGTGGGCGGAGCGGGTATGGGAGTGCGAATGTGTATGCTGATGGCTATGGGGATGGCTGTGCGTGGACCGGCCGTGCGAGTGTTTGTGGCTATGTGTGTGGCGATGCGCGTGTGAGCCCTTCATGATTCCTCCGCGATCCTCTCGTGAGCGTTGGGCGGTCTAAGAAGATAACTATACTGCTGCAATCCCGCGGTTCGCAACGGAGGAGCGTTGCGCTTTGCCCAAGCGAGCACCTCTGACTTCCCTCCGAAGCGGGGATGAATCGTTCGCCCGCAGCGGAGTTCCTACACCTGGCGGGGTGCGAAGCCCCCTGGGCTAGTCAGCGCCAGGACCCGCCTCCATGTAGAAAAGCTCCTTCCGAGCTTGCTGATCGTCCTCTCCTCCACAAGGGACATAGGATTTCTCTTTTTTTGGGCGGGTGGCGGAGAACGGGAGCCCCAATGCGCGCAGCGGGGGTCCCCACACCGGGCGGGGGTGCGAGCACGTTGGGGCTGTTCGCTGACAGGACCCGTCCTCACATATAAATGCTCCTTCCAAGCTTGCTCGTACTCCCTCTCCTCCGGGGTAGGTGAGAGACGGATGCCTTGGCTGCGACTTGAGCGTAGGCGAGGGCACCGCACTTGTTGAGCGGTTGCGGTCGCGCAGCGACGGCCGCGTATGTTTGAGGTCCATTGGCGACAGCAACAATGGACCGAGTTTATGTGGCCGAGCAACCGGAGACGTAGTGCGGTCGAGCCGTAGCGTGGAGCACGCAAGGCGCCGTCTCTCGGACATCTCACAGCTTCCCAAAACTCCTTTCAAAGAACTCCCGCACTCTCTTCATATGGTCCTCTATATCCGTCTTCAAATGCCTTGCCCCTGCCTGCCAATCGTCGGTGGTGTAGCCGACCCGCCGCGCCAGGAAAATGAATTCTTCGGAATCGGGAGGTGGAAGGACCAGATCCTTGGCATGGCCGCGGACCATGCGCAGGCCGTCGATGAGC